>NZ_JBAPMI010000193.1:0-21368 GCF_049278535.1 Mycobacterium sp. | reverse complement strand
CTGCAGGATCAAAACGACGTTAGTTACGAGCTCCACGCAGTAAGCGTAAGTGGCAGCCGCCAAAAACGTCGACTCCGAGTCACCCGGGCGGGCGACTCGGAGTCGAGTGGTCGGTCAGTCCGCGTTGCCCGACCGGGCAACGCGGATCGCCGGATTTACTTCTGGGTGACCTTCTTGGCCGGAGCCTTCTTGGCCGGAGCCTTCTTCGCCGGAGCCTTCTTGGCCGGAGCCTTCTTGGCGACGGCCTTCTGGGCCTTCTTCGCGGCGGCGTCGGTCTTCTTCGGCAGCTCGATGCCGACCAGCTTGGCGGCGCGCTCGCCGACCGCACGGGTCTGCGAGGCCACGGTGCCCAGCGCCTCCTGAGTCAGCTCGACCGCCTGGTCGACGTAGCCCTCGGCACGAGCCGAGGCGTCGTCCAGACCGGACTGGCTGCGCAGCCGCTCCAGAGCGGCCTCGCCGCGCTCGACCAGCTCGTTGTAACGCGAAGTCGCGGCCTCGACGTAGCCCTCGGCGGCGCTACGCAGCTCGTCAGCGGTGAACCGGTCGCGCAGGTCACGCAGCTGCTCGGGCAGGTCGTCCTGCAGCTTGGTCAGGCGAGCACGGCTCTCCTCGACCCGGCTGCGGGTGTCGGTGCGAGTCTCTTCGGCGCGCTCACGGAGCTCGGCGAGCAGGTCGTTGACCGTGGCCAGGGCCAGGTCGGCGGCGCCCAGTGCAGCGAGCAGGGGGGCCTTCAGGTCGTCGATGTTCGGATTGTTGTCCGCCATTGTGTTTCCTTTCGTCATTCTTCTTGTGCGTCAGTGGGTTTGCGTTGGGGTTCCGGGTTTATGCAGAGGGCCCCTCCTCCCGGGCAGCCTCGTTTTGTTGCACGAAGGACGCATATATGTCCAGCAGGACCTGCTTCTGCCCCTCGGTGATCGTCGTATCGGTGACGATGGCGTCGCGGACCTCGTTCTTCGGGCCCGGCTCGAGCATTCCGGCCTGCACGTATAGCACTTCGGCGGAGACTCGCAGCGCCTTCGCCAACTGGTTGAGTACCCCAGCAGACGGCTTACGTAATCCGCGCTCGATCTGGCTGAGATACGGATTGCTGACGCCGGCTTTTTCGGCCAGCTGCCGCACCGATACCTGAGCCGCTTCACGCTGCGCTTTGATGAAGCCGCCGATGTCCGACGCGGCGGTGGACACCACGGCGGCAAGATTTTCCTCTTGCGTCATGGCTGATTCCCTCAGTCCTTGTGTCGGCTTGGTTCGGTGCGAACGCGCTCACGGTAGCTAACCAGTGCTAGCTTTTGCAAGCACTGTTAGCGCAGCTCAGAACTTTTGCAAGCACTGCTAGAACAGCAATCGCGCTATCGCGTAGATAATCAGCCCGGCCAGCGAGCCCACCACAGTGCCGTTGATGCGGATAAACTGCAGGTCACGGCCTACATGCAGCTCGATACGCCGGCTGGCCTCCTCGGCATCCCAGCGCTCGATCGTGTCGGTAATAATCGCTGTGATCTCTACCCCATATTGGGCGACCAGATGCTCCGCTCCGCGCACGATCCAGTTATCGACCTTGTCCCGCAATTCCGCGTCGTCTCGTAGCGATTCACCGATGCTCATCACCGCGTCGGCGATGCGGGTACGCAGTGCGCTGGACGGATCGTCGACCCCCTCGAGCACCAGCCGCTTGAGCGTCTTCCAGGCCGTCCCGGCGGCGTTGGTGACCTCTTCGCGGGACATCAGCTGCTCTTTGACGGCCTCGGCCCGGGCAATCGTGGCCTCGTCGTGCTGCAGGTCGTCGGCGAACTCGAACAGAAAACGGGTCGCCGATCGGCGCAGTTCGTGGTCCGGATTGCGACGAACCTTGTCGGTGAAGTCCATCAGCTCGCGGTGGATGCGGTCGCCGACGAGATGGTCGATGAATCGCGGCGACCAGGTCGGCGAGTCACGCTCGATCACGCGCTGGATCACCTCACCGGCGTTCAGCGACCACTGAAACGCCCGGTCGGCCAGCAGCTGGATCAGGGCCTCTTGCCGGTGCTCGGCGAGCAGTGTGGACAGCACCCGTCCCACCGGCGGGCCCCACTGCGGCTCGGCGACGCGCCGCACGATCATCCGGTCGATGACGTGCTGCACGTCGTCGTCGCGCAGCAGCTCCACCAGGACCCGCAGCACGGTGGCGGACTCGGCGGCCACCCGCTCGGCGTGCGAGGTCTCGGACAGCCACTTGCCGAGCCGGCCCGGGATCTGCGCGTCGCGCAGCTTGGTCTGTACCACCTCAGGCGACAGGAAGTTCTCCCGCACGAAGGTGCCCAGGCCCTCGCCTAGTTGGTCCTTCTTGCGCTTGATGATCGCGGTGTGCGGAATCGGGATGCCCAGCGGGTGCTTGAACAGCGCGGTCACCGCGAACCAGTCCGCGAGAGCACCGACCATGCCGGCCTCCGCGGCGGCCCCCAGATAGCCGACCCACACGTCGGTGACGCCGGCGGCCTGCGCCCACCGGCAACCGAGGAACACCACCGTGGCGCCGACCAGAAAACCCAGCGCCACGATCTTCATCCGCCGCAGTCCTCTGCGCCGCTCGGCGTCGGCTTGCGGGTCGGCCCCGGCGAACGACTCGGCGAACGACGCGGGCTTGTCGGACGCCCCCTTCGGCAGCCTCGCCGGCTCCGTCTGCGCCGTCGGCGGGCGCCGCGGATCGGCTCGGTGCTTGGGTCCCGGAGTGGGTCTCCCGTTCAGTCCGACTGCCACCCCACCATCATCCGCTATCGATGTCGCTATTCGGTGAGGACGACGTTCCCCGGTCCTGCGGGACGGCTGGCCAAAATCCCGTGGTAACTGTTACCGCCCCAACTACACAACGCCGTTGTGGGAGGTCTAGACGGAGAAATCATCGGAGATAAGCCGTACTATCAAACTTATCGAATGAATAGGAACCGGCAATAGTGGCACACCAGGTCTCGGCCGCGACGGTAAAAACCGATGGCCGTAAGCGGCGTTGGCACAAGCACAAGGTGGAACGCCGCAATGAGCTGATCGACGGGACGATCGACGCGATCCGTCGGCGTGGTCGCTTCGTGAGCATGGACGAGATCGCCAGTGAGATCGGCGTCTCCAAGACCGTGCTCTACCGCTACTTCGTGGACAAGAACGATCTGACGACCGCGGTGATGATGCGGTTCACGCAGATCACCCTGATCCCCAACATGGCGGCCGCGCTGTCGTCGAACCTGGACGGCTTCGAGCTAACCCGCGAGATCATCAACGTGTACGTGCAAACCGTGGCGAACGAACCCGAGCCCTACCGGTTCGTGATGGCCAACAGTTCGGTCAGCAAGAACAAAGTGATCGCCGACTCCGAGCGGATCATCGCCCGCATGCTCGCGGTGGTGCTGCGCCGCCGAATGAAAGCGGCCGGGATGGACGTCGGCGGGGTGGAGCCGTGGGCGTATCACATCGTCGGCGGCGTGCAGCTGGCCACCCACTCGTGGCTGCTCGATCCGCGGATGAGCGCCGACGAGCTGGTCGACTACCTGACGATGCTGAGCTGGAGCGCGCTGTGCGGCATTGTCGAGGTGGCCGGGTCGCTGGACAAGTTCCGCGGCCAACCGCATCCCTCGCCGATTGTGCCGCCGCTGACCGATTAGCGGACTACGTTGGCGCCCATGCGCGACGACGACGACGCTGAGCGAAGCGAAGAGGAGGAGCGGCGCAAGTGACTGAGGTAGGGGTCCGTTCCCGGTTGAGTTCCTGGGTCTACGCGGTGCGGACCACGAATCCGCCACCGGACGGCCCGGTCGATGCGGTCACCCGGTGGCTGGTCGTCACCCGGGCAGCGGTGCTGCCGATGACATTGTTCGCCGGATTGATCGCCGCGCTGCTGGCGGTCGGTAAGCCTGGATTGGATTGGCGCTGGCTCATTCTCGCAATCGCCGGAATCTTGTTGGCGCACACCGCCAATAACCTGATGAACGATCTGTACGACACTCAGACGGGCACCGACAGCGCGAGCTATCCGCGCGCGCTCTACGCCCCGCACCCGGTGCTCTCGGGTCTGGTCAGCCGTCGCACCCTGCTGACCGCGATCGGGTTGGTGAACCTGGCCGATCTGGCGATCCTGATCGTGCTGACCTGGGCACGCGGCTGGCCGGTGGTGGCGTTCGCCTTGTCGGGATTCGTGCTCAGCTTCGCCTACACCGCGCCACCGCTACGACTGAAGAAACGCGGCCTTGGCGAGCCGGACGTGCTGGTGGTCTGGGGTCCGTTGATGATCTGCGGCACCTACTACTCCGCGGTCGGCAACGTCGGCTGGGACGTGCTGCTGGCGTCGGTGCCCTACGGGCTGCTGTGCACCACGGTGTTGATGGGCAAACACATCGACAAGATCCCGTACGACGAGCCGCTTGGCATCCACACGTTGCCGGTGATCTTCGGCGAGGCCCGCGCGCGGGTGGTGACGCTGGCGATGATGGTCGGCTTCTACCTGCTGGTGGTCGCCGCGGTGCTGGCCAAGGCGATGCCATGGCCGGCTCTGCTGGTCGTGCTGGCGCTGCCCCGGCTGGTCAAGGTATGGCCGTATTTCCGCCGGCCGCCGCCCGATGAGCCACCGGCCGACTTTCCGGTCTGGCCACTTTGGTACGCGGCGCTGGCCTGGGTGCACGTCCGCCAAGCCGGCGCCTTGCTGGTGCTGGGCCTGGCGATGGGCGCGTTCGTGCCGTCCCTCTGAGTCGGGCCCGGCCGGCTAGGTCTTGACCAGGGTGAACTGACCGACCTCGGACACGTTGCGCTGGAAGAAGTCAGAGCATCCGGTCAGGTAGCGCATGTAGCGGTCGTAAACCTCTTCGGAGGTCACCGCAATCGCCTTATCGCGCGCGGCTTCCAGAGCCGCCGCCCAGGTGTCGAGCGTGCGGACGTAATGCGGAGTGATCTTCTGCAACTGCTCCACCGAAAACCCGGCGTTTCGTGAGTATTCGACGACGTCCTCGTCACATGGCACCGCACCGCCGGGGAAGATCTCGGCGGCGATGAACCTCATGAACCGAAGGTCGCTCATGGTGATCGGAATGCCCATCTCCGGCCAGCGCTTGAGCGGGTGTCCCATGATCGTCTGCAGAACCATCCGGCCATCATTCGGCATCACGCGATAGCACGTGTCGAAGAAGGCCTTGTAGCGCGATTTGGGGAACGCCTCGAATGCCTCGATGCTCACGATGCGGTCGACGGGGTCGTCGAACTCCTCCCACCCGCGCAGCAAGACCCGTCGCGAGCGGGCGGAGTCCAACTGATCGAGAATCTGCTGACCCAACGCGTGCTGGTTCTTGCTCAGGGTCAGCCCGACGACGTTCACGTCGTACTTTTCGACGGCACGTTTCATCACCGAGGCCCAGCCGCAGCCGACGTCGAGCAGCGTCATGCCCGGTTGCAGACCGAGCTTGCCCAGCGCGAGGTCGATCTTGGCGATCTGAGCCTCTTGCAGCGTCATGTCATCGCGCTCGTAGTACGCGGAGCTGTAGGTGCGCGTCGGATCCTGGAACAGGCCGAAGAATTCGTTGGAGAGGTCGTAATGAGCCTGGACGTCCTCGTAGGCCGGCCGCAATTTCGACGAGCCCTCCGACCCGCTGTCCATCATCTGGGATTGGCCTTTCAAAAGTGAATCGTGCTCAGCTCGTTGGAGTTTGCTTGCAGATCGAACTGTATAACGCACTTTTATCAAATCAGCTACACGGGAGCCTTTTCGCAGGTGAATTGGCAGACGTCAGTGTAGCCATTCCGGAAGAGATCGGCGCAGCCGGTCAGGTATTTCAGGAAGCGCTCGTAGGTCTCCTCGGACGTGATCTCGATGGCCTCGTCCTTCTTCGACTCCAGATTGCTTGCCCAGGTGTCCAGGGTCCGGGCGTAATGCGGGCGCAGCTTTTGCTTCAAGGTAACCGTGTAGCCCGCCTTCACCGCACTGTCTTCAACCTGCGCGGCCAGCGGCAGACGACCACCGGGGTAGATCTCATCCATGATGAACTTGATGAAACGCACCCGCGACATCGTCAGGGGCAACTGCCGCTCTTTGATCTCCTCGTCGCTGGGAATGATGATGGTGTGCAGCATCATCACGCCGTCGTCGGGCATCAAGTTAAAGGTCTTCTTGAAGTAGTCGTCGTACTTGTTGAACCCGAAGTGCTCGAAAGCGCCGATTGACACCACTCGGTCGATGGGCTCGTCGAAGTCTTCCCACGGCTGCAGACGCACTTCCATGCTGCGATTGGTGTTGATGTTCGGGAACCGGTTCTGCTCGATGTGCTGCTTTTGGTTCTCCGACAGCGTCAAACCGATGACGTTGACGTCGTACTTCTCGACCGCGCGCTGAATGGTGGAGCCCCAGCCGCAGCCGATGTCAAGCAGGGTCATGCCCGGCTTCAGGCCAAGCTTGCCCAGCGACAGGTCGACCTTGGCCAGCTGCGCCTGCTCAAGCGTGTAGTCGTCCTTCTCAAAGTATGCGCAGCTGTAGGTCTGGGACGGGTCCTGCCACAGGCGGAAGAACTCGTTCGAGATGTCGTAGTGGAATTGAACTTCCTTCTTGTCCGACCCGCGGGTTTGCGCGGCGGATTTCGACAGCCACTTGGATTGAGCGTTGGGCGTTGCGCTTGAAGTATCTGACACCGTCTGTCCTGAGGAATCGCAATGAATGAATGAATGAAAGGGACCGTGCCGGATGCTCGACACTGGCTCGAGGTTACGCCCCGCCCCCGGCAAGCAAGAGTAACCGGTAGCGCAAGTCGGGTCTGGACATCAGTATCTTCCGAAGGCCAGAGCCACGTTATACCCGCCGAAAGCGAACGAGTTGCTCAGCGCATACCGGTAGTCACCGGGCCGCGCCTCACCGCTCACGACATCCAGATCGATCTCCGGATCGCGATTTCGCAGGTTCAGCGTCGGCGGGACGATCCCGTCCCGCAACGCCAGCACGGTAAGAATCGCCTCCACCGCGCCGACCGCGCCAAACGAGTGACCCAGCGCCGCCTTCGGCGCGTAGACCGGCGGCGGGTGCGCTCCCAGTGAGCGATGGATTGCTCTCGCTTCCGCCAGGTCGCCGGCGACGGCGCCGGTGGCGTGGGCGTTGACATGGTCGATGTCGCCCTGGGTAAGGCCGGCAAGTTGCATCGCGCGCGTCATCGCGCGGCCGGCCTGCTCACCGCTGGGATCGGCCAGCACCGGCTGGTAACCGTCCGACGTTATTCCGGCACCCATCAGCCGGCCGATCATGTTGGCACCGCGGGCTTTTGCGTGCTCCTCGGTTTCGACGACCATCAGCGCACCCGCTTCGCCTAACACAAAGCCGTCTCGATCCGTATCGAAAGGCCGGCACGCACCGGCCGGATCGTCGTTGTTGGTCGACAGCAGATCATGGTTGGCGAACGCCGCAATCGGGACGGCCTCGATCTTGGTTTCGACGCCACCGCAGATTGCCATGTCGGCCTCGCCGAGCACGATGCTGCGCCATGCCATCGCGATCGCTTCGGCGCCGGAAGCGCAGCCGGACACCGGCGTCAGGATCCCGGCTTTGGCTCCGCGTTCCAGCCCGACGGCCGCGGCTGCCGCGTTGGGCATGGCTTTCTGCACGCCCAACGGCGAAATTGCCCTGATACCCCGCCGCAGGAAGTCGTCGTTGACCGCGATGAACTCTTGTGTCGACCCCATCGCGGTGCCGATCGACACCATCAACCGGTCGGGGTCGACTTCGGGTGAACCGGCGTTGTCCCACAGTCGCCGGGCGACCTGCGTCGCAATCTTCTGCAGGAACAGAAACCGGCGCAGCTCGATCCGGGTCAGGTACGGGTCGAAGTCTTCGAGCAGATGACCACCGATGCGAACTGGTAACTCGAATTCGTCGACGAAGCCGTCATCGAGCCTGCGGATACCACTCTTGCCGTCCAGCAGCCACTTCCAGGTGCCGTCGACGTCGGTGGCCAGTGCGGTCGTCATCGCGGCACCGGTGACCACTACATCAGGGAGACCATTTCCGGTCGACAGCTCAGCCATGGCCGTGGCAGCGTTCCTCGTGTCGATAGCTCTCGGCAAACCACTTTTACGATGACCCGATAGCTACCAATTTAGACCCTGCCCGTGCAGGTCGCAGCCTGTGCCGCAACGTCAACCGCCGTCTGCGACGGCCGAGCAGCAGCTTCTAGTACGAGTAAAAACCCTTACCGGATTTCTTGCCGAGCTGACCGGCCTCGACCATGCGTTGCAGCAGCGGCGGCGGGGCGTAATGCGCGTCCTTGAGTTCGTCGAACATGGCTTCGGCGATCAACTTCATGGTGTCGAGTCCGATGAGGTCAGAGAGCCGCAGCGGACCCATCGGATGCGACAGCCCGGCGACGATGGCGGTGTCGACGTCCTCCACCGACGCGACACCTGACTCGACCATCCGAATGGCCGCCAGCAGATAAGGCACCAGCAGCGCGTTGACCACGAAGCCGGAGCGGTCGCCGCAGCGCACCACCTTCTTGCCCAGCACATCACCGGCAAAGTGCTCAACGCGCGCCGCGGCCTCGTCGGTGGTGACGAGGGTGCTGATCAACTCGACGAGCGGCAATACCGGCACCGGGTTGAAGAAGTGCAGACCGAGTACGCGGCCCGGATTCTTGGTCGCCGCAGCGATTTTCATGATCGGGATGCTCGACGTGTTGGAGGCGAGCACGGCGGCGGGGTCGGTGACGATCTCGTCGAGCTCGGCGAAGACCTTCGCCTTGACGGCCTCGTCCTCGATGATCGCCTCGATGGTCAGTTGACGGTCGGCGAGATCGGACAGCTTGGTGGTGTAGCCCAGCCGTCCCACTGTCGCGTCGCGCTCGTCGGCGGGCAGCTTGCCCTTGCTGACCGCCCGCTCCAGCGATGCCTCGATCCGGGCCTTGCCCGCGGCGGCCAGCTCCTCGGTGGGCTCGAAGACCACCACGTCGGCTCCGGCTTTCGCCGACACCTCGGCGATCCCCGCGCCCATCTGCCCGGCGCCGATAACGCCAACGCGCTCAATCGCATCGCTCACTGCAGGTAGTCCTCTCGATATGCGTCAGGCCCCGCCCAGGGTTTCCGGGCGGGGCCTGCGCTGTCAAGCCGATTGCTTGTGGCTACGGCTTGGGCTTAGTGATCAGTGAAACTGACCTTCTTCAGTCGAGCCCGCGAGCGCGGTGGTCGACGACGTCGGGTCGACGGTGGTGGCGATCCGGTCGAAGTAACCGGCACCGACCTCGCGCTGGTGCTTGGTGGCGGTGTAGCCACGCTCCTCGGCGGCGAACTCGCGCTCCTGCAGCTCGACGTAGGCGCTCATCTGGTTGCGGGCGTAGCCGTAGGCCAGATCGAACATCGAGTAGTTGAGCGCGTGGAAGCCGGCCAGCGTGATGAACTGGAACTTGAAGCCCATCGCGCCGAGCTCCTTCTGGAACCGGGAGATGGTCGAGTCGTCCAGGTGCTTGCGCCAGTTGAACGACGGCGAGCAGTTGTAGGCCAGCATCTGGTCGGGGAACTCGCTCTTGACGCCCTCGGCGAAGCGGCGGGCCAGGTCGAGGTCCGGGGTACCGGTCTCCATCCAGATCAGATCGGAGTACGGCGCGTAGGCCTTGGCGCGGGCGATACACGGCTCGAGACCGTTCTTCACCCGGTAGAAGCCTTCGGCGGTGCGCTCGCCCGTGACGAACGGACGGTCGCGCTCGTCGACGTCTGAGGTGATCAGGGTCGCGGCCTCGGCGTCGGTGCGGGCGATGACGACGGTCGGCACGTCGGCGACGTCGGCCGCGAGACGGGCGGAGGTGAGGGTGCGGATGTGCTGCTGGGTCGGGATCAGCACCTTGCCACCGAGGTGGCCGCACTTCTTCTCCGAGGCCAGCTGGTCCTCCCAGTGCGAGCCGGCGACGCCGGCCGCGATCATGGCCTTCTGCAGCTCGTAGACGTTGAGCGCGCCACCGAAACCGGCCTCGCCGTCGGCGACGATCGGAGCCAGCCAGTTCTCGATGGACGTGTCGCCCTCGACCTTGGCGATCTGGTCGGCGCGCACGAGTGCGTTGTTGATCCGGCGGACCACCTGCGGCACCGAGTTGGCCGGGTACAGGCTCTGGTCGGGGTAGGTGTGGCCGGACAGGTTGGCGTCGCCGGCGACCTGCCACCCGGACAGGTAGATGGCCTTCAGGCCGGCACGAACCTGCTGCACGGCCATGTTGCCGGTCAGTGCACCGAGCGCGTTCACGAACTCCAGGTCGTGCAGCTGGCTCCACAACACCTCGGCACCACGGCGGGCCAGAGTGGACTCCTCGACAACCGAACCCTGCAGCGCCACCACGTCGGCGGGGGTGTAGGTGCGGGTAATTCCCTTCCAGCGCGGGTTGGTGTCCCAGTCCTTCTGGATCTGCTCGGGGCTCTTCGGCGTGCCAACGCTCGACATAGCACTGCTCCTCAAAGGTTGTGATCTGAGGACCCTGATTTCCAGGCTTGCGAAGGCCCCCAGCATCGTTGCTGATTTGCTAACACGAAGATGGCACAGGTCAGCAGCGCAGGTCCACCCATTTTCGTGCCAACTTTGGCTAGGGATCAGGCGTTTTTTGCAAAGGTTGCGAAGATTGGCCGCAACTGAAACGGTTCAGTTTCTACCGGCCGGTAACTAAAATCCGCAGGTCAGAACGGGCGTTTGCATAACGCTCGTACGGTTAAAGAGGGAAGATCGCTGCGACTGCTTTGACCTCGTCGGCGACGGCATATGTGAGCGTTCTAACAGTGCGAGCGGCCAGGCTCTCGCCGAAGCGATCGGTCGAGCCGGGCGGGTAAACGTGGGAGATGATCTCCAACTTGTCGCCGAGCGCCACCGGCGCATCGTGCTCGATAGCCACCCGCAGCGGTGCGTTGAGCAACTCCGGGAACGACCAGAGGTAGTCCTCGATCACGCTCCAATACACGGAGTTGTTCACGTGATCGAACAAGTCGATGTCGGTGACCCGCACTGGGAACTCGTGGATCTCCGCGGCGTCCTCACGGCTGCCGGCCGTCAGATAAGCCTTCCACCGCAGCCGGTTGACGTCGGTGGTTTTGCGCAGGCCATCGAGAAAGTCGTCCGAGATCCGCGACGGCATCTGGGTATCCCGGTTGATGTTGATCCAGAACGCCTCGGACTCCATCAGCCCACCCTTGCGCCCGTCGATGCGGACCCGCATCTCACACCACCGATTCGAGGTACCCGAACACCAGCGCCGCATGCGCAACATGTCACCGAACTCGACCGGCCGAATCAGGTCGACCATCGTGCGGCGGACGATCCAGAGCGGATGAGTTTCTTCGAACCCCATCTCGCGCAGCTGGTCCTGGCCGATGTCCTGAATGTGACGGGCGGCCGCGTCGAACCGCAACCGGCCCTCGCGGTCGATGTCGGCGACACGTAGCGGCCATTCCCGGTCGAAGACGTCGGGATGGCCGTCGAGCACCGGCATCATCACTTTGTCCAAGCTCACGGCGTCACTCCCGGCTGCTTCTCATACCCGGCCTGTTGTCGTGCGCAACACGACATAATCCTTGGCTGCTAGTCGGCCTAGCTTAGGGTCCCCCGAACGTGAATGATGCCAAACGACCTTGCTGAGGCGCCAATCCTCAACGCGGTGCAAATTTTGCTAATCGGATCTTCGCAAGGGCGGTAAGCTGGCCGGATGGCCAAGACCTTCGTTGGCTCGCGCGTCCGGCAGCTGCGTGGCGAGCGCGGATTCAGTCAGGCTGCGCTGGCGCAGATGCTGGATATCTCTCCGAGCTATCTCAACCAGATCGAGCACGACGTGCGGCCGCTGACGGTTGCGGTGCTACTGCGGATCACCGAGGTGTTCGGCGTCGACGCGACGTTCTTCGCCTCGCAGGACGACACCCGGTTGCTCGCCGAGCTACGCGAGGTCACGCTCGACCACGACCTCGGCGTCGAGGTGGACCAGTCTGAGCTGGCCGACGTGGTGAACTCGCACCCCGCGCTGGCGCGGGCCCTGGTCAACCTGCACCGGCGGTACCGGCTCACCACGACGCAGCTCGCCGCCGCCACCGAGGATCGCTTCTCCGATGGAAGCGGCAGCGGGTCGATCACGATGCCGCACGAAGAGGTCCGCGATTACTTCTATGAACGGCAGAACTACCTGCACGAGCTGGACACCGCCGCCGAGGAGCTCACGGTCCGGATGCGCATGCACCGCGCCGATCTGGTGCGCGACCTGTCCGACCGGCTGACGTCGGTGCACGACGTGCGGATCAAACGAATCGATTTGGGCGACAACGTACTTCACCGCTTCGATCCGGTAACCCGGACGCTGGAAATCGGCGGGCATCTACCGTCGGGCCAGTACGCGTTCAAACTCGCCGCGGAGCTGGCCTACCTGGAGCACGAGACGCTGATCGACCGGATGGTCGACGACGGCAGCTTCACCAGTGACGAGTCCCGCAAGCTGGCCCGCCTTGGGCTGGCCAACTATTTCGCCGCCGCTACGGTGCTCCCCTATCGGCAGTTCCACGAGATCGCCGAGAACTTCCGCTACGACGTCGAGCGGCTGTCGGCGTTCTACGTGGTGAGCTACGAGACCATCGCCCACCGGCTGTCCACCCTGCAGCGACCGTCGATGCGCGGCGTGCCGCTGTCGTTTGTACGGGTCGACCGTGCCGGCAACATGTCAAAACGCCAGTCGGCCACCGGTTTTCACTTCTCGTCGGCGGGTGGCACGTGCCCGCTGTGGAACGTCTACGAGACGTTCGCCAACCCTGGAAAGATCCTCGTGCAGATCGCCCAGATGCCTGACGGGCGTCATTACATGTGGGTGGCCCGGACCATCGAACGGCGCGCATCACGGTATGGTCAGCCCGGTAAAACCTTCGCGATCGGGCTGGGCTGCGAACTTCGGCACGCCCACCGGCTCGTCTACTCGGAAGGACTCGACTTGTCCGGCGACATCGCCACACCGATCGGCGCGGGCTGTCGAGTCTGCGAACGCGATAACTGCCCGCAGCGGGCGTTCCCTGCGCTGGGCCGGGCACTCGACCTGGACGAGCACCGCAGCACCGTCTCGCCGTATTTGGTGCGGCAAGCGTGACGGCGGACGTAGGCCGCATCCCCTCTTCGCGGCGGCTCCGCGATCTGGGGCTGATCAATTGGGTGGCGGCGAAGATCATGGCGCGTGGCGTCCAGGCGCCGGAGATGCATCTGTTCACGACGCTGGGCCAGCACAAGCGGCTGCTCTGGGTCTGGATACCTTACTCGGCAGCGCTACTCCGCGGTCGGCTGCCAATCACCGATACCGAGCTGGTGATCCTGCGCGTCGCCCACCTACGTGGATCCGAGTACGAGCTGCAACATCACCGCCGGGTGGCTCGTCGCCGCGGCCTCGACGCGCAAACTCAGGAGGCCATCTTCGGCTGGCCCGAGGCTTCCGACAGGTTGACCGATCGGCAGCAGGCGCTGCTGAGCGCCACCGACGAGTTCATCCTCAACCGCTCGATCAGTGCCGAGGTGTGGCAGCAGCTGTCCGGCCACCTCGATCGGCGTCGGGTCATCGAATTCTGCATGCTCGCAGGGCAATACGATGGTCTGGCCGCAACCATATCGGCTCTTGAGATCCCGCTGGACAACCCCGGGTGATCACAAGTAGCTTTCGACCACCACGAGCAACGACAGCAGAACGGGAAGAGCCGGCAACGCCAGCGCGAACCACGCCAGTGTGAGATTTCCGCCGCGCCGTACCCGGCGTCCCCAGACCGTTGTACCGACCGCGAACGTCACTGAGATGATCAATACGACCAGGCCCCACACGGCCACCGTGCTCAGGGCATTTCCGATCGAGATCGCCACCAGCCACAGCACGTAGCCGACCAACAAACCGCCTAACGCGGCCCAAATCGATTCGGCTCGCACCGCTTTAGATCTGGCCACCCGGCCATCGTATCCCGCGTCAGAAGTTGATCATGTGGCCGGTCAAGCCGTGGAAGCACTCCTGCAACGCCTCCGACATCGTCGGATGGGTATGGACGTTGCGCGCCAACTCGTTTGCGGTCAGATCCCACTTCTGCGCCAGGGTCAGCTCCGGCAGCAACTCGGAGACGTCGTGTCCGACCAGGTGTCCACCGAGAAGTTCGAGGTGTTTGGCGTCGGCGACGAGCTTCACGAATCCACTCGGGTCGCCCACACCGTGAGCTTTGCCGTTGGCGGTGAACGGGAACTTGGCCACGACCACGTCATAGCCCTCGTCGCGGGCCTGCTGCTCGGTGAGCCCGAAGCTCGCCACGTTCGGCTGGCAGAAGGTCGCGCGCGGCAACATGCGGACATCGCCGAGGGCCAAAGTCTCAGCGCCGGCGATGGTTTCGGCGGCCACCACACCCTGCGCCTCGGCGACGTGGGCCAACTGCAGTAGGCCGGTGACATCGCCGATCGCGTAGATGTGGTCGACGTTGGTACGCAGGTACTCGGTCACCCCGATGGCCTTGCGATCGGTCAGCGCGACGCCTGCCTTGTCCAGTCCAAAGCCGTCGACGTTGGGCGCAAAACCGATGGCCTGCAACACTTTCTGAGCCTTGAGCTCCTCGGTCTTGCCGTCTTTGCTTACGGTCACGGTGACCACCGAACCGTCGTCGTCGATCGATTCGACCTTGGTACCGGTGAGGATCTTGACGCCGAGTTTCTTGAACTGCTTTTCGATTTCCTTGGAGACATCGATATCTTCGTTGGGCAGTGCGCGCGGCAGGAACTCGACGATGGTCACGTCGACGCCGTAGTTCTTCAGCACGTAGCCGAACTCGATACCGATGGCTCCCGCGCCGGCGATGATGATCGACTCGGGCAGCTCGCGGGACAGGATCAGTTCCTCATACGTGACCACGTTTTTCGACAACGAGGTGCCGGGAACCAGACGGGTGCTGCTGCCCGTGGCGATGATGGCGTTGTCGAAGGTGACCGTCAAAGGATTGTCAGCGCCCCCCTCCGACGTTTCGACGGCCAGCGTGTGGGCGTCGGTGAACCGGCCGTAGCCGTGGATCTCGGTGATCTTGTTCTTCTTCATCAGGAAGTGCACGCCGGCCACCCGGCCGTCGGCGACCTTGCGGCTCCGGTCGAAGGCGACGCCGTAGTCGAACGTCACCTCGCCGCTGATGCCGAAGGTCTTGGCTTCCTTGTTGAAGATGTGCGCGAGTTCGGCGTTACGCAGCAGCGCCTTAGACGGGATGCAGCCGACGTTGAGGCAGACTCCGCCCCAGTATTTCGGTTCGACGATGGCGGTATTCAGTCCCAGCTGCGCGGCACGGATGGCCGCTACGTATCCGCCGGGTCCGGCGCCGAGGACGACAACGTCATAGTGGGTCACGCCCCTACCCTAATGGCCGAGCGCGGGGCGTCAGGCGGCCAGCCAAGCATCGATCTTGTCGTCGAAAGCTGTCGGCGACGTGCAGTCTGCGACCCGGCCCGCGGATGAGCCAGCCGTGCGCAATGAACATGCTGGTGATGGCGGCGGCTGCTCAATACGGCAGTACGCCCGCTGCGCAATGACGTTGGATGTGTTGGCAATAGAACTTGCCGTAGACCGGGGCTGCGGCGACGACGGACGCGAACACCGCCGAGATCATCGCGATGGCCAGCGCCGACACCAGCGGACGGTCGGCCACCATCGCCAGGATCAAACCCGCGACCGTGCTCACCACGACGTAGGCGAGGACGACGAAGACCACTGTGGTTTTGTGTCTGGAGCCGTCGTGGCTCCACCAATAGAACAGGCCCGCACCGAGCGCCCCGGCCGGCACCCACACCGCGAGCAGCACCAGGATGAACTTCCACCACCTCAGGTACAGGTACTGCCCAGACGCCGTGCCCGACGATGCGGGAATCGCTTCGGACGGCGGCGCCTCGGTGTCGGTGTAGGCCGTCGGGATGACGCCACTCTCGGCAGCATCTGCTTTCGCGGCCGACCCTCGATGCCACCATCGGCGTCGGCGAGGCGGCGCCTGCGGCTCGATCAGCTCGGGTTCGGCTTTTGTCTGCATACCAGTGTCGAATGTCGGCTTGTACGGCTCGGTCAGCGGCATCGACTCGGTCTCAACCCGTTCGTGCTCAGCCACGGGTCACGACCTCGACCAGGGCGAGCACTCCGAACCATCCCGGCGCCAACGCCACGATGAACGCGCCCAGCGCGGTCAGCCACCGGCGTCGGGCCATCAGGACCACTAACAGCCCGACGGCACTGGGAAATCCGACCACCAGGGCGATCGCGACGTCGGGACGCATGCGGGCGTGATCCACAGTCAGCGCTGCCGTGCCGCCCAACAGACCGGTAGCGATGCCGAGCAGCATCGCGCTGGTCAAAAGCCAGGGCCGCGGCAGCGGGATCACAATTCAAAGATACTGCCGCGATTGCCGACTACGGCTTTACCGGCGCGGCGCGCCCCGCAGGTACTGGGCACGCGTCGACGGCGGCCGCTACCACCGGCGCACGGTCTGCCGGCCGCTCGCCGTTCTCGTAGTCCGCTCCGGTGATCAGCGCAGCGGCGGCGAGCTCGGCGTTCTCCGCATCGCCGAACGCACGTCCGCGGGACAAGAACCGTTTGCCTTCGGGTGCTTCCAAGCTGAACCCGCTGCCGCGGCCGGGGACCACGTCGATGACGAGCTGGGTGTGTTTCCAGGCCTCGAATTGCGGCCCCGAGATCCACACCGGGACCCCTTCGGCTCCGGTGTCGAGCACACCGAGCAGCACGTCGCGGTCGCCGACGATGAAGTCGCCGTCCGGGTAGCACATCGGCGACGAGCCATCGCAGCATCCACCGGATTGATGAAACATCAACGGGCCGTGCTGGTTTCGCAGCTGATCGAGCAGCTTGGCGGCGTCGGCGGTGATCACCACCCGGCTGGTCATCAGAAGAAGCCTTGCGCTTTCTGCGAATAGGACACCAGCAGGTTCTTGGTCTGCTGGTAGTGGTCCAGCATCATCTTGTGGTTTTCCCGGCCGATGCCGGACTGCTTGTACCCACCGAACGCGGCGTGTGCGGGGTAGACGTGGTAGCAGTTCACCCACACCCGGCCGGCCTGAATGTCGCGGCCGGCCCGGTAGGCGGTGTTCCCGTCGCGGCTCCACACCCCGGCGCCCAGGCCGTAGAGGGTGTCGTTGGCGATCAAGATCGCGTCGTCGTAGTCCTTGAACGACGCGACGGAGACCACCGGCCCGAAGATCTCTTCCTGGAAGATCCGCATCTTGTTCGAGCCGGCGAAGATGGTCGGCTGCACGTAATAGCCACCGGAAAGGTCGCCGCCCAGCTCGGCGCGCTCGCCGCCGGTGATGATCTTGGCGCCCTCGTCTTTGCCGATCTCGATGTAGGACAACACTTTTTCCAGCTGGTCATTGGAGGCCTGCGAGCCGACCATCGTCTCGGTATCCAAGGGGTCGCCCTGGCGGACCGCTTTGGTGCGGATCGCGGCCAGCTCGAGGAATTCGTCATAGATATCGGACTGCACCAGGCTGCGCGACGGGCAGGTGCACACTTCGCCCTGGTTGAGCGCAAACATGGTGAACCCTTCCAGCGCCTTGTCCTGAAAGTCGTCGTGGGCGGCCATTACATCGTTGAAGAAGATGTTGGGGCTCTTGCCGCCGAGTTCCAAGGTGACCGGGATCAGGTTCTGGCTGGCGTACTGCATGATCAGCCGACCGGTGGTGGTCTCCCCGGTGAAGGCGACCTTGGCGATCCGGTTGCTCGACGCCAGCGGCTTGCCGGCTTCGGCGCCGAACCCGTTGACGACGTTGACCAGCCCGGCGGGCAGCAGGTCGCCGATCAGCGACATCAGGTAGAGCACCGATACCGGCGTCTGCTCGGCGGGTTTGAGCACTACGGCGTTACCGGCGGCCAGCGCCGGCGCCAGCTTCCAGGTGGCCATCAGAATCGGGAAGTTCCACGGAATGATCTGCCCGACCACGCCCAGCGGCTCGTGGAAGTGATATGCGACCGTGTCGTCGTCGATCTGCGACAGCGAACCCTCCTGGGCGCGGAGCGCGCCGGCGAAATACCGGAAGTGGTCCGCGGCCAACGGGATATCGGCGGCCAGTGCCTCCCGGATCGGCTTGCCGTTGTCCCAGACCTCGGCCAGCGCCAGCGCATCCCGGTTCGCGTCGATGCGGTCGGCGATCTTGTTCAAGATCGAGGCCCGCTCGGCGGGGGCGGTCTTGCCCCACTTCTTTGCCGCGCCGTGGGCAGCGTCGAGCGCCTTGTCGACGTCGGCGGCATCGGAGCGCGCCACCTCGCAGAACGCCTGACCTGTGACCGGCGTCAGGTTCTCGAAATAGCGGCCGGCCGCCGGGGCCACCCACTCGCCCCCGATGAAGTTCTCGTACCGCGATGCGTAGGACATCAATGCCCCCGCGGAACCCGGACGTGCGAAGACGGTCATTTTGCGCCACTCCTCCTCATCGCCTCGCTCTGCATCGTCGTCGGCGGCATCGTTACCACTCCCCGTTCGACGGTGTTATACAGCTCACACTACCGCCGCCGTCACAATGGGCTCCATGGCTGGTGATGAGCGCAGCGACCCCTATCTGTGGCTGGAAGACGTCCTCGGTGAGCAGCAGCTGAACTGGGTACGCGCCCGCAACGATCCGACGGTCGCTCAGTTCGCCGGCGAGGAGTTCGAGCGGATGCGCACCGAAGCGCTCGAGGTGCTCGACACCGACGCCCGCATTCCCTACGTGCGCCGGCGCGGCGACTACCTGTACAACTTCTGGCGCGACGCCGCCAACCCGCGCGGGCTGTGGCGGCGGGCCACCCTGGACAGCTACCGCAGCGACGCCACCGACTGGGACGTCCTGATCGATGTCGACCAGCTGGCTCGCGACGACGACGAGAACTGGGTCTGGTCCGGCGCCGTCGTCATCGAGCCCGAATTCACCCGCGCCCTGGTCAATCTGTCCCGAGGCGGCGCGGACGCTGTCGTCGTGCGCGAATTCAACATGCAGACACGGGAATTCGTCGACGGTGGATTCGAGCTGCCGGAAGCCAAGACGCAGATCGGCTGGGACGATCCGGATACCGTCCTGGTCGGCACCGACTTCGGGCCCGACTCGCTCACCGAATCCGGCTACCCGCGGATCGTCAAGCGGTGGCGTCGCGGCACACCGCTCGACGAGGCCGAGTTGATCTTCGAGGGGGCACGCACCGACGTCAGCGTGGGCGGCTCCACGGATCGCACACCAGGTTTCGAGCGCACCTTTGTGGCCCGCTCCACCGACTTTTGGAACAGCGAGCGCTACCAGCTGCGCGGCGCGGAGTTGGTCCATGTCGACGTTCCCTCGGATGCGAGCAGCATCTCGATCCACCGCGAATGGCTGTTGATCGAACCGCGGACCGACTGGACTTTTGGTACGACCACCTATCCCGCCGGATCGCTGCTGGCCACAAACTACGACGAATTCATCGGCGGTGCACGGGAATTGACTGTCGTCTTCGAGCCCGACGCGCACACCTGCCTGCACCAGTACGCCTGGACGCGCGACCGGTTGCTGCTTGTCACGTTGGCCGACGTAGCCAGTCGGGTCGAGATCGTCACACCGGGCAGCTGGGAGCGCGCGCCGCTGCCGGGGATTCCCGCGGCAACCGAGAGCGTGATCGTGGCCGCCGACGAGACCGGCGACGAATTCTTTCTGGACTCCAGCGGCTTCGACAGCCCGTCGCGGCTGTTGCGTGGAACTGCCGACGATCCGTTACAACAAATCAAGGTCGCGCCAGGGTTCTTCGATGCCGAAAATCTCAGCGTAAAACAGCATTTCGCGACTTCAAAAGACGGCACCGCGATCCCGTATTTCGTCGTTCGATCGGGTGAAATCGACCGGCCCGCCCCTACTCTCCTCTACGGATACGGCGGATTCGAGAACTCCTACACCCCCGGTTACAACCCGGTGATGGGTCGGCTCTGGTTGGCCCGCGGCGGCACCTATGTGCTGGCCAACATCCGTGGCGGAGGTGAATACGGGCCGCGCTGGCACACCCAGGCGATGCGCGACGGGCGCCACCTGGTCGCCGAAGACTTCGCCGCGGTGGCAACCGATTTGGTGGACCGCGGCATCACCACCGTGCCGCAACTCGGCGCGCAGGGCGGCAGCAACGGCGGTCTGTTGATGGGGATCATGCTGACCAAGTACCCGGAATTGTTCGGGGCGTTGGTGTGCCAGGTTCCGTTACTGGACATGCGTCGCTTCCATCTCCTGCTGGCCGGCGCATCGTGGGTCGCCGAATATGGCAATCCCGACGATCCGGCCGACTGGGAGTTCATCGCCGAATACTCGCCGTACCAAAATATTTCGGCCGATGCCGACTACCCGCCGGTGCTGATCACGACGTCCACCCGGGACGATCGGGTGCACCCCGGACATGCCCGCAAGATGACGGCGGCGCTGGAGGCCGCGGGCCACCGAGTCTGGTACTACGAGAACATCGAGGGTGGACACGCCGGCGCGGCCGACAACGCGCAGAGCGCGTTCAAGACGGCGCTGAGCTTCGCGTTCCTATGGCGGATGCTGGGTGCTTGACAGTGCAAGTTATGAGGGTGTGGTGTGGTCCAATGCGATCGCCGTCCATGCTGTGCGCGACGGTCGCTACCGCGGCGTTGCTGGTTACGCCGGGCTGCTCCAATGTCATCACCGGTACCGCAGTCTCGGGCCCGCATCCGCCGGTGGCCCAGACTCCGCACCCGCCGCCGGCCAAAAGCGATCCGTGCAAACATGTTTCAGCACCGTTGACACTCATCGATCCGCACCAGGCCGGCGAGCCGCGGCTGCGGATTCCGCAGCCGCCGGGCTGGGACCGAGCCTCGGCGCTGGACTCAGACGTCATCCGCTTCACGATGAGAAACAAAGACCTGTCTGCCGATAACTTCATGCCTACCGCTGTGGTGACCCTCGAGTCCGTGCCGGTCGAGGCCAGCGACAACCACGCGATCTTCGAGCAGGAACGTGCGGCGTTGATCGATCGTCTCGGCGCCACCGGCTTACACACCCGAGAGACGAGCCTGTGCGGCGACGACGCTGAGGTCGTCGACTACGACGCCCCGAGCATTGGCCGCATTCCGCCCCGCAAAGTCAGAACACTCATGGTCGCGGGCGCCTTCGGCGGCAGCACCTTCGTTACCACCGTCACGGTCCAGTCCACCGATCCCGACAACCCCGTCTACGCCCACGACACCGAGACGGTCCTGACCGGGTTTCAGATGCTGCCGCCCGCGGGGGGCTGAACCGACACGCTTTTGTAAATGCGCGAAAATACCTCCATATGTTTTAGCTGAGGTGTACCTTAAAATTTGCTTAGAACGAGCGGCACGACCGTCTCAGTACGGAAGGCCGAAAGGGGACGCAGATGAACCCGTTGTTTATCGG
>NZ_JBAPMI010000192.1:0-36222 GCF_049278535.1 Mycobacterium sp. | reverse complement strand
GGCCGCGGCAAACAACTAGACTGCGAAACCATGTGGTGCCCAAGCGCAACGCTCTCGGTGTGGGCCAACGCCTGGTTCGCCGGCAAGGCCGCGCCGGACGACGTCCTCGACGCGTTATCATGTTGGGCTCCAACACATTCCGTTACCGCGTACGATGACGTTGCGGCCGGGCATACCGGGCTGCCGTGGCCGGACATCCAGGACGCCGGCGCGGTAACGCTGCTGCAGACGTTGCGGACGGCGGCCGGACAGGCGGTGACGGGCACACCGTCGATCAGGGTGGTGTTACCGGTTCCCGGCGACGTCCGCGGGTTGCCGCCGGGCACCCAGTTCGAACGAGATGCGTTAGCGGCCGGCGAAGCGGTGATCGCCACCCATCCCGACGACCCCAGCGTGGCTGTCGGACTGGTACCCGAGTTCGACTACGACGACTCGGACGACGAATCGGCGATCCCCGAATTGTGTGCGCTGTCGTGGACGGTCTATTCGCTACCGGGCGACCCGGTGATCGACCAGACGGATTTGGGCGAGGCCGAATACACGCTGCGGTCGGCGGTGCGATCCGCCGCCAATGCCCTCACCACGATCGGGCTGGGATCGGCCGGCGTCGACGTCGACGATCCGCGCGGACTTGTCGAGCAACTGTTGGAATCCACTCGGCACCACCAGATTCCCGAACCGGCGCCATCGCGCGCATTACGGGTGCTGGAGAACGCGGCGCACGTCGACGCGATCATCACGGTCAGCGCCGGGCTCAGCCGGATCGGCACGCAGTCGCTGTCCGAGGCTCAGATCGCCACCGACGCGCTGCGGCCGCTGGCCTCGGTTGTGCGATCGGCGAGAACGGCTGCGCTGACTGCGATTATGCGCGCCGCGTGGCAGAGCTAGCCGGGCCAGACCTCGGCGGCGCAGTGTGGCGGGCGGCACGGTTCACCGTTGATGCCTGCCGCGCAACCCGGCACCGGATCCGGCCCGGTCACCCGCGCGGGCGCACGGCCACAACGTAGTTCGTCGATGAGGTCTATTGCGAGCCGGGCAAAGCGCGGGTCGGCGTTGGGAGTGCTGACCCGTGCGAGGGCGATGCCCGCTGCATCGGCTTGTGCGCGCAATTCGGTGTCGAGATCCCACACCACCTCGATGTGATCGGCGACGAACCCGATCGGACAGACGATCACGGCGTTGGTGCCCGAGGCGGTGAGCGCGGCAACGTGGTCGGCGATATCGGGTTCGAGCCACGGCACCTGCGCCGGACCCGAGCGTGACTGCCAGGCCAGATCGTAGTCGGCATAGCCCGCGGCCGCCGCGACAAGCCCCGCGGCATAACGCACTTGGCGGCTGTAGAGCCTGGGCCCGAGGCGGTCGTCGGCGACCACCGGAACGGAGTGCGCGGTGAACACCAGGCGCGCGCCCTTGGCCACGGTCTCGGCGGCGGCGGCGATGTTGTCGGCAAACATCTCGATGAACAGCGGGTGGTCGAAGTATCGGCGCAGCTTGACCAGTTCGGGCGCGCCGGGTCCGGCGGCCTGCCTGGCCCGGTCGAGGTCTTCGGAATACTGACTGCAGCCTGAGTACCCACTCCATGCCGATGTGGTGAACACAGCCGCACGCCGAATACCGTTGTCGCGCATGACTGCGACGGCGTCTTCGACGTAGGGACCCCAGTTGCGGTTACCGAAATACACCGGCACGTCCAATTCGGCGTGCAGTTGGCCGATCAGATCCCGGTTGATCCGGTTGATCGGCGACACTCCGCCGAAGTGCAGGTAGTGCTGCGCCACCTCGTCGAGGCGTTCCGGCGGCACATTGCGGCCGCGGGTGACGTTCTCCAAGAACGGCCGAACCTGCTCCGGCCCTTCCGGTCCACCGAAGGACAGCAGCAAGACTGCGTCGAATTGCATTGCTTGTTATAGCAATTGGGTACTGGCGCCGCCGTCGGCGTAGACGATGGTCCCAGTGGTGGCCGGCAACCACTCGGACAGTAGCGCGCACACTGTCTTAGCCACCGGTGTCGGGTCCTTCATGTTCCACCCGATCGGCGCTCGCTGGTCCCAGCCCTCTTCGAGCAGCTGCATCTGGGCGCCCGCCTCGTCGCCGAGCGCACCGCCGACGATGGCGCTCATCGCCAGTGTTCGGATCGGGCCTGCTGCAACAAGATTGGAGCGGACGCCATGCTTGCCGGCTTCGCGTGCCACGAACCGGTTGACCGACTCCAGCGCGCTCTTGGCCACCGTCATCCAGTTGTACGCCGGCATCGCCCGGGTCGGGTCGAAGTCCATCCCGACGATGGAGCCGCCGGGATTCATGATCGGCAGCAACGCCTTGGCGAGCGAGGCGTACGAATACGCCGAGATGTGAATACCTTTGGAGACATCTTCGTAGGGCGCGTCGAAGAACGGGTGGACGCCCATCCCGGTCTGCGGCATGTAACCGATCGAATGTACGACGCCGTCGAGCTTGTTGCCCTCGCCGATCTCAGCGGTCACGCGCTCGGCCAAGGTGTCGAGGTGCTTCTCGTCCTGCACGTTGAGTTCGATCAGCGGAGCCTTCTCCGGCAGCCGGTCCGCGATACGCTGGATCAGCCGCAACCGGTCGAATCCGGTCAACACCAGTTGTGCACCCTGTTCCTGGGCCACCTTGGCGATGTGAAACGCGATCGATGCGTCAGTGATGATCCCGCTGACCAGGATCCGTTTACCTTCGAGCAGTCCTGCCATTTCCGTCCTTCAATTGTGTAATCGTCAGTGGCCCATGCCCATGCCGCCGTCGACCGGGATCACCGCACCGGAGATGTAACTCGCATCCTCCGACGCCAGAAAGCTGACCACCCCGGCAACTTCGGCGGCGGTACCGACCCGCTTCGCCGGGATGAAGTCCAGCGCGCCCTCCTGAATCCGCTCATCGAGCGCACGGGTCATGTCGGTGTCGATATAGCCCGGCGCGACCACATTGGCGGTCACATTGGCCTTGGTGAGCTCCCGGGCGATCGAGCGGGCCATTCCGATCACACCGGCTTTGGAGGCTGCGTAGTTGGCCTGGTTGCCGATGCCCCAACTGCCGGACACCGAGCCGATGAAGATCAACCGGCCGAACCGCTTTCGCTGCATGCTGCGCGATGCGCGCTGGACCACCCGGAACGCACCGGTGAGGTTGGCGTCGATGACCTTCTCGAATCGCTCCTCGGTCATCCGGATGAGAAACGCGTCGGCGGAGACGCCGGCGTTGGACACCACCACCTCGACCGGACCCTGATGCTCCTCGACCGCTTTGAATGCGCGGTCGACCGCGTCGTTGTCGGTGACGTCACACTCGACGCCGAACAAGCCCTCGGGTACCCCGGATCCGCGGTGCGTTACGGCGACCTTGTGGCCGTCGGTGGCCAGCCGTTGCGCGATCGCCAGACCGATCCCCCGGTTTCCGCCGGTGACCAGCACTGAACGGGATACGAATGCGGGTTTGCCGCCATCGGCGGCGAGCTCGGTGGCTTCATCAGTCACCCCGACAACCTATCGCTTGACCACGGCATCGCCGAAATCGCCCGGCGTTGCTGTACAAGCGAACTAGGTCGGCAGCCGCCGGTTGATCAGCAACGCCGCCAACGCGGCCAGTGCCAGTACCAGCGAACCCAGCCGCAGCCAGCCGACGCTGGCGTCGCCTCGGATCGTCTCGTAACCGATCTGTTCCTGCAGCGAGGCGTAGACCTGCTTGAGCTCTTGCAAATTCGTAGCGTCAAAGTGGTTGCCGCCGGAGAGTTCGGCGACTTTCTTCATCGTGCTGTCGTCGACCGGTACCGGCTGGCGCTGACCGTTGATCTCCACGAAGCCGTACGGGGTTCCGAAGGAGATCGTCGAAATCGGTACGCCTTGGTCCTTGGCGGTGCGCGCGGCGGTGAACGCGCCCTTGGGGTTGTCCGGGTTGGTCGGCATCGTCTCTTTACCGTCGGAGAACAACACGATGCGCGCTGGAGGCGGCGTATCGCCCCCACCGATCACGGCGCCCACGGTGGCGATGGCCTGTAGCGCGGTGAAGATGCCCTCGCCGGTGGCGGTGCGGTCGGCGAACTGCAGCTTGTCCAGCGCGGCCTTGGTCGAGTCGCGGTTGGTCGTCGGTTGGACCAGAACTGTCGACGTCCCCGCGTAGGCGATCAGCCCGAGGTTGATACCGGGCGTCAGTTCACCGGCGAATTCCTTGGCCGCCACTTCGGCCGCCGCCATCCGGTTGGGCTCGACGTCGGTGGCCCGCATGGACTGCGACACGTCGATGACCAGCATGACGACCGCTCGGTTGCGTGGAATCCGCACATCATGTGTCGGGCCGGCCATCGCGATCGTGAACAGCACCAGCGCCGCCACCAACAGGATCGCCGACAGGTGCCGCCACCGGGTGGGCTGCTTGGGCGCAATGCTTTCCAGCAACTCCATGTTGGCGAAGCGCAGCATCCGGCGCTGCCGGGCCACCTGGGCGATGATGTAAAGCGCCACCAGTCCGAGGATCACCAGCAGGAAAACGAAGAACCATGCGTGGGCGAATCCAGAGAGCGTCATCGGTCCGAGTAACGGCAAAGTCATAGCAGACCCGTCCTGGTGTTGAGGCCCGGCTCGTAAAAAGCGCGAGTCACTGGCGCCCCGCCAGTGCCCCGCGACGGCGGGATTCGACGAAACGGACGATGTCGGCGATCCAATCGCGATCGGTTCGCAGCGATAACAGCGGCGCTCCACAACTTCGCAACGTGCGGGCCACCTCGGCCCGATGGGCCGCGGCGGCTTTGGCGAAGTCGTCGCGCAACTGCGCGTCGATGGTGAATTCGCGGGTGCGGCCGGTTTCGGCGTCCTGCAAGATCACGTCGCCGATGTCGGGCAACTCGACGTCTCGGGGATCGAGCACCTCTACGCCGAGCACCTCGTGCCGGGCGGCGATGGCCCGCAAAGGACGCATCCAGTTGATCGGGCCGAGGAAGTCGCTGATGATCACCGCCATCCCGCGGCGTCGTTCCGGACGACGCAGGGCATCGATGGCCGCCGACAGATCCCCGCGCACGCCGACCGGCGCCTTGGGCATGGTCGCGATGGTGCGCAGCATCGTTTGCTCATGCTGGCGTCCGGAGCGAGCCGGCACTCGAGTTACCTTCTCGCCGTTGGCAATCAGCGCTCCGAGCCGGTTACCACCGCCGCTGTTGAGGAATGTGATGGCCGCTGCCGCAGCTACCGCCACATCACGCTTCTCGCAGACCGCCGTACCGAAGTCCAGACTGGCCGACATGTCGACCACCAGCCAGGTCTCCAGCTCGCGGTCGGCGATCATCTGCCGTACGTGCGGATGGGTGGTGCGCGCAGTCACCGCCCAGTCCATCCGGCGCACGTCGTCGCCGGGTTGATACTCGCGCGACTCCCCGGGCTCTGATCCCGGCCCCGGGATCAGGCCCAGGTGGTCGCCGTGCAGGACACCGTCGAGTTTGCGCTTGACCGTGAGCTCGAGCGTGCGCAAAGCCGCGGACAGTTTGGGGTCGTCGATATTCCCGCGCAGCATCGACGGCGGGCGGGTAGCCACGGGCTGCTCCGCGGCGGAGTCGCTATCGGTCACCGACCGCTGGCCGCACCCGCGGCCTGCATCGCCGGCGGCACTGAATGCCCTTGCTGCGGAACAGCATTCACCTGTGGCATACCGACAGTCTGCAGCACCCGGTTGATCACGATCTCCGACGAGATTTCGTCGGCCAGCGCGTCATAGGTGAGCACCAAACGGTGCCGCAGCACGTCGGGGATCACCTCGACGACGTCCTGCGGAATCACGTAGTCGCGGCCACGTACCAGCGCCAGTGAACGCGCCGCGGCGATGATGCCCAGCGAGGCACGCGGCGATGCGCCGAACGAGATCCAGCTCTTCACATCGTTCATCCCGAGTTGCTCGGGGTGGCGCGTCGCGGTGACGACACGCACCACATAGTCGACCAGCGCATGGTGGACGAAGTTGTTCGACGCAATCTCCTGAAGGCGCAGTAGGTCACCGGTGTCCAGGATCTGCTTGGGCTCCGGCGGGCGCACACCCATCCGGTAGATGATCTCGCGCTCTTCCTCCGGCGAGGGATAGCCGACGTTGACCTTGAACAGGAAGCGGTCACGCTGCGCTTCGGGCAGCGGATACACACCCTCGTGCTCGATCGGGTTCTGGGTCGCCATCACCAGGAACGGGTTGGGCAACGGGAATCTCTTGCCACCGATCGACACCTGCCGCTCCTGCATGACCTCCAGTAGCGCCGACTGCACCTTGGCCGGTGCACGGTTGATTTCGTCAGCGAGCAGGAAATTCGCGACGACCGGGCCAAGCTCGGTGTCGAACTCCTCCTTGCCCTGCCGGTAGATGCGGGTACCGATGATGTCGGTGGGCACCAGGTCGGGGGTGAACTGGATGCGGGCAAACGTGCCGCCGACCACCTTGGCGAACGTCTCCACGGCCAAGGTCTTGGCGACGCCGGGCACACCCTCGAGCAGCACGTGACCCTTCGACAGCAGGCCGACGAGCATCCGCTCGACGAGTTGGTCCTGGCCCACAATGATTCGCTTGACCTCGAAAATGGCCCGTTCCAGGGTGTGCACCTCGGCGGCCAAGCCGTTGCCACCGCCGCTCGCGGCCGCGTGCGCAGGGGCTGTCGAGTGCCCGCCCGGAGCCGAGTAACCGCTGGTGCCCGGGGGCGGCCCGCCTGCTGATGTCATCGATTACCCTCCACGGCTCAACCTTCTAACGCTCGATACGACACGACTCTCGCACGCCGAATGTCGCGGGGCAGCGGCGTGCCCTTGCTCAACTATTCCAGGCCACCCGGCATCCGTCGACGTGGCGTCCGAGGACGCCCGCTTAGTTCTCGATGATTCGGGTCAGCATGGGGGTCATGCCACCCTTGCGGACGGGGCTGACCGTGACTTTGCCGGCGCTGCCCGAAGCCTCCAGCATTTGGCCGTTGCCCAGGTAGATGGTGACGTGCTGGCCGCCGCCCGGGCCGTAAAAGATCAGGTCGCCGCGCTTGGCCTGCGAAGGCGGGATGTGACGACCGGCGTTGTACTGGTCCCCGGAGAACCTCGGCAGCAGCACGCCCACCCCGGCGAAGCTGTACCGGACCAGTCCGGAACAGTCGAAGCCGACGGTGTTGGCACCGGAGTCGATGCCTTTACTCGGTGAGTTGGGCGTGCCGCCACCCCACGAATACGGCACGCCCATCTGAGACGCCCCACGGCGAATCACGTACTCCACCGCCTGGCGGCCGTAGACCCGCGGTATCCCGTTCGGACTGGTGGTGTTGCCGCCGAGGTTGATTCCCAGCCCGCCGAGGAATTGCTTGCCCAGATCGAGAGTGGTCTGAGTCGCGTTGGCGGTGGCTTGCAGCGACTGGTTGGCGATGGCGACCGGGTCGCCGGGCGCGCCTGCGCTGATCACCGGCGGCAGGGTCGGGTCCCAGGAGCCGTCTTCGGCGTTCGCCGGGATGGCCAGTCCGATCAGCAGGCTGAAGACAGCCAGCACCGGCCAGACCAGCCTGGTCTGACAGCTACGTTTGAAGTTCGTAAACCCCTGCCGCATAAATCCTTTCACGCCTCAGTATTCGATGTAGCGGACGACGTAAGGCGTCATGCCGCTGGTGCGAACCGGCGCGACCCGGACCGTGAGGCCGACGTCGGGCGCTTCGAGCATCTGGCCCTGGCCGAGATAGATCGTCACGTGCTGGCTGCCGCCGGGGCCGTAGAAAATGACGTCGCCACGGCGCATCTGCGAGGCCGGGATCTTGCGGCCCAGGTCGTATTGAGCGCCCGAGTAGTGCGGCAGCTTGATGCCCACACCGGCGAACGAGTACAGCACCAGTCCAGAGCAGTCGAAGCCCGTGGTTCCCGAGCCCGACCCGATACCCTTGCCGGGTCCGGCGGCGGTGCCGCCACCCCACGAGTACGGCACGCCCCGCTGCGACAGCCCGCGGCGGATCACATACTCAGATGCCTGGCGTCCATAGACCCGCGGAATCTTGCCGTTGGTGAAACCCGTTGGCGTGGGCGCCAACCCCAACTGCTGCAAGAAGCTGCGACCCATGTTGGAGGTGACCTCCGACGAGGTCGACATCGTCCCGAGGACCTTATTGAGGATCGCGATCGGGTCGCCGGGGACGTTGGCGCTGGGCACCTGCGGCAGCGTGGGATCCCATGCGCCGTCCCAGTTTCCACCGTTGCCCTGCGGCCGGCTGGGTGTACCCGGCGCCGCCGGGTCCCACCGGTCAGACGACGCCGCCCGCTGTCCGGCATCCGGTCCGCCCGCGGATGCCGACCAATTGCGGGCGGCGTCGAGTCTGGCTTGGGCGGCATTACGCTCATCGCCCAGTCGAGTGACTTCTTGTTGCTGTTCGCCGAACTTGTGTTGTGCGGCGGTCAGGGCCGCCACCGCCACGTTCTGGCTGGATTGAGCGTCGGCGACGGCCTTGTCGGCCTTCTGCTTGGCCAGCCGGGCAGACGACTCTTTGTTCAACTGCTCAGTGCGGGCCCGTTGCAAGTTGTCCATCACGTGCTGCGAGCTGGCCGCCAGGGCCTGGCCGGCGGCCGCGGTCGAGATCATGTCGTCGGGGCTGGCCGCGGTGAGGTAACCGTTCGACGGGCCGTTGACGTAACTGGCCACCGCGAAACGGTCAAATCGCTTCTGCGCGACCGTGATTGCGGCGTCCGCGTTCTTGACCGACTGCTGACTTGATTCGACGTCGTGTTGCGCTGCCGTCGCGTTGTCGCGCGCGCTCTCGACGTCAACCACCGCCTTGTTGACGCTTTCTTCTTCGGTCTGGATCTGGGCGTTGAGGTCTTGAAGACGTTGATTGGCCCGCGCCACCTCGGCGATCAACTTGGCCATGGTGTCGGGGTCGGCCTTGGCCAGGCCTGGCGTGCCCAGCAGCAGAGCGGCGCAGAGGATCGCGGGACCAACGCGGCGGGTGAACACGGAAGCCACTCGGAAAGACGAGCCGCGGCAGTTGCGTCTCATTCGACTCGGGTCTCCTTGGCTCAACGCGGGCGGACGGCGTCGGCCCCAGCAATCACTGGAAGCACGAATAAATCAAATGCATCCCCTGCACCGTAAGTCACATCTGACCCAGTGGAAACTTAAGTCACAAATTACAAGTCTGTTCTTCTGAGAACTGTGACCCTACGGTGACATCAGCAATTTGCCGGGGACAGCGGCACCGGCGCCGACGGTATCCGACACGAGAGCAATACGACGAGTTAAACGCTGCGATCAGCGTCTTCTTGGGCGGCTTCGCCGCCAACGTGCGGCGTTGCTGATCGCCTGGCCCGCAATTGCAGGAATCGGGTTCCGGCCACCGCCGCCAGTACCCCGATCAGCAGAACGATCGTGAATCCGGTCCACGGAAACTGCGGCGTCTCGAGCTGGTGCAAAAAATTCTGCGCCGAGACCACCGTGTTACCGGTCTTGGCGTTGTCTTCGCCGATCTCCAGAGTGGCGCGCGGGAAGTGGGTGCTGTAGCTGCCGACGTAATTCGGGCTGAGCACCAGCACGGTGGCGTCGGGGTGTTGAGAACCGACCACCGTCGCGATGTCGCGCAGCGGGGTGTCATTGGGCGGATTGTGATCGAGCACGACGATCTTGAGATCGATGTTGTGCTCGTGCGCCTGGGTGACCAACTCGACCAAGGCCGGCGCGACTGACGGCGGTGCGCTGATGTTGCCAACGCCGACCTGCTGCTGAACGATCGCCAGGCACGCATCGGGGTTGCTCGCCGGATCGGCACCGACAGCGCCGCAGATCTCGCCGGGTATATAGAGCGGCGGGTGCGGGGTGGTCACGGTTGGAAACCGTACCGCCTGACGACGCGGGCGTTACAGCAGGTGGTCGGCTGAAAGAAAACAAAGTTTTCGGGTCCGCACGAATGCAGGACAAGCGTACTGTTAGAGTGGCAGTGCTTCGTCGACACAGCCCGTCGGCGAGCCGAACTAGGGGCGCGGTCGCGGATGCGGCAGCCGGGTCCGAGCCGGGCGCAGCGGGTCGGCGCCGACTAACAAAATACGGGAGTGGATGTGACCAGCAAAGATTCGGTGAATTCGTTCGGAGCCCGCGACACCTTGAAGGTCGGTGACGACAGTTACGACATCTATCGGCTGGACGCAGTTCCGGGGACGGAGAAACTCCCCTACAGCCTGAAAGTGCTCGCCGAGAACCTGCTGCGCAACGAAGACGGCAGCAACATCACCAAGGATCACATCCAGGCGATCGCGCAGTGGGATCCCAAGGCCGAGCCCAGCATCGAAATCCAGTACACCCCCGCACGCGTCGTCATGCAGGACTTCACCGGCGTCCCCTGCATCGTTGACCTCGCCACCATGCGTGAGGCCGTCGCCGCGCTGGGCGGCAACCCCGACAAGGTCAACCCCCTTGCGCCGGCCGACCTGGTGATCGATCACTCGGTGATCATCGACTGGTTCGGCACCGCCGACGCTTTCGAGCGCAACGTCGAGATCGAATACGAGCGCAACGGCGAGCGCTACCAGTTCTTGCGTTGGGGCCAGGGCGCATTCGACGACTTCAAGGTGGTGCCGCCGGGCACCGGCATCGTGCACCAGGTCAACATCGAGTACCTGGCCAGCGTCGTGATGGCGCGTAACGGACTGGCCTACCCCGACACCTGCGTCGGCACCGACTCGCACACCACGATGGTCAACGGCCTCGGTGTGTTGGGCTGGGGTGTCGGCGGCATCGAGGCCGAGGCCGCCATGCTCGGCCAGCCGGTTTCGATGCTCATCCCGCGGGTCGTCGGCTTCAAGCTGACCGGCGAGATCAAGGCGGGCGTTACTGCCACCGATGTGGTGCTGACCGTCACCGAGATGTTGCGCAAGCACGGCGTTGTCGGCAAATTCGTCGAGTTCTACGGGAAAGGCGTTGCCGAGGTACCGCTGGCCAACCGGGCGACCCTAGGCAACATGAGTCCCGAATTCGGCTCTACCGCAGCAATTTTCCCGATCGACCAAGAGACCATCGACTACCTCAAGTTCACCGGCCGCAAGCCGGAACAGGTTGCCCTGGTGGAGGCCTACGCCAAGGAACAGGGCCTCTGGCACGACCCCGCGCACGAACCGGCGTTCTCCGAATACCTCGAGCTCGACCTGTCCGAGGTGGTCCCCTCGATCGCCGGGCCCAAGCGGCCGCAAGACCGGATCGTGTTGTCGGAAGCCAAGTCAACCTTCCGTAAGCAGATCTCCGACTACGTCGACAACGGCGGTGGCAGTAAGGACTACTCCAAGCTCGACGAGACGATCGACGAGACTTTCCCGGCCAGCGATCCGGGTCAGCCGACGAACGGCCACGCCGACGACCACCCCGACGCCCCGGTGCATTCGGCGGCCAAGAACGCCAAGGGCCGGGTGAGCAGTCCGGTGGATATCAAGTCCGACGAACGCGGCGAATTCGTCCTTGACCACGGCGCGGTGGTGATCGCCGCGATCACGTCGTGCACCAACACCTCCAACCCCGAAGTGATGCTCGGCGCCGCATTGCTGGCCAAAAACGCTGTGGAGAAGGGCCTGACATCGAAGCCATGGGTGAAGACCTCGATGGCCCCGGGCTCGCAGGTCGTCACCGATTACTACGAAAAGGCCGGGCTGTGGCCGTATTTGGAGAAGCTGGGCTTCTACCTGGTCGGCTACGGCTGCACCACCTGCATCGGTAACTCCGGCCCCCTGCCCGAGGAGATCTCGAAGGCAATCAACGACAACGACCTCTCCGTGACCGCGGTGCTGTCCGGTAACCGGAACTTCGAGGGACGGATCAGCCAGGACGTCAAGATGAACTACCTGGCCTCGCCGCCGCTGGTGGTCGCGTACGCGCTCGCCGGCACGCTCGATTTCGACTTCGACTCCGACCCACTGGGCCAGGACAAGGACGGCAATGACGTTTTCCTGGAGGACATCTGGCCGTCGCAGAAGGACGTCTCGGACACCATCGCGTCGGCGATCAACCAGGAGATGTTCGTCCGCAACTACGCCGACGTGTTCAAGGGCGACGAGCGGTGGCGCAACCTGCCGACGCCGAGCGGCAACACGTTCGAGTGGGGCGCCGAGTCGACTTACGTGCGTAAGCCGCCGTACTTCGACGGCATGCCCGCCGAGCCGGAGCCAGTCGGCGACATCAGCGGCGCACGGGTACTCGCGCTGCTGGGCGACTCGGTGACCACCGATCACATCTCCCCTGCCAGCAGCATCAAGCCGGGAACCCCTGCCGCTCAATACCTGGACGAGCACGGTGTGGACCGCAAGGACTACAACTCCTTCGGTTCGCGGCGCGGCAACCACGAGGTGATGATCCGCGGCACCTTCGCCAACATCCGGCTGCGCAACCTGCTGCTGGACGACGTCTCGGGTGGCTACACCCGCGACTTCACCCAGGACGGCGGACCGCAGGCGTTCATCTACGACGCAGCGCAAAACTATGCGGCACAAGACATTCCGCTGGTCGTGCTCGGGGGTAAGGAATACGGGTCCGGCTCATCACGTGACTGGGCAGCCAAGGGCACTCGGCTGCTGGGTGTTCGCGCGGTGATCGCCGAGTCGTTCGAACGCATCCACCGGTCCAACCTGATCGGCATGGGCGTGATCCCGCTGCAATTCCCGGACGGCAAGTCCGCGGGGGACTTGGGGCTGGACGGCACCGAGGTTTTCGAGATCACCGGTATCGAGGAACTCAACAACGGCAATACGCCCAGGACCGTGCACGTGAAGGCCGCCAAAGATGGCGGTAAGGCAGTCGAATTCGACGCCGTGGTGCGCATCGACACTCCCGGTGAAGCCGACTACTACCGAAACGGCGGCATCTTGCAGTACGTGTTGCGCAACATGCTCAGGTCGAGCTAGTGGCGATCGCAAGCGCGGCGCAGCCGGGCGCCGCGGGTCGCCGGATGAAGATTTAGCCGGCCGTGCCCAAGGTCAGCCAGGATCATCTGGCGGCCCGGCGCCGTCAGATCCTCGACGGCGCTCGCCGCTGCTTCGCCGAGTTCGGCTACGACGGAGCTACGGTGCGCCGCCTCGAGCAGGCGATCGGCTTGTCGCGGGGTGCGATATTCCACCACTTCCGCGACAAGGACACGCTGTTTTTCGAGTTGGCGCACGAAGATGCCGAGCGGATGGCTGATGTCGCCTCGCGCGAGGGCCTGGTTCAGGTGATGCGGGACATGCTGGCGGCGCCCGAGCAGTTCGACTGGCTCGCCACGCGTTTGGAGATTGCACGCAAGCTGCGCCACGATCCGGCGTTCAACAAGGAATGGACTGACCGGTCAGCGGAGCTGGCGGCGGCGACCACTGAGCGGTTGCGCCGGCAGAAGTCGGCCGGGCGGGTACGTGACGACATTCCCAGCGACGTGTTGCAGTGCTACCTGGACCTGGTTCTCGACGGGCTGGTCGCCAAGGTCGCTTCCGGCGAAGACACTCAGTTGCTCACCGCTGTCCTCGATCTGGTCGAGGGCTCGGTGCGGCAGCGTTAGGTTGCGGGAGTCAGCGCGTTCGGGTGCGGTGGTTGGGGCCGCCGCGGCTGCGCATCGTGGTGCCGGATTCGCGCAGCATGCTGTGGATAGATCCGTACGACCTACCGGTCGACCCCACCAGCGTACGAATGCTGGCTCCGCCTTCATAGGCACTGCGCAATTCGCGCAGCATTTGGTCGCGCGGCTTTTTCGATTTCCTCATCGGCTCTCCCCGGGTTGAACTCCGATCCCCAAAGGCACAGAGTAAGAAGCCGGGTCGACTGGCGGGGCGCTTTTGACGGAATCTGTTGCTGCACCGCCGCGTCCAAGCTGTCAGGCCAACTCGATGAGATCCCGGTACTCCTCGGACCAATGGTCTTCGGTCCCGTCGGGCAGCAGAACGACGCGTTGCGGGTCGAGCGCTTCGGCGGCGCCCGGGTCGTGGGTGACCAGGACGACCGCTCCGGCGTAGCTGCGCAGCGCGTCGAGCACCTGCTCGCGCGACGCCGGGTCGAGGTTGTTCGTCGGCTCGTCGAGCAACAGCACATTAGCCGTGGAGGCCACCAGGCCGGCGAGCGCCAGCCGGGTCTTCTCGCCACCGGACAGCGTGCCGGCCCGCTGCTCGAGTTGGCTTCCGCTGAACATGAATGCGCCGAGCAGACCACGCAGCTCTTGCTCACCGGAGTCAGGCGCGGCATGGCGAATGTTTTCCCACACCGTCGCGGCATCGTCGAGGGTGTCGTGCTCTTGGGCGAAATAGCCGATCTTCAAACCATGTCCGGGCTCCATCGATCCGGCATCGGGTTGCTCAACGCCGGCCAGCAACCGCAGCAGCGTCGTCTTGCCGGCACCGTTGAGTCCGAGCACCACCACCCGAGAGCCGCGGTCGATCGCCAGATCCACCCCGGTGAAGATTTCCAGCGACCCGTAGGTCTTGGTCAGCCCGGACGCCATCAGCGGCGTGCGTCCGCACGAAGCGGGGGTGGGGAATTTGATCCGGGCCACCTTGTCGGCCGCCCGCTCTTCGTCGAGGGCCGCCATCATTCGGTCGGCACGGCGCAGCATATTTTGTGCTGCAACGGCTTTGGTGGCTTTCGCGCCGAGCTTGGCGGCTTGCGCGCGCAGCGCGGTGGCCTTGCGTTCGGCGTTGGCGCGTTCGCGGCGGCGACGCTGCTCGTCGGTGGCGCGGGCGTCAAGGTACTTCTGCCACCCCATGTTGTACACGTCGGCTTCGCCGCGTACCGCGTCGAGAAACCACACCCGGTTGACGACGTCGGCCAGCAGGTCGACGTTGTGGCTGATCACAACCAGACCGCCGGCGTGGTTGCGCAGGAAATCCCTCAGCCAGCCCACCGAATCAGCGTCGAGGTGGTTGGTCGGCTCGTCGAGCAACAACGTGGTGGCCGATCCGGCGCCGGTGTCGGACGCGGCGAACAGGATCCGGGCCAACTCGACCCGCCGGCGCTGGCCGCCGGACAAGGTGCGCAACTGCTGCGTCAGGACCCGGTCGGGCAGCCCTAGACTCGCGCAGATCCGGCCCGCTTCGCTTTCGGCGCCGTAGCCGCCGAGCGCGGCGAAGCGTTCCTCGAGTTGGCCGTAGCGGCGAATCGCTCGATCGCGCGCGTCGTCGTCGGCGACCTCGGCCATCAACGCCTGCTGCTTTTCCAGGTCGGTGAGCAGAGTGTCCAGACCGCGCGCGGAGAGCACCCGGTCGCGGGCCAGGAGGTCGAGGTCGCCCTCTTTGGGATCCTGCGGCAGATAACCGATCTCGCCGGTGCGTGCCACGGTGCCCGCGTACGGCTCACCCTCACCTGCGAGGATGCGCAACGTGGTGGTCTTGCCGGCACCGTTACGCCCGACGAGCCCGATGCGGTCCCCCGGTTGTATCCGCAACGCCGGGCCGTCGGCATAGAGCAACGTGCGCGCGCCTGCGCGGACCTCGAGGTCCGTAGCAGTGATCACGGTCACTCTCCTTGTGCGGAATCGCCCTCGGTTACGCGGCTACTTGTCGTCGGTGAACACCGGCGGGCGCTTTTCGGCGCGCGCGGCAACCGCTTCTTCGAAGTTGCCGGTGAGCAGGCGGACGAAGAGCTGTCCCAAACCTTCGGCCTGCATGTGCCCTTCCAGGCTAGCGGCGTCCAGTCCACTCCACAGTGTGCGCTTGGTCAACTCGACGCCGGGCCGCGAAAACGCGGCGATCCGCTCAGCCATGTCGTAGCAGGTTTCCAGCAGCAGGTCGTCCGGGACCTGGCGCGACACCAGCCCGATCCGCTCGGCCTCCTCGGCGTCGATGTCGCGACCGGTCAGCATGATCTCGAAAGCTCGCGACGACCCGATGGCCCGCGGTAGCAGGTAACTCAAACCCAGCTCACTGGCCGTCAGCCCGTTGTTGATGCCCGCGGCCCGGAAGTACGCCCCATGCGCGGCGACGCGAATGTCGGCGGCGAGCGCCAGGCACAATCCACCTCCGATCGCGGCGCCGTTGACCGCGGCGATCACCGGCTGGTGCATCCGTCGCAACCCGAGGATGACGTCATCGAGGATGGCCATCGAACGCAGCGCGTAGGTGGGCCGGGTCAGGTCCTGGACGTGCGGAACGCTGCCGGCCGATTTGTGGTCGGCGCCTGACGAGAAGCCTTTGCCGGCGCCAGTCAGCACCACGGCACGCACCGAGTTGTCGTAGGTGACTTTCTCCAGCGCCTCTTTGAGCGGCACCATGACGTCGAACGCCATGGAGTTCATTCGCTCCGGCCTATTAAGAGTTATCAATGCGACGTGGGGCCGCGGGTGTTCGACGAGGACCATGCTCACCGTTGAACGGTAACCCGCCCTCGTGCGGGTTCAGCTCAGGACTGGTCGTCTTCCTGCCCGGCGATCGCCGCATCGACGTCGAAGCCTTTGACCTGCTGAACCAGATCTTCCAGGGCGGCGGGCGGCAGTGCACCGGCCTGGTTGAAGACCAATTTGCCCTTTTTGAAGGCCATCAATGTCGGGATGGACCGGATCTGCGCTGCCGCGGCGAGCTCCTGCTCGGCTTCGGTGTCCACCTTGGCGTGCACCACGTCGGGGTGCTTGTCCGCAGATGCAGAGAATGTGGGCGCAAACTGGCGACACGGTCCGCACCATGATGCCCAGAAGTCGACGAGCACGATGTCGTTGCCGTTGATCGTCTCGTTGAACTGCGCGGCTGTGAGGTCTTGGGTAGTCACGACCTGCTCAACGCTGCGAGCTGCCGGGGTGTTCCCGCAAATCAGGTCAGGTGGTCGTAGTCGCCGCGGACCCAGGCGGCATGGCGCTCGGCCGAGCGCTCCACCACGGCGTGACCGTCAGTGTCGATGGCGTTGGTGAAGAGGCCGTAGATGCGGTCGAAGTGCAACGGCGCCAGCGTCGCGGCCATCCGCTGCACAACCGCGGCCGACAGCGGGAGACGGTTGGGATAGCTGCGCAGGAAGCCGACGGTGCGGCGGTCCGGGTTGGGGAAGATGGTGTCCCCCGCAAGCAGCACACCGCGGCCGTCTGCGCCGTCGGTCCAGCAGGCGACCGAACTACCGGGGAAATGCCCACCTACTTGGACCACGGTTAACGAGGGCGTCAGCGCCAAGGTGTCCGACCACTGCTGAATCACGGGATCGCGGCGCATCACCCAGTCGGCGTCCGCGGCGTTGACGTACACCGGGACCTCACCCAGTCGATGGCTCCATTCCACTTGTGCGCCGAACATGTGCGGATGGCTCGCCACAATCGCGATGACCGCGCCGCGGCCCGCGACGGCGGCCACCGCGTCGTCGTCGACGAAGCCGGACGGATCCCACAACACGTTTCCTGCGTCGGAGCAGACCAGCAGTCCGATTTGCCCGATTCCCAACGCAGGCGAACTCCCGACCGCCACCAGCCCGTCCTCAACAACCCAGACCTGGGACCGCATCCCTTCGGCGACGAGCTGGTTCAGCGTCGCCCACGCCTGGCCCTCGCTGGGCACCCACTGCCTCTCATCGGCACATATCGCGCACACACCCGATGCGGTGCTGTGCTCGACACCGCAGGTTCTGCACAGCCAAAACATGGCACGACTCTAATTCGATGGGCTTGCACGAGAACCGCACGGCAAGCCGTCGGGGGTACCCACCGCGCGCGTTAGCGTTCGTTCAGCGGGTACTCTCCCGTGGTTAATGCGCGCGATGGGAGAAGCGTCGATGAGCGTCACCTTGTCGGGTCCCTCGCGGGCTCGGTTGCTGATCCCGCTATTGGCCGGAGTGACCGTGTTGTCCATCGCCGCGTGCGGCACATCGGACAACCAGAACTCCACACAGCACGGCACCGCGGCAAGCCAACCGAGCTCCGTGCCCAAGCCACCGCCGCCGCCACCACCGCCGGCGGCCAAGGACCACATCGAGGGCCTGGTCAGATCGGTGTCAGGTGATGTGATCGAGCTCACCCAGCGAGACCGGAGCGCGGCGACGGTGGACTTCACTCCCCAGACGATGGTCACCGCGCTCAGCTCCGCGGCGCTGACCGACGTGAAACCCGGCAGTTGCGTCGACGTCCGGCCCGCGCCACAGAGTGCTTCGCCCGGCGGTGCGATCACTGCGGAATCCGTGGAGATCAGCCCCGCGGTAGCCCACACGTGCCCGCCGCCACCGGGGCCCCCCGGAGCCGTTTACGGCACGGTGGACTCCGTCGCCGACAACGCCATCAAAGTCAACACCACCGATCCCACCGGCCACACGACGCATAGCACCGTTGATGTCATCAACACGACCACCTACACCAAGCACGCGGTTACCAATGCCCAAGCGGTCCAGAATGGTAAGTGCATGGCGGCGCAGGGAACCAAGGACGGCAACGTGCTGCGCGCTGCGACGATCGACCTCGAACCGTGTCCGCCGATGGGTCGCCCACATCACCACTTCCACCTCCCGTGGCTGCACCATCGCCATTAGCGGCCGCGGCGTCAATACGATCGGGGCAGCCCAAGGCTGTGCTGCGCAACGTGATTGAGGATCATCTCGCGGCTGATCGGCACGGTCTTGAACAACCGGACGAACTCGTACATGTTGGCCAGGGCAACCTCACGAGTGAAGCCCGCGCCGCCGTGCACCTCGATGGCCTGATCGAGGCAGCGGATGGCGGCGTCGGCGGACAGGAACTTGGCCATGTTGCTGTGCTCGCCGGCATCGGCACCGTGGTCGTATTCGGCCGCCGCGTGACGTGTCATCAGCCGCCCTGCCTCGAGGGCAATCTTGGCTTCTGCCAACGGATGCGCGAGGCCCTGGTGCGCCCCGATCGGCACCTGCCACACTCGGCGCTCGCGAGCATAGGCCACCGCCTTGTCGAGCGCGTAGCGGCTGACGCCGTTGCAGATCGCAGCGATGATCACGCGCTCGGGGTTCATACCGTCGAACGCAACCCGTAGTCCGTTGCCTTCGCCTCCGACCAACCGATCGGCCGGGACGGCGACGTTGTCGAAGAACACCGTGAACGATTTGTCGGTGATTTCGAATGTCATCGGTATCCGGTGCATGTCGATACCGGGTGTGTCACGGTCGACCAGGAACAGCGAAAGCTGCGCGCGGCCTTGGGAGTCGGTGCCGGTGCGGGTGACGACGAGCAGGGCGTCGGCTTGGTCGGCCGCGGTGATGTAGGTCTTCTGTCCGCTGATGAAGTACTTGTCGCCGTCGCGGTGCGCGGTGGTGGCCAGTTGGTGACTGTTGGACCCGGCGTCGGGTTCGGTGATCGCGAACGCGATTTTCATCGTTCCAGCCGCCATCGGTGCCAGCCACTGTTGCTTCTGCTCGTGGTTGGCGTGCCGCGCCAGCAGACTGCCGACGATTCCGGGCGAGATCATCAGCATGACCTGCGGGCAGCCCGCTGCGGCGGCTTCCTCGGCGACGATGTTCATCGCGCTCAATCCCATTCCACCGCCACCGTATTGCTCGGGCAGGTTCACGCCGACGAATCCACCGGCCGCCAACGCGTCCCACAACTCGGTGGGATGCTGCAGCGTTTCGCTGCAGTGGGTGAAGTAGTCGTTGCCGAACGCGGCGACGATCCCGTGGACCGATGCCCGCAGCTCCGCTTCTTCGATCTCGGAAAGGCTCATCGAAAGTCCATCCAGTGTCCGTGTGGGGTGAAGCCGAGCAGGAACGGTATCTCGATGCGACATACCGGCCCCGCGGTGATGTCGTCGGTGTCGAAAATCGCAAATTCGCCAAGGTTTTCGGTCCAACGCGAGATCGGCACCATGAGATAACCATCGCCCTCGGCGGCGGCGGGAGTACGCGGCACGAAGGTCGGCTCCATCACCAGCGACGGACGATCGTGGCGCAGCCGGTACCGCTGCTCGTCGCCGGTGCGCCGGTCACGCACGATCAGACTGTGCATGCGCATGCCCGTTCCTTTGGCGTCGCCGCCGATCAGGTATCCCCAACGCTGACCGTGGCCGTAGAAGCGTTCGTCGACCTTGGGTAGCTCACAGGGCTGGTCGTCGAGCATCTCGGATTTGACGCTTCCGGCGGTCAGGTCGACCGTCCACCGTCCGAGTGTGCTGCGGGCCAGGTTGAAGAACAGTGCGACATCCTCCCCTTCGAACCCGTCGATGTCCAGCGGGAATGGCGGACGCTCGAAGATCGGGGCTTCCAAGGTCAGCGTGTCACCGTCAACGTCGGCGGCCAAGGTGTGCATCACGTACTGAGGTTCGATTTCCGCTGTGATCCAACGGATCTCACCATTCTCGATATCGTCGCGAGGGATCAGCGCAAGCATGGTCGGCAGCTCGGGATGCCACCCCTGTACCGACTGCCCGCGCTCGATGCGATCTGGGTCGAAGACGAAGCCCTGAAATGGCAACACCATGTAGTCCGGGGTCAGCCACATGTCGTGGACTTCGGAGGAATACGGCGCATCCCAGAGTTCGCGGGATGCGACCGCACCATCGGGTGCTACGACGTGGACGGTGACGTACGGCTTGTGGTTGCTATAGGCCCAGCCATACAGCGTGCCGCTGGCGCTGTCCCATTTCGGGTGCGCGGTGAACGCCGCGTCGCCATAGCCGGCCCGATCGAAGATGCCGCGTGACAGCTGCGGCGACCACGCGACTACGCCGCGGGTCTGCAAGGTGATGGGATCGAGGGCCACCGGTGGGCTGCCCTGTTCCCCCGACGCGAGGATCTCTCCCGCGAACGGAAAGCAGTTGATGTTGTTGGTGCCCTGAGGAATTCCGCGGGTGTACTCATCGGGCACCGCGGCACCGAACCCGATGTTGCGCCAGTCGTTCCAGTCGCCATCGGACCAGCAGAACATCCCGCTCCCGTGCCGGTCTTCCAGCAGATACTTAGGAGTGCGGACCCAACGGTTACGAAAGTCAGCCCGGCCGTTGTCGAAGGTGAGGCCCTGCACCATGCCATCCATTGCCAGCAGCCCGTTCGCGCCCTGCCGAGTAGGCCGCTTGAATGTCGGCCCGACCCGATAAAAGCCGCCGGACAGCTCCCTTGGGATCTCGCCGAAGGTCGTCACACAGTCCTCGACCGTCGCCTCGAACCGCATCGGCCGGAAAGCTCCGCTCAGCACTGAGGTATTCGGCACATTCACCATGGCGACTTAGTATACTAAGTGTCGTGACGATGACAAGACCCTCTCGCGCGCCTGATGTCGTTGCCGCGACGCTGCGCCGACGGATTCTTTCCGGCGAGCTCGCGCCGGGTGATTCGCTGCCCACCGAGGGCGAGCTGGTCACCCAGCTCGGCGTCAGCCGTGAAACGGTTCGCATGGCACTGCGGCTGCTGGACGCCGAGGGGCTCACCACCACCAGCCAGGGACGCAGCGGAGTGCGCATCCGCCACCCGGAACCCGAGCGAATTGCGCACTCATTGGTGCAGCTGTTCACCCTTACCGGCGCGACGTGGGGTGACTTGCTGGCATTCCGCACGATGCTCGAACCCGCCGCCGCGGCCCATGTCGCCGTGCACGCTAACGCACACCAACGCGAGCGCATCGCCGCGGTTGCCGAGCGTGGCATCGCTCCCGACGGCACCGGTTATCACGAATTCCACGAACTGATGGTGCAAGCGAGCGGAAACCCACTCCTCACAACAGTTTTGGCCGCAGTCGAACAGGCGGTGCGCTGGGCCGCGGCCGAACAGAACATCACTCAGTTCGACCGCGACGAAGCTGCCAAGTCACATCGCGCCATCTCCGCTGCCATCGCTGCGAAAGATGGACGGAAAGCACAACGCCGGATGGAGCAGCACCTCGCGGCCGCCCTGCGCCATGTCGATGCGTCGGGATTGCGTGGAGCGCCGATGATTCCACCGTCACGGTGGCGCGGCGACAACACCGGTCTGCCCTGGCGCTGAGGCGCCGTTATTCTTTGCCGCGCCAGCCACGTTCGAACGGCAGCCGCCACGCTCGCGGCGCGATCAGCGGATGGACCGCGTTAGGCCCCCAGGAATCGAGGTCGTAGCTACGTGCCGGTGGCGGATCCTCGAGCAACGGGGCCGAGACCTCCCAGAGTCGCTCGATGCCCTCCGCGCTGTTGTAGAGCGTTCGGTCGCCGCGCATTGCGTCGAGAATCAACCGCTCGTAGGCCTCCAGCACATCGCCGGCATGGCCGCTTTCTTCCATGGTGAACTGCAGGCTGAGCTTGTCCAGCTTCATACCGGGTCCGGGCCGCTTACCGTAGAACGACAGCGACATCTTGGATACGTCGGCAAGATCGAAGGTCAGGTGATCGGGACCCTTCTGTCCCACACCGGATCCGGCTGGGAACATGCTCCGCGGCGGCTCGTGGAAGGCGATCGAAATGATCCGCTGCCCTTCGGCCATGCCCTTGCCGGTCCGCAGAAAGAACGGAACACCCGCCCAGCGCCAGTTATCGATCTCGCATTTGAGCGCGACGAAGGTCTCGGTGTCCGATTCCGGAGACACGCCGGGCTCGTCGCGGTAACCCCGGTACTGGCCGCGCACCACCTTGCTGGGATCAAGCGGACGCATCGAACGGAACACCTTGTTCTTCTCGTCGCTGATCGCCCCTGAGGCAAGCTCGGTGGGCGGTTCCATCGCGACGAACGCCAGAATCTGGAACAAATGCGTAACCACCATGTCCTTGAACGCCCCCACCGATTCGTAGAACTGGGCGCGGCTCTCACACGTGAGTCGCTCGGGGACGTCGATCTGGATGTGGTCGATGAAGTTGCGGTTCCAGATCGGCTCGAAGAGTCCGTTCGCGAACCGGAAAGCGAGAATGTTCTGGGCGGCTTCCTTGCCCAGGAAGTGATCGATCCGGAAGATCTGTTCTTCGTCGAATCGCTCGTGGATAGCGGTGTTGAGATCCCGCGCGGTGGCCAGATCGACACCGAACGGCTTCTCCATGATGACCCGGGAGTTCTCCGCCAGGTCCGCCTTATGCAGTGTGTCCATCACCGGCATCACCGACTTGGGCGGGACGCTCAAGTAGTGCAGCAGGCGGGCCTTACCGCCGAGTGCCTCAACCTGTTCGGCTACCGCGCTCGCCAGGGCTTCCGGCCCGTCTTTCTGCAGTGAAACAAAGTGCAAATTGGCGATGAACTGGTCCGCGAGCTCCTCGGAGACTTCGTGGTGGGCGAACTCGGTGCAGGCCTTGCGGGCCAACTTGCGAAAAGCCTCCGTGTCGAGCTCGTCGAGTGACGTTCCGATGACGCGCATCTCCGGGGCAAGCTTCGAACACGATAGGTGAAGCAGGCCCGGCAATAGCTTCCGGCGTGCCAAATCGCCTGTGGCGCCGAACATTACGACGACATGGGGCTCCGCGCCATTCGCTTGCTGGGTGGCCCCCCGGGCTGCAGCGGAATCCGTCACACTAACGATCGTAACGAAGGCCGATCGGATTCACACCCTGCGCATGTGAACACGGTGCGCAACCGCTGCGACGGGTCGCTAAGGAAGCTGGTACCAGCCCTTCTCTTCCCCGTAGGCCCAGCCGCAGGGAACCCTCTCCCACTTGTCTCCGTTGTCGCCGCCGTTCCAGATGTCGCACTTCGGCCCGTTCGGGTCGGGCGCGGGAGCCGGGTCGGCGTGGGCCATGCCGGTACCCAGGAACAGTGCAGCCGCGGAAATCGCGACGGTCATCAGTTTTTGCGTCATCACGCGTTCACCTTTCAGTCCGGTCCCCCAATTCTGAGGGCAAGTCCCGGCTCGCGCGACTCGAAGACAGCGGCGACGGGCAATTAGGGCCAGTTTGCCGTCAGACTGTGAAGCCCAGCGCACGGAGTTGGTCGCGGCCGTCATCGGTGATCTTGTCCGGGCCCCACGGTGGGTTCCACACCCAGTTGATCCGCAGTTCATCGACCAGACCCGCGCCGATCAGCGCGCTACGCGACTGGTCTTCGATGACGTCGGTCAGCGGGCAGGCCGGCGACGTCAACGTCATGTCGATCAGCGCGACGGTTCCCTCCTCGGCCTCTTCGAGGTTGACACCGTAGACCAATCCCAGGTCGACGACATTGATGCCCAATTCGGGGTCGACGACATCGCGCATCGCCTCCTCGATGTCGCCGAGCAGCTCGCTATCCGGCGCCGCGGTTTCACTCATCCTTGACCTCCTCCATGTCGCCGCTCGCTTGCGCCAGCGCATCCTTAAAAGCCATCCAGCCCAACAGCGCGCATTTGACCCGCGCCGGATATTTAGCGACACCGGCGAACGCGATGCCGTCGCCCAGAACGTCTTCGTCACCGGTGACATTTCCGCGTGACGACACCATCTCGGTGAACGCGGTGACCGTCTTCAATGCCTGCCCGACGCTGTGACCGATCACCTGCTCAGTGAGCACTGAGGTGGCGGCTTGGCTGATCGAACAGCCCTGGCCGTCGTACGAGACGTCGACGACGGTCTCGCCGTCGTCGGACAAGGTGACCCGCAGCGTGACGTCATCGCCGCAGACCGGGTTCTTGTGGTAGACCTCCGCGGCGAACGGCTCGCGAAGGCCGCGGTGCTGCGGATGCTTGTAGTGATCGAGGATCACTTCTTGATACATCTGCTCGAGGCGCATGACGGCTCACGCCCTGCCGAAGAAATCGATGGCCCGGCGCACCCCGGCGACCAGCCGGTCGACCTCGTCGAGCGTGTTGTACACCGCGAACGATGCGCGCGCGGTGGCCACGACGTCGAACCGGCGGTGCAACGGCAGCGCACAGTGGTGCCCGACCCGCACCGCGACGCCTTCGTCGTCGAGAACCTGACCGACATCGTGCGCGTGCACGCCGTCGACGACGAAAGACACTGGCGAGCCGCGGTTTTCCAAACTTGTGGGGCCGATTATCCGCACCGCATCGATGCCGGACAGGCCGTCGATCGCCGCGGACACCAGCTCGCGCTCGTGCGCTTCGACGGTGGGCATGCCGATGCCGCCGAGGTAGCGTGCCGCCGCGGCCAGCCCGACGACCTGCGACGTCATCGGCGTACCGGCCTCGAATCGCTGCGGCGGCGCGGCGTACGTAGTGGCCTCCATGGTCACCGTCTCGATCATCGAGCCGCCGGTGAGGAATGGCGGCAACGTGTTGAGCAGTTCGCGGCGACTGTAGAGCACACCGATTCCGTTGGGGCCCAGCATCTTGTGCCCGGAGAATGCCGCGAAGTCGACGTCGAGGGCGTGGAAGTCGATCGGCTGGTGCGGCACCGACTGGCAGGCATCCAGCACTGTCAGGGCGCCGACGGCCTTAGCGCGCTCGACCAGCGCCGCGACCGGGGCCACTGTGCCAGTCACGTTCGAGTGATGGCTGAAAGCAACGACTTTGACGTTCTGATCGAGTTGCAGGGAGTCGAGGTCGATGCGGCCGTCGTCGGTGACGCCGTACCAGCGCACCGTTGCGCCGGTGCGCCGGGCAAGTTCCTGCCACGGAACGAGGTTGGCGTGGTGCTCGAGTTCGGTGATGACGATGACGTCGCCCGGTCCGACCACTCGTTCAAAGCGGTTGTCCCCCAGCACATACGACATCAGGTTGAGCGATTCGGTGGCATTCTTGGTGAACACCAGCTCATCAGCATCGGCACCGACGAACGCGGCGATGTCGGCGCGGCCCTGCTCGTAGGCGTCGGTGGCCTCTTCCATCAGTTGATGCGCGCCGCGGTGCACACCCCCGTAGGACGTGATGAGGAACTCGCGCTCGGCGTCAAGGACTTGTAGCGGACGCTGCGACGTCGCCCCGGAATCCAGGTACGCCAGCTGTTTTCCGCCGCGCATGATCCGCGACAGGATCGGGAAGTCGGCCCGGATCGCCGCGAGGTCCAGTGCCGCGGGTCGAGTGGCCGAAACCGTCATATCAGGCCCCCGAAGCGGCCGTCTGAGTGAAGCGGACATAACCGTGCTCTTCGAGCTCGTCAGCCAACTCCGGACCACCCGATTCGATGATCCGGCCGCCGACGAAGACGTGCACAAACTGCGGGTGGATGTATCGCAGAATCCGGGTGTAGTGCGTGATCAGCAGGATGCCGCCGTGCTCGGCTTCGGCATAACGGTTGACGCCCTCGCTGACCACGCGCAGCGCGTCAACGTCCAAGCCGGAGTCGGTCTCGTCGAGGATCGCGATCTTGGGCTTCAGTAATCCCAGTTGCAGGATTTCGTGGCGCTTCTTCTCGCCACCGGAAAAACCTTCGTTGACACTGCGTTCGCCGAAGGCCTGGTCGATGTCCAGCTCCTCCAATGCGGCCTTGACCTCTTTGACCCAGTGCCGCAACTTGGGCGCCTCGCCGCGGACCGCGGTCGCGGCCGAACGCAGGAAGTTCGACATCGACACCCCGGGCACCTCGACCGGGTATTGCATGGCCAGGAACAGACCGGCGCGGGCGCGCTCGTCGACGCTCATGTCCAGGACGTTCTGCCCGTCGAGCGTGATCGACCCCGATGTAACGCGATACTTCGGGTGTCCGGCGATGGCATAGGACAACGTCGACTTGCCAGACCCGTTGGGGCCCATCACCGCATGGGTTTCACCGGAGCGCACGGTCAGGTTGACCCCGTTGAGGATGCCGATTTCGTCGCCGTCGGATGCGTTCTCGACGCTGACGTGGAGGTCTTTGATTTCCAGAGTTGTCATGAGGCGGTAATTCTCGATTCCGTGATAGCCAGTTCGTGTTCGATGGCTGTGGTCAGGCGTGCGCGTATGTCGGGGACCGCGATCTTGGCGATGATCTCGTTGAAGAATCCGCGCACCACCAGTCGGCGGGCCTGTTCTTCGGGGATCCCGCGGGAACGCAGGTAGAACAGCTGCTCGTCGTCGAATCTGCCGGTAGCGCTGGCGTGTCCGGCTCCGACGATCTCGCCGGTCTCGATCTCCAGGTTGGGCACCGAGTCGGCGCGTGCGCCGTCGGTCAGGACCAGATTGCGGTTTACCTCGAAGGTGTCGGTGCCGGTGGCCTCGGCCCGGATCAGCACGTCGCCGACCCAGACGGTATGCGCGTCGGGGCGCTTCGAGTCCGGATCCCCTTGCAGCGCACCCTTGTACAGCACGTGGGATTTGCAGTCCGGTTGCGCGTGGTCGACCAACAACCGCGATTCCAGGTGCTGACCGTCGTCGGCGAAATACAGGCCGAGCAACTCGGCGTCGCCGCCGGGTGCATCGAACCGCACGTTGCCGGTCATCCGCACCACCTCACCGCCGAGAGTGATCGCGACATGACGCAACACCGCGTCCTTACCCAGCCGGGTGTGGTGCGCACTGACATGCACTGCGTCGTCGGCCCAGTCGGCGAGCCAGACGATCGTGAGCCGGGCCGCGTCGTCGACGACGAATTCGAGGTTGTCGGCGTAGGTTCCGCTGCCGCGATGGTCTATCACGACGACGGCCTCGGCAAGCTCCTGAACGCGCACCTGCAGGTGCCCGTAGGCCACCGCTCCCGCACCGGGCCCCTCGACCGTGATCTCGACCGGCTCGGCGATCTGAGTGTCACGGCCGATGGTGACGATCGTCGCGGTGTTGAACGACGAAAATGCTTGGGCGGCAACCCGGTCGGCGGGCACGCCGCCCTGCCCGAGCCGCTCGTCACCGCGGCGTGCGGTCTCTACCTGCACGCCGGCCCGCTCACTGACCGTGATCTTCGCGCTACCGGTGGCCGGCGCCGAGCCATCGTGCAAGCCGTGCAGCCGTCGCAGCGGGGTAAACCGCCAGATCTCGTCGCGGCCGCCGGGAACCTCGAACGCGTTGACATCGAACGAGGAGAACAGCTCGCCCTTGTTGGCAGCGGCGAGGGCCGAACCCTCAACCGCTTCAGTCAATCCCGCCACTAGCCGACCGCGCCTTCCATCTGCAGCTCGATCAGCCGGTTGAGCTCCAGGGCGTACTCCATCGGCAGTTCCTTGGCGATCGGCTCGACGAAGCCGCGGACCACCATCGCCATCGCTTCGTCCTCGGTCAGCCCGCGGCTCATCAGGTAGAACAGCTGGTTTTCGCTGACCTTCGAAACGGTGGCCTCGTGTCCCATCGTGACGTCGTCCTCGCGGATGTCGACGTACGGGTAGGTGTCGCTGCGGCTGATCGTATCCACCAGCAGCGCATCGCATTTCACGCTGGAGCGTGATCCGTGCGAGCCCTTGTTCACCTGGACCAGGCCACGGTAGGAGGTGCGACCACCACCGCGGGCCACCGACTTGGACACGATGTTGCTCGACGTGTTGGGCGCCAGGTGCAGCATCTTGGCCCCGGTGTCCTGGTGCTGGCCCTCGCCGGCGAACGCGACCGAAAGCACCTCGCCCTTGGCGTATTCGCCGGTCATCCAGACCGCCGGGTACTTCATCGTGACCTTGGATCCGATGTTGCCGTCGACCCATTCCATGGTCGCGCCGGCCTCGGCGCGAGCCCGCTTGGTGACCAGGTTGTAGACGTTGTTCGACCAGTTCTGGATGGTGGTGTAACGGCAACGGCCGCCGGGCTTGACGATGATCTCCACTACCGCGGAGTGCAGCGAGTCCGACTTGTAGATCGGCGCGGTACAGCCCTCGACGTAGTGCACGTAGGCACCCTCGTCGACGATGATCAGCGTCCGCTCGAACTGGCCCATGTTCTCTGTGTTGATTCGGAAGTAGGCCTGCAGCGGGATGTCGACGTGCACACCCGGCGGAACGTAGATGAACGATCCCCCACTCCAGACGGCAGAGTTCAGCGCCGAGAACTTGTTGTCGCCGGCCGGAATCACCGTGCCGAAGTACTTCTTGAACAACTCCGGCTGGTCACGCAGTCCGGAGTCGGTGTCCAGGAAGATGACACCCTGAGCCTCGAGGTCTTCGCGGATCGAGTGGTAGACCACCTCTGACTCGTATTGCGCCGCAACGCCGGAGACCAGGCGCTGCTTCTCTGCCTCCGGGATGCCGAGCTTGTCGTAGGTGTTGCGGATGTCCTCGGGCAGGTCATCCCAGGTGGCGGCCTGCTTCTCGCTGGAACGCACGAAATACTTGATGTTGTCGAAGTGGATGCCCTCGAGGTTGGATCCCCAGTTCGGCATCGGCTTGCGCCCGAAGATGTGCAGCGCCTTCAACCGGTGCTCGAGCATCCACTCCGGCTCGTTCTTCTTTGCCGAGATGTCGCGGACCACAGCCTCCGACAGCCCGCGCTGCGCGCTGGCACCGGCCACGTCGGAGTCCGACCAGCCATAGCCGTAACGGCCCAGCGAGGCGATCGTCTCCTCTTGGGTCAGCGTCGCGGCGGGCACAGCCGTCTTGGTGGCCTCCGGGGTGAGGGTCATAACGACACTCCTTTGATGCTCGTGGTGGCTTCGGCACGGGCTGTGTGCCGAAGTTCAGACAGTTGGGTTTCAGCAGCGGCAAGCGGGACATGGGTGGTGCAGGCGAAGTCGCCGTTGACGATCGTCGCCAGGCGCTGCACGTGCGTACCGAGTACCTCCGCTATCGCCTGCTGCTCGGTTTCGCACAGCTCCGGGAACTCCTCGGCGACGTGCGACACCGGGCAATGATGCTGACAGATTTGCACACCGTGGATTGGACCCCCCACCTGAGTGGTGGTCGCGACGTAGCCGGCTTTGGACAATGCACCGGCGATTCGCTCGGCGGTGGCTTCGATCTCTTCGTCGGTGTCCGAATCGGCCGCCTCGACATCGGACAGAATCGCGTCGATGCGCTGGCGGGCGAAGCTACGGACCGCCTCCTCGCCGCCGATCTCGCGAAGCTGCCGCATCGCCGCGGAGGCCAGGTCGTCGTAACTGTGGTCCAGCTTCCCGCGGCCGGTCGCGGTCAACCGGTACCGCTTGGCCGGGCGCCCGCGTCCGGCTTGCTGCCACGGCGCGGCGGGAACGGACTCGGCCTCACCCATCTCGATCAGCGCGTCGAGGTGACGTCGCACCCCGGCGGCCGACAAACCCAGCCGCTCACCGATCTGCCCGGCGGTGATGGACCCGGACTCCAGCAGCAACCGCACGACGGCGCTGCGGGTCTGACCGTCATGGGTGGCGGCAGCGGCTGCTGCTTCGGCACCTTGGGCGGACGGCGGGAATTTCACAACACCAGTGTGACGCAATTCCAGCAAAGGGTCCAGCAAGGCTACCCTCTGCCGGCGTTGCACTGGTCACACCTGACACGTTCGGCCCTTCCCGGGCGGCAGTTACGCTGCTGTGATGGCAGCCCGCCAGCACACCCTTAGTTCGTCGATCGCCAGCTTGCACGGCGACGAGGTGGCGGTGGCTCAGCCGCTGAACGAGGGCGAGCTGGTCGCGCTTCGTCGCACCCGGATATTCGGCGCTACCGGCACGGTGCTGATGGGCATCGGAGCACTCGGGGCCGGCGCCCGGCCCGTCGTGCAGGACCCGACGTTCGGCGTCCGGCTGCTCAATCTCCCGTCCCGAATCCAGACGGTGTCGCTGACGATGACGACGACCGGCGCGGTGATGATGGCCCTGGCCTGGCTGATGCTGGGGCGATTCGCGCTGGGCAGGCGGCGGATGTCGCGCGGTGAGCTGGACCGCACGCTGTTGCTGTGGGTGCTACCGCTGCTGATCGCGCCGCCGATGTACAGCAAGGACGTCTACTCCTACCTGGCGCAGAGCCAGATCTGCCGGTTGGGCCTCGATCCCTATCGGGTGGGCCCGGCAACCGGGCTGGGCCTGGACCACGTCTTCACCTTGTCGGTGCCCAGTTTGTGGCGCGAAACGCCCGCGCCCTACGGACCGTTGTTCTTGTGGATCGGCCGCGGTATTTCGGCGTTGACCGGCGAGAACATCGTCGTCGCAGTGCTCTGTCACCGGCTGGTGGTCCTGGTGGGCGTGGGCCTGATTGTGTGGGCGACGCCGCGACTGGCCCGTCGCTGCGGAGTCGCCGAAGTCAGCGCGCTGTGGCTGGGTGCGGCCAACCCGCTGCTGATCATGCATCTGGTCGCGGGCATTCATAACGAGGCCCCCATGCTCGGGCTCATGCTGACCGGCACCGAGTTCGCCCTGCGCGGTATCGACTCGGCGCGTCCGCTGTGGCCACGGCCGTGGCCGCGGGCCAGCGGCGAACGGGCCGACTGGGCCCCGCTGGGAATGCTGCTGGTCGGGGCGATCCTGATCGTGCTGTCCTCACAGATCAAACTGCCGTCGCTGCTGGCGCTGGGCTTCGTCACGATGGCGTTGGCCCAGCGTTATGGCGGCAACCTGCGGTCATTCTTGCTGGCAGGCAGCCTGATGGCGGGACTGTCCCTGGCCGTGATGGCCGCTGTGGGCTCGGCCAGCCGACTCGGTTTCGGCTGGATCTTCACCCTGGGCACCGCCAACGTGGTGCGCAGTTGGATGTCGCCGCCGACGCTGCTCGCCCTGGGCACCGGGCAGGTGGGGATTCTGCTGGGCCTTGGTGATCACACCACCGCAGTGCTGTCGTTGACCCGTGGCATCGGCGTCTTGATCATCGCAGTGCTGGTCGCCTGGCTGCTGATGGCCGTGCTGCGTGGCCGGCTGCATCCGGTCGGCGGGCTCGGTGTCGCGCTGGGCGGCACAGTGCTGCTGTTCCCGGTGGTGCAGCCGTGGTACCTGCTGTGGGCGATCATCCCGTTGGCAGCGTGGGCCACCCGGCCAGGTTTCCGGATCGCGGTGATCATCGTGACGATCGTCGTGGGCATCTTCGGCCCAACGGCCAACGGCGATCGATTCGCGCTGTTCCAGATCGTGGACGCCACCGTGGCCAGCACCGTCATCGTGCTGCTGCTCATCGCCGCGACCTATGACCGCTTGCCGTGGCGGCCGTTGCCAGTCACCGAGCTCACCCGGGCCGCGGCAGCACCAGATCCGTTGCCCCCCGGCCAGACCCCGCAGCCCGCCGCTTACGCTAAATCTTCGTGAGCCCGGCGTCCGACATCCCCGTGCGGTTGCGCGGGGTGTGCAAGCAATACGGCTCGACGACTGCCGTTTCCCACCTCGACCTCGACGTGCACGAGGCTGAGGTGCTGGCTCTGCTCGGCCCCAACGGCGCGGGAAAGACAACGACGGTCGAGATGTGCGAGGGGTTCATCCGCCCCGATGCCGGCACGATCGAGGTGCTCGGGCTGGACCCGATCGCCGACAACGCCCAGCTGCGGGCGCGCATCGGCGTGATGCTGCAAGGCGGCGGCGGCTACCCCGCTGCCCGGGCCGGCGAGATGCTCAACCTGGTGGCCTCCTACGCCGCCGACCCGCTAGACCCGCAGTGGCTACTGTCCACGCTTGGCCTGACCGACGCGGCCCGCACCACCTACCGCCGACTCTCCGGCGGGCAGCAACAGCGGCTCGCCCTGGCCTGCGCGCTGGTCGGCCGGCCGCAATTGGTTTTCCTCGACGAGCCCACTGCCGGCATGGACGCACAGGCCCGAATTTTGGTGTGGGAGTTGATCGATGCGCTGCGCCGCGACGGCGTGACGGTAGTGCTGACCACCCACCAGCTCAAAGAAGCCGAGGAGCTCGCCGACCGGCTGGTCATCATCGACCACGGAGTGACCGTGGCGGCCGGAACTCCGGCCGAATTAACCCACAGCGGGGCCAAAGGCCAGCTTCGGTTCAGCGCGCCCCCGCGCCTCGATCTGTCACTGCTGGTGTCGGCACTGCCGGAGGACTACCAGGTCTCCGAGGCGACGCCGGGCGAGTATTTGGTGGAAGGCCCGGTCGACCCACAGGTGCTGGCCACTGTGACGGCGTGGTGCGCCCAGATCAACGTGCTGGCCACCGATCTACGGGTGGAACAACGCACCCTGGAAGACGTGTTCCTCGAGCTGACCGGCCGGGAGTTGCGCTCATGACCGAAACCCATTTCCCGGCAGGTACTTTCACTCCCAATCCGCGACCCGCCGCGGTACCGAAGATGCTGGCCGCGCAGTTCGGGTTGGAATTGAAACTGCTGCTGCGCAACGGCGAACAGTTGCTGCTGACCATGTTCATCCCGATCACGCTGCTGGTCGGACTGACGTTGCTGCCGCTCGGATCGTTCGGGGACAGCCGGGCCGCCACCTTCGTCCCGGTGATCATGGCGCTCGCGGTCATCTCGACCGCGTTCACCGGCCAGGCCATCGCGGTGGCCTTCGACCGCCGCTACGGCGCGCTCAAACGGCTGGGCGCGACGGCACTGCCGGTGTGGGGCATCATCGCCGGCAAGTCGGCAGCGGTCGTCACGGTCGTCTTTCTGCAGTCAATCATATTGGGCATCATAGGTTTTGGGCTCGGCTGGCGGCCGCCTCCGGCGGGCTTGGCGTTGGGCGCTGCGGTTATCGCCCTTGGCACCGCGGCGTTCGCGGCCCTGGGCCTGCTGCTCGGCGGAACCTTGCGCGCGGAGATCGTGCTGGCGGTGGCCAACCTGCTGTGGTTTGTCTTCGCCGGGCTCGGCGCACTGACCATCGAATCCGGGATGGTCGGGTCCGCCGTCAAGTGGGCGGCCCGGCTGACCCCCGCCGGGGCTCTGAGCGAAGCGCTGTCCCGCGCCATGAGCCTGTCGGTGGACTGGTTCGGTATGGGCGTGCTGGTCGGGTGGGGCACGCTGGCCGGGTTGGCCGCGTTGCGCTGGTTCCGGTTCACCTGACCCGGTCCTACTACGCGCCGTAGTTTGCCCTACGATCGGTCGATGCCTGTCGGGCGCCTAGTGCGGCGGATCGTGGACCTGCTGCCCGAACCCAGCCTCCGCGCGCAACGGATCGTCGCCGCGGCGGTGATCCTGACGCAGGGCGGTATCGCGGTCACCGGCGCGATCGTCCGCGTCACCGCCTCGGGACTCGGCTGCCCGACTTGGCCACAGTGTTTTCCGGGCAGCTTCACCCCGGTCGCCGTTTCAGAGGTCCCCCGAATCCACCAGGCTGTCGAATTCGGCAACCGGATGATCACTTTCGCGGTGGTGCTCACCGCGGCGCTGGCCGTGCTGATGGTTTACCGGGCCGGGCGCCGAGCCGAAGTGCTTACCTACGCGTGGCTGATGCCGGCCTCAACGGTGGTGCAGGCGGTGATCGGCGGCATCACCGTGCGTACCGGCTTGCTGTGGTGGACCGTTGCCATCCACCTGCTGACCTCGATGACGATGGTGTGGCTTGCGGTGCTGTTGTACGTCAAGATCGGCGAGCCCGACGACGGGGTGGTCAGTCATCCGGTGGTCAGGCCGCTGCGCGCACTCACCCTCCTCAGCGCGCTGACGCTGACCGCGGTCCTGGTGGCCGGCACCCTGGTCACCGCCGCGGGCCCACATGCCGGCGACACCAGCCCGCGCCGAACCGTGCCGCGGCTGCGAATCGAAATCACCACGCTGGTGCATGCGCACTCGTCGCTGCTGGTGGCGTATCTGGCGCTGCTGGTCGGGCTTGGCTTCGGGCTGCTGGCGGTGCACGCGCCGCGCCCGGTGTTACTGCGGCTGGGCGTACTACTGGTGGCGGTGTTCGGCCAGGCCGCGGTCGGAACGGCGCAGTTCTTCACCGGTGTGCCCGCGGCGCTGGTCGCGGTGCACGTCGCCGGAGCCGCGATATGCACGGCGGCCACCGCGGCGTTATGGGCCGCGATGCGACAGCGGACCGAGCCCCAACCGGTCCAGGGCTGACTCGAGACACACCGCGAACTGTCGCTGCCCGTCGGCGCGAGCGTCGTCGTCGAGTAGCCGCCAACCCAACGACGGGGCAACCAGATTCAGTGCCACCAGTCCGGCGTCGCCGGGTTCGCCGACCACATCGGCGCGGGCGTACAGCAGCTCCTCGACCCCGACGCCGGACTGCTCAGCAGCCGCCTGCAAGGCGGCCTGTCCGAGGTCCCACAATTCGAAATCCGCCTCGATCGGCGAATTCCCGACGAATGCATGCGACTCGATACCGCCGATGAAAACCAGCGCGGTGCGAACCGCGGAGGCTGACGGACGGCGGCCCCGCAGCGTGGGCACTCCCGCCCGGCCAAGGTCGCGCAGGTGGCGCCGACCGCTGTTCCAGGCCACCACATCGGGCGCGTTCAACAGGTTGCGCACCCGCTTCGTCCACCTCAAAAACTCGGCGTGATCACTGCTGTCCCGCAAGATCACCAGATCCGCGTCGAGCGTGCGCGGATCGTCCCAGGCCAGCCAGTGAGCGTGCAGGCCGCGCGTGCGCAGCGCGGCGACCAGACCGGCGTCATCGCCGTCCGCGGAACCGGCCAACACGATGCGCGGATGGCGAATGTCAGGCCGGGCCAACTTCATGCGGACTCCATGCTTGCGGATGATAGTCACCATGCACGCAATCGAAGTCGCGGAAATCGGTGGTCCGGAAGTACTGAGCTATGTCGAACGGCCACAACCATCCCCGGGGCCGGGAGAGGTCCTGATCAAAGCCGAAGCGATCGGCGTGAACTACATCGACACGTATTTCCGCTCTGGCACGTATCCGCGCGATCTGCCGTTCGTGCTGGGCAACGAGGTGGCCGGGACGGTGGCCGCGGTCGGCGACGGCGTGACGGAACTCAGCGTCGGCGATCGAGTGGTGACAGCCGTCGCGTCCTCTGGTTCCTACGCGGAAGTCAGCACTGCGCCAGCACAATTCGCTGCCCACGTGCCGTCGGAGATCGGCTTGGACGTGGCTGCGTCAGCTCTGCTGAAGGGCTTGACGTCGCATTACCTGATCACGTCGGTGTACGCCGTGCAGCCCGGCGACACAGTGCTGGTGCATGCCGGTGCGGGTGGAGTGGGTCTGATCCTGACGCAGTGGTTGGCGCATCGTGGCGCCCGCGTGATTACCACGGTGTCGACACCGGAGAAGGCGGTGCGCTCGCGTCAGGCCGGCGCCGCCGAGGTGTTGGACTACCCGGGCGACGAACCGCACGAATTCGCCAAGCAGATTCGCGACTTGACCGCGGGCGCCGGAGTGGCGGCGGTGTACGACGGGGTCGGTGCGAGCACCTTCGACGCCAGCCTGGCCAGCCTCGCCGTGCGCGGAACCCTGGCTCTGTTCGGCGCATCCAGCGGCCCGGTTCCACCCGTCGACCCGCAACGGCTCAACGCGGCCGGATCGGTGTTCCTCACCCGACCGGGACTGGTGCACTTTACCCGCACTGACGAGGAATTCGCTTGGCGCTCAAGGGAATTGTTCGACGCGATCATCGACGGTTCACTCAGCGTGGAGGTCAGCCGTCGATACCCGCTCGCCGACGCTGCGCAGGCGCACCGCGACCTGCAGGGCCGTCAGACCATCGGCTCGATCGTGCTTACGCCTTAGCGGTTTCTAGCCGCCCCATTTGGCGCCTTCGGCCTGGTCGCGGGCCAGCATCGAGGTGGTGTTGTTCTCATGCGTGCCCGCCATCGCGCGGTAGGACAGCACCAACTGCTCCATAGCCT
>NZ_JBAPMI010000191.1:0-5500 GCF_049278535.1 Mycobacterium sp. | reverse complement strand
GCGGACGGGTACGCGTCGATGACCCGCAGACTTACTGCGGAACGCTCAGCCCACAGAGCGAGGGCGCTCGCCCCTGCTTTGCCGAATCTGGCCAGCGGCCCCGACAATGGGGTGGCCAGGACGGCGCGAGCTGCCACACCCACAACTTAAGCGTGTCGAACAACCGCCCACTCCCCGGGGTCCTACCGATCGTAACATCCCACTGCGGTTCAACACCGTTGCCCGGGTGCGCGCCTAGAACGGACCGTGCATCGCTTCGCTGAGGCCCCCGCCGGCGCCAACTTCCCCGGAGATCATCCTCCACCACGGTTTGATGTAGCGGTGTTTGCCGTGCGGATCGAAGTAGCGGCTTGTCAGCTCTTGTGGTCCCACGTCGACCACGTTTTGGAAGCCCCGCGAGGCAAGGAATGCGGGCGCTTGGCCCTCGTCGATCCCGAAAGTGAGCGGCTCGCTGGTGTGGCTCATTTTGGCGAACTCGTTCGCCGCCCCACGCAGTGTGCAGGTACCCTCAACCACCGAGCGCAGTATGTAATCGAACACGATCGCGCTGCCCGCCGCACTGGCCATCACAAAGCCCAGAACGCCATCCACCGCCTCCAGGTCGAGGTAGGGCGTCACGCCTTCCCACAGAATCACCGTCGGGCGCGTGGTGCGGTAGCCGCACCCCAGCAGCTTGTCGGCAAGGTTGTCCACCGTGAAGTCCACCGGAACGTAGGCCACGTTGGCCGGGATCTCACCGATGAGGGCACGGACCTTGGCCTGCTTCGCCGCGGACGTCGCAGGATGATCCACCTCGAACACCTGCACACCACCCAGCCGGTCGGCAAACCGGTAGGGCCGCGAATCGTAGCCGGCTCCCAGTATCACCAGCTGCTCAGCCCCGTCCGCCAGCCGTTGCTGCAAGAGGTCGTCGAAATAACGAGTACGAGCGATGACATAGTAATGATGCCCGGCGAAGCGCCGTTCGATCAGTCCCTCGACCATATCCCGAAACAGCCTGCCCCACAGCAGCATTCGATATTTCGGGCCGAGAAATCGTTCCGCCATCGGATCGCAGCAGATCCGCTCGGCGGCGGGCTTGCGCGTCTCGATCGCTCGCGATAGCGCCATCTGCTCCGCGGTGGTGCTAGAGCGAGTCTCTTTCATAGGGCTCGATGATAATTTATGTCGACCGGGCCCGGGCAGCAAAGCGGGCGAGGCCACAGCGACTAATGAAATGGCTTCAAACAAAGCCGGGCCCGGTCGAAACCGGCAGCCACGCGGCTGCTTTGGATGTGGTTGATCAGCGTTGCTCAGCTGACGGTACGGGCGCACAATTGAGGTGTCCGTCTGTAACCTGGAGAAGCGCGATGAGCGAGCAACTGTACGACTTTTTCGGCGAGATGTTCCAGCGGTACTTCAGACCCGCCATCGATGCATATCCGCGAATGGGTAGAACACTCGTCGGAAGGTTACTCACCCTGACGGACGACGTGCCCGACAAATTGGCACAGACCCGTTGCGCCGCAACGGCATGGGCCAAAGCCGAGACCCCGAACGCCAGAATCACCTCGGAACTCTTCGTGATCACCCAACAGGGACTGATGTATGCCGCCGGGTTGAACGAGCCGCGCCGGGCGCTCTATTACCTCGCCACGCCGCCCGCATTGTTCGATCCGTTCGTCGATCAGGTCGACACCGCCGAACTGCGTGAGGGCACGGTAGTCGTGGTGGACAGCCGGTTCGGCCGCGACCTCGCATCCGCGCATCCGATGGACGCCGCGCTGCGCCGGATTCTCGATGAGCACCTGGCCCTGCGGGTAAATCTGCCTGCGTAGCTATTTCTTCGCCGCGGCCTTCTTGGCCGGCCGAACATGTGCGCGGACAGCAATTGGCGATGGTCGGCGGCGAGATGCGTTGGTCGGACTCGTTTTACCGTTGCTTTGCCGGATAGGTGTAGGCTCAAAGCACGGATCCACGGCAGACTAAGGTCGGACCGGAAGAGAAGATTCCTCCTCTCGGCTGTGGCATTTAGCACGAGCACTAGGCACCCACGCGAAGCAAAGCCCATCAACTGGGCACAGCGCGGTGGGCTTGCGTGCAGGCCGGGAAACTGTGTCCTGACGCCGAGGCCACATTTCACTGCGCCATCATGCACGCTTGGTAACCGAGAGGTTTGCGCTTCGGACGGCGCTCCTTTTCGTCAGGAGCGCCGTCCGACTCGTGTATGCCGAACTCCCGGAAGTCTCGAAATAGACCACATTCGAAAAATGGAATTCGTCTTTGCCGAGAGAATCCGCCCTAACCAGCGGCCGACGGTCAAGACTGGACTCATGACAGATGCCGACGCGGACCGTGTTGCGGTGTACCTCGACTTCGACAACATCGTGATCTCCCGGTACGACCAGGTCAATGGGCGCAGCTCGTTCCAGAAGGACAAGGCCAAAGGCCTGGACAAGCACGCCGACCGGCTGGAACGAGCCACCGTGGACGTCGGCGCCATCATCGACTTCGCGTCGTCGTTCGGCACCCTGGTGCTTACCCGTGCCTACGCCGACTGGTCGGCCGAAGTCAACACCGGCTATCGCGAGCAATTAGTAGGCCGCGCAGTCGATTTGGTGCAGTTGTTCCCCGCAGCGGCCTACGGCAAGAACGGTGCTGACATCCGGCTGGCCGTCGACGCGGTCGAGGACATGTTCCGGCTGCCCGACCTGACGCATGTGGTGATCGTGGCCGGCGACTCCGACTACATCGCGCTGGCGCAGCGCTGCAAGCGGCTCGGCCGCTACGTGGTGGGCGTCGGGGTCGCCGGGTCGTCGAGCAAGGCGCTGGCTGCGGCGTGCGACGACTTCGTCATCTACGACGCGCTGCCCGGGGTTCCGGTGCCCGAGCCGACGCCCAAAACGCGCCGCGCAAAGTCCGACGACGATGACCAGCAGTCAGCCGGCCCTGACCCGCAGCCCGCGGCCACCGCGCTGCTGACCCGCGCGCTGCAGATCGGCACGGAGAAGGACGACGTCGACTGGCTGCACAACTCCGCGGTCAAGGCGCAGATGAAGCGGATGGACCCGTCGTTCAGCGAAAAGTCGTTGGGATTCAAGTCTTTCAGCGACTTTCTGCGGTCGCGCTCGGACGTCGTCGAGCTCGACGAGAGCTCCACGACGCGGATGGTCCGGCTGCGCGGAGTCGATGCCTAGATCTTCTGTAATAGCTATTTAAAAGCCGAGGTCACGGGCGTAGCATGTAAACATCATGTAAAAACCGCTCCCATGAGAGGAGCAATCGGCTATGAGTATCAAACTCCTGGCCGGGGTGGCCGTGATCGCTACCGGAATCGGGTTGTCCGGCGCAGCGCCTGTTTACGCAACCCCGACGAATCCACTTACACCCTGCTCCGACTGCCTGCCGGGCCCCGGCGGCGGGCCGGGCGGCAGCGCGATCGGAGTCCCCGCGGCTCCAAACCTCGTTCCGCTAATTGGGGGCGGGCCCAAGAGCGGGGCACCGTCAGTCATGCAGCCCCGTGCTCACACTGCACAGCCCGCAGGCAACTAAATCCGCGGAGATCAACCAGTCCGCACATGGTTAGTTTCCTGCTGCCACAAAGACTTTCGCTGCGCGGTAACGAATAGGTACGCCAGAGCGGCGTCGAGGCCCTGCGCGGGCGGGCGGCCATAGCCGGTCATCAGCTCGTCGGACGGCGTCGCCGTCACATCCCAGCCGTGCCGGCTGAGCCAGTCTCCGACGTCTTCGCGTTCGTCGAAGTACCACAGCTCATCGGTCTTGGGGACCTCGAGTTGCGAATCCGCCCGTGCGATCAACTCCCGCACCCGATCCATCCGCTCACGCCGACCGGCGCGCATATCGGGGACGGCGAATTCGGGCCCAAGCCCCTCAACGCCGAGCCGGCTGCCGGGCGCGGCAAGATCTTGGATGCGAGTGAACAGCAGGTCCTGGGCTTCGGCCGGCAGATACATCAGCAGGCCTTCGATCGACCAGGCGCTCGGGGCTGACGGGTCAAAACCAGCCTGCTGCAACGCCGTTGGCCAATCCTGACGCAGATCCACCGCGACCGGCACCCGATGGCAGGCCGGCTCTGCGCCGTGTTCGTGCAGCGTCGCGAGTTTGAAGTCCAGGACCCGGTCCTGGTCGAGCTCGTAGACCGTGGTGCCATCGGGCCACGGCAACCGCCACGATCGCGCGTCGAGCCCGGCGGCCAGGATCACCGCCTGGCGGACGCCCGCGTTCGCGGTGTCGAGGAAGAAGGTGTCGAAAAACTTGGTCCGCGTGGCGAAGTAGCTGACCAGTGCCTGCATCCGCAGCGGCATGTCGGGCTCGGCCTCGATCACGACGGCGGGCAGCTCAGGCGCTCCGTACCAATCCCACACGCCATGACCGACGCGGTCGATGAACACCAGGGCGAACGGGTCGTTGATCAGCGGATTGCTGCTTTCGGTCTCGGCCGCGCGTGCGGCGGCCACGCACAGCGCCGTCGCGCCCACACTCTCGGTGATTTCCCAGCTGTCGTCGTCGGTTCTCGCCACCAGCCGACCCTACGTGAGCCGGTGGTGCGGAAGAATCACGGTGACCATGACCTCCCCATCCACGTCACGACGGCCGCACATCATCCGGCTGGCCGTATTCGCCGCGTTCTTGGTGGTGTTGTTCTATCTGCTGGCCGTCAAGCATCTGGTGAACATCGAGGACGTGCGACGCACGGTCAAGGCGACCGGGCCGCTGGCGCCGCTGACCTACATCGTGCTGTCGGCAATGCTCGGCGCGATCTTTGTGCCGGGCCCGATCCTGGCCGCGAGCAGCGGACTGTTGTTCGGTCCGCTTCTGGGCGTGTTCGTGACGCTGGGTGCGACGGTGGGGACGGCGGTCGTCGCGAGCTTGATGGGACGTCGGGCCGGCCGCGACAGCGCGCGGGCGCTGCTGGGTGCCGAACGCGCCGACCGGATCGACGCGCTGATCCAACGCCGCGGACTGTGGGCGGTGGTCGGTCAGCGCTTCATCCCGGGCCTGTCGGATGCGTTGGCGTCCTATGCGTTCGGGGCGTTCGGAGTTCCGTTGTGGCAGATGGCTGTTGGCGCGTTCATCGGATCGGTGCCGCGGGCGTTCGTCTACACGGCGCTGGGCGCATCGCTCGGTAATCGGTCACCGGTGTTGGCGTACGCAGCGATCGGCGTGTGGTGCATCACCGCTGTCGTGGGCGCCTTCGCCGCGCGTAGCGGATTCCGAAAGTGGCTCGGGCACGGGGTAACTGACGCTTCAGCCGCCCCGCACGGCGACTCGTCGACGGCCGGCAAGGATTCTCCGGCCGTCGACTGAAGCGGACGCTTTAGTGATGTTGGTCAAAGAATTCGATGCCCTGGTTGACTTGGTCGATCGCTCGGTTGACCAGGTCTAACGCGATCGCACGGTGGCCACCTTTGTCCGCCTCCGCGGCCTGCAACTCATTCTGGGCCACGTTCAGGTGGTCCCTGGCACTGACCATGTGGGGCTGCCAGGCATAGGCTGCCCC
>NZ_JBAPMI010000190.1:0-9664 GCF_049278535.1 Mycobacterium sp. | reverse complement strand
ACGGCGGTGAAAGTAACTGCCCGGCGGCGGCGGGCCGACGGTCGACGGGCACCGTGGCGGGCGTCCCGGACGGCACCTTCTCGACGCCATAAGCTGCGTCTTTGTAGCTTCTACCAGGGGGGCGGGTTAGATTTCGTCTGAAGGCGTGGGTACGGTCGTCAGCGCTGGCTGGACTACCTAGCCGAGACAAACAAATATCGATAGCTGTAGATGATTGATACGGAGGAATCGTGGCCCTTCCCCAGTTGACCGACGAGCAGCGCGCGGCAGCGTTGGAGAAGGCTGCCGCCGCACGCCGAGCGCGAGCCGAGCTCAAGGACCGGCTGAAGCGCGGCGGCACCAATCTCAAGCAGGTGCTGAAGGATGCCGAGACCAACGAGGTCTTCGGCAAGATGAAGGTCTCCGCGTTGCTGGAGGCGTTGCCGAAGGTGGGCAAGGTCAAGGCGCAGGAGATCATGACCGAGCTGGAGATCGCCCCGACGCGCCGTCTGCGCGGCCTCGGCGACCGTCAACGCAAGGCTCTGCTGGAAAAGTTCGACTTCACCGCCTAAGTCGGCGACGATGCAGGCCGCAGGGCCTGAGGGAGAGCCGGGCGACAGCACGGTCATCTTCCAGGAGAGTCGTTGAGCACCGACGGAGGACCGGACGGCAGTCGTGCGGCCGCTACAGGTCGCGTGGTGGTGCTGTCCGGTCCGTCCGCGGTGGGCAAGTCGACGCTGGTCCGCTGTCTGCGTGAGCGGGTCCCAGATCTGCATTTCAGCGTCTCGGCGACCACCAGAGCACCCCGACCGGGTGAAGTCGACGGCGTCGACTACCACTTCGTGACGCCCGGCCGCTTTCAGCAACTGATCGACGACGGTGCTCTGCTGGAATGGGCGGAAATTCACGGCGGCCTGCACCGATCAGGCACCGTGGCCGGACCGGTCCGCGACGCCGTCGCCGCCGGTCACCCGGTTCTCATCGAGGTCGACCTGGCCGGTGCCCGCGCCGTCAAGCAAGCGATGCCGGAGGCAATCACGGTCTTTCTGGCCCCGCCGAATTGGGAGGCGTTGGAAGCCCGCTTGGTCGGTCGCGGAACCGAGACACCCGAGGTGATCGAGCGTCGGCTCGCCACCGCACGCATGGAATTAGCGGCTCAAGACGACTTCGACGAGGTCGTGGTGAACCGTCAATTGGAAACTGCGTGCTCAGAATTGGTATCCTTGCTGGTAACTGCGCCTAACACGGCGTGAGCAGCCAGCCAGACTCGTTTCAGCCTTAGTCGCACACCGTTTTTAAGCCGCTCGAAGCCGCCAGGAGAATATTTACGTGAGTAGTTCGCAGACCGACGCCTCGTTAGCCGCAGTCCCCGACCAGTTCGATACGTCGCCGGGGGGAATCGGTGCCTACGACACGCCGCTGGGTATCACCAATCCGCCGATCGACGAGTTGCTCGCGCGGGTGTCCAGCAAGTACGCCCTGGTGATCTACGCGGCCAAGCGTGCCCGGCAGATCAACGACTACTACAACCAGCTCGGCGAGGGCATCCTCGAATACGTCGGCCCGCTGGTCGAGCCGGGCCTGCAGGAGAAGCCACTGTCGATCGCGATGCGCGAGATTCACAGCGACCTGCTTGAGCACACCGAAGGCGAGTAGCGGAATCGAGGCGGGCTTGCGATGAGCCTCTCGGGTGAGAAACGGACGGACCCCAAGCGGATCGTCGTGGGTGTCGCCGGGGGTATCGCCGCGTACAAAGCCGCCACCGTCGTTCGTCAACTCACCGAGGCGGGCCATCAGGTCCGCGTCATCCCCACCGAGTCCGCGCTGCGGTTCGTCGGTGCCGCCACCTTCGAAGCGCTGTCCGGCGAACCGGTCCAGACCGGGGTGTTCGAAGACGTTCCGCGGGTGCCGCATGTCGCCATCGGCCAAGGGGCCGACCTGGTCGTCGTTGCGCCCGCCACCGCGGACTTGCTGGCCCGCGCCGCGCACGGCCGCGCTGACGACCTGCTGACCGCAACGCTGCTCACCGCGCGATGTCCGGTGCTGTTCGCGCCGGCGATGCACACCGAGATGTGGCAGCACCCCGCGACCGTCGACAACGTGGCCACACTGCGCGGCCGTGGCGCTGTGGTGCTCGAGCCGGCGTCCGGACGGCTCACCGGGGAGGACAGCGGCGCGGGCCGGCTGCCCGAGGCCGAGGAGATCACCACGTTCGTCCAGCTGCTGCTGGAGCGGCACGACGCGATGCCCTACGACCTGGCCGGCGTCAAGATACTGGTGACGGCGGGCGGTACCCGCGAACCGATCGACCCGGTCCGCTTCATCGGCAACCGCAGCTCGGGCAAGCAGGGCTACGCGCTGGCGCGCGTCGCCGCCCAACGCGGCGCCGAGGTCACCCTGATCGCCGGGCACACGGCCGGGCTGATCGATCCGGCCGGCGTCGAGGTTGTGCACGTCAGCTCGGCTCAGCAACTCCGTGACGCGGTGTCCAAACGTGCTCCTGACGTCCACGTGCTGGCGATGGCTGCCGCAGTCGCCGACTTCCGGCCGGCGAACGTCGCGACCGCCAAGATCAAAAAGGGCGCCGAGGAGCCGCAGTCCATCGACCTCGTCCGCAACGACGACGTGCTGGCCGCGGCCGTGCAGGCTCGTGCGGCGGGTCAGCTGCCCAACATGCGAGGGATCGTCGGCTTCGCCGCCGAGACCGGTGACGCAAATGGTGACGTGCTGTTTCACGCCCGGGCGAAGTTGCAGCGCAAGGGGTGTGACCTGCTGGTGGTCAACGCCGTCGGCGACGGCAAGGCCTTCGAGGTGGACCACAACGACGGATGGTTGCTGGCCGCCGACGGCACCGAGTCAGCGCTGCAGCCCGGGTCGAAGACTCTGATGGCCAGCCGTATCGTGGACGCGATCGTCACGTTCTTGCAGAGGGACGCTGGGGACGCCACCTAGCCTCCCTGCTCAGTCGACCGGCCGGTAACATTTACCGGCTGACGGATATGGTTTGTCTAACTAACGTTTTCAACATGGGCTTAGAAGGGTGAGGGTGTGAGCGAAAAGGGTCGGTTGTTCACCAGCGAATCGGTGACCGAGGGGCATCCGGACAAGATCTGTGACGCGATCAGCGACTCGGTGCTCGACGCGCTGCTGGCGGGGGACCCCAGCTCACGTGTCGCAGTCGAGACGCTCGTGACCACCGGGCAGGTTCACGTGGTCGGCGAGGTGACGACGTCAGCCAAGGAAGCCTTCGCCGACATCACCAACACCGTTCGGAAGCGCATCCTCGACATCGGCTACGACCACTCGGACAAGGGTTTCGACGGGGAGACGTGCGGTGTCAACATCGGCATCGGCCGTCAGTCGCCTGACATCGCTCAGGGCGTCGACACCGCGCATGAGACCCGCGTCGAGGGCGCCGCGGACCCGCTCGACTCGCAGGGCGCCGGAGACCAGGGCCTGATGTTCGGCTACGCGATCAACGACACTCCTGAGTTGATGCCGCTGCCGATCGCACTGGCCCACCGGCTGGCACGTCGGCTGACCGAGGTGCGCAAGAACGGCACGCTGCCCTACCTGCGCCCGGACGGCAAGACGCAGGTCACCATCGAGTACGAGGACGATGTCCCGACCCGACTCGACACCGTGGTGGTGTCGACCCAGCACGCCGACGGCATCGACCTCGAGAAGACGCTGGATCCCGATATCCGCAAGCACGTGCTCGAGACCGTCCTCAAGGAACTCGCTCACGAGACGCTGGACTCCTCGTCGACGCGCGTCCTGGTCAACCCGACCGGGAAGTTCGTCGTCGGCGGGCCGATGGGTGACGCCGGCCTGACCGGCCGCAAGATCATCGTCGACACCTACGGCGGCTGGGCCCGCCACGGCGGCGGCGCCTTCTCTGGCAAGGATCCGTCCAAGGTGGACCGGTCGGCCGCGTACGCGATGCGCTGGGTGGCCAAGAACATCGTCGCCGCCGGCCTGTGCGAGCGGGTTGAGGTTCAGGTCGCCTACGCGATCGGCAAGGCCGCCCCGGTCGGCCTGTTCGTCGAGACGTTCGGCACCGCGATCGTCGACCCGGTCAAGATCGAGAAGATCGTGCCCGAGGTGTTCGACCTGCGTCCCGGAGCGATCGTGCGCGACCTGGACCTGTTGCGTCCGATCTACGCGCAGACGGCCGCGTACGGCCACTTCGGCCGCACCGACATCGACCTCCCGTGGGAGCGTCTCGACAAGGTCGACGACCTCAAGCGCGCCATCTAGCTAAAATCCGTGAAGGCCCCGGCCACGCCACGCGTGCGGGGGCTTTACGTAGGTCCTAGCCGGTGAATCGGTAGTCGGCGAGGTCGAAGCGACGGCTACGCCAGTAGACCTCGAAGGTGTTCGCGGGCCGCAGCGCCACATCGCCGTTTTTGTCGAAGTAGTAGCTGTTGGCCGTCCGGCAGCTGTCCTGCCAGAACACCTGGCGGTGCCGACGGCTCAGCTGCTCGGCGAAGTAGCGGGCGTTGGCCTCCTCGGTGATCTCGACCCGAGTGGCGCCACGCTGCTGAGCCCGTTTCATGCAGCGCACCATGTGGTGGGTCTGCGCTTCGATGAGCGCGAAGTAGGACGACCCGACGTAGCCGTACGGGCCCATCGTGCTGAAGAGATTGGGGAAGCCGGGAATTGTCGTCCCCTCGTAGGCCTGCGCCCGGTTCTCCTCCCAGAATTGGGTCAACGCCCGGCCGCCGCTGCCGGTGACCGCGAAGGTCGGCATGCTGTCGGAGTCGAAGACGTGAAAACCGGTGGCCAGCACGAGCACATCGATTTCGTGGCTGGTGCCGTCGGTGGTGGCCACCGACGACGGAGTGATCTTGTCGATCGGTTGCGTCACCAGCCGAACGTTGTCGCGGTTGTACGTCGACAGGTAGCTGTTGTGGAAACCGGGCCGTTTGCAGCCGATCGCGTACTGCGGGGTGAGTTGCTTGCGAACCACCGGATCCCGCACCTTCCGGCGCAGATAGGCGCGGCCCATCGACTCCATCCACCTGGCCAGCGGGTACACCGTGAAGTACTGCGCGGGGAGGGGAAAGGTCACCTCGACGTAGGTCTGGGTGATCAGCCGCTGCAGTGTCTTGGCGCCGGGCAGGCGCAGCGCCCAGTGCGCCGGCTTGGGCAGCGGCACGTCGAACTTCGGAAAGCACCAGATTGGCGTCCGCTGAAATACCGTTAGCTCCTTGACAATTGGTGCGATCCGGGGGATCAGCTGTACCGCCGAGGCGCCGGTGCCGATCACCGCAACCCGCTTACCGGTCAAGTCCAGGTTGTGGTCCCAGCGGGCGGTGTGCACGGCGGCGCCGCCGAAGGAGTCGACGCCGTCGATGTCCGGCGGCTTGGGCACGGTCAGCACACCACTGGCGTTGAACACGAAGCGCGCGGTGACTTCGCCGCCGGGATCGGTTTGCACCCGCCACAGTGACCGCTCGTCGTCCCACTCGACCCCGAGGACCTTGGTGTTGAACCGGATTTTCGACCGGATCCCGTACTTGTCGGTGCAGTGTTCGGCGTACGCCTTCAGTTCTCCGCCGCGCGCGTAGGTGCGCGACCAGTCCGGGCGCTGCTCGAACGAGAACTGATACGAAGCCGACGGAATGTCCACGGCGATACCGGGATAGGTGTTCCAGTACCAAGTGCCGCCGACCTCGTCGCCGGCCTCGACAATGACGTAGTTGCCGAATCCCTCTTGATCGAGTTTGATCGCGGCGCCGATGCCGGAGAACCCCGCGCCGACGATCAGGCAGTGGTAGTCGGGCCGATTGTCGTTCACCGGTACCTCCATCGTGAGCGGCTACATCCGGTTAGTCGATACCGACGGTATCGCGTATCTAGTGCAGTGCCGCTCTCAGGGCGGCCAGCCCGCGGTTGGTCGCCTCGGCGGCAGCCGGTATCAACAGCGCGAAGCTGGCATAGCCGTGCACCAGGGAGCCTTCGTTGCTCAGCTCGGCGGGCACACCGGCGGCGTTGAGCAGCTCCGCGTAGAGGGCGGCGTCGTCACGCAGCGGATCGTGTTCCGCGCTGCCGATGAACGCCGGCGCCAGCCCGGAGAAGTCCTCGGCGTTGCACGGCGCAAGGGCGGCCGGCAGTGTTTTCGGATCGCTGATGTCGACTCCGGGTATGTACCAGCTCAGGAAGGCGTCGATGACGTCGCGGTCCAGGATCGGCGCGTCGGCGTTCTCGGTGAACGACGGCAGCGACATGTCGGCGGTGATGGTCGGATACCAGAGCAGCTGGAACGCCAACTGAGGTCCGCCTGCGTCGCGGGCCCAGTGCGCCATCACTGCGGCCAGGTTGCCGCCGGCCGAGTCGCCGGCGACGGCGATCCGGCTGGGGTCGCCGCCCAGTTCGGCGGCATGCTCGGCGACCCACTGCAGCGCGGCCCAGCAGTCGTTCAAGCCGGCCGGGAAGGGGTGTTCCGGGGCCAGTCGGTAGTCGACGGACACTACGATGGCGTCCGCGCTGACGGCGTGTGCGCGAGCCACCGGATCGTGGGTGTCGAGGTCGCCGAGCGCAAAGCCACCGCCGTGGTAGAAAACGACGATCGGCAGGGTGTCATCGTCGGCTGACGGCCAGTAGATCCGGACCGGGATGTCGGTGACGTCGCCGTGCCCGATGGTGCGGTTTTCGATGCGCAGATCCGGCAGCATCTCCGGAGGTGCTTGCAGCTGGCGCAGTTTGGCGCGCGCGGCCTCGACACCGTCGGAGGCTTTGAAGGTCAGCGGGAACACGTCGACCAGTGCTTTCAGCGTCGGGTCGATCTGGGGTCGGGTGATGGTCGGCTCCGTCATGGGCCTACCTTACGTAGCGGCGCGCGGCGACGATGCAGAGCGGAGCGATGAGGAGGAGCCGGGCGGTCGGTCCGAGTGCAGCGCGGCGCGCAGTGCGGCCAGCCCGCGGTCCATCGCTTCCGTGGCGGCGGGGACCACTCCGGCATAGCCGAGATACCCGTGCACCATCGATGTGGCGTTGTGCACCTCGACGGGAACGTCGGCGGCGGCGAGCAGGTCGCCGTAGCGTGCTCCGTCGTCGCGCAATGGATCCAGGCCGGCGACACCGATGTAGGCGGCGGGAAGATCGGCCAGGTTTGCGGCCCGTCCGGGCGCGATCCCGGGCGGGGGATCGAACAGGTCGATCTCGCCGGCGTAGTAGCGGCTGAATGCGGCGACCGCCGCGCTATCCAGAACGGGCGCGCCGGCGTTTTCGGTGAACGAGGGCAGCGACGAATCCCACAGCGTGGCCGGATACCACAACAGCTGGAACCGGATTGGCGGCCCACCCTCGTCGCGGGCCCGCTGCGCGATCACCGCCGAGATGTTGCCGCCGGCCGAATCGCCGGCCACCGCCAGGCGACTCGCATCGGCGCCGATCTCGCTGCCGTGCTCGGCCACCCATTGCGTTGCGGCCCAGGCGTCGTCGATCGCCGCGGGGTAGGGATGCTCGGGCGCCAACCGGTACTCGACCGACACCACCACCGCCGAGGCGCCGACGGCGTGCTGGCGACAGGTGCCGTCGTGGGTGTCGAGATCGCCGACGACGAAACCGCCGCCATGGAAGAACACCGCCACCGGCGGCGCGGTGTCATCGGTTGGCGGCCAGTAGATCCGGATGTTTATCGGCCCGGCCGGCCCGGTGATGGCGCGGTCTTCCACCCGAAGCTCCGGGTAGAAGGTGCGCCGCGGCAGATCTCGCAGCTGCCGGCGGGCCACGTCGACGCCGTCCTCGGCGGATAACCGGAACGGAACAGCGTCCAGTACCTTCTGCAGGATGGGATCGATGACGGATCCGGGGCCGTCGACGCTGGGCATGCAGACACCGTACGCACCGCGGGTCGTGCTCGGTGCCTGGGTGGCCGCCGGGTGGGCCGGCCTCGCCTACGGGGTGTTTTTGACCATCACGGCGTTGCGTTTCCCGCCGGGTGCGGAGCTCACCGGGCAATGGGTCGCCCAGCCGGCGTTCAAGGCATCGATGGCGTTGTTGCTGGCCTTGGCGGCGGCCGCGCATCCGATTGTTCGCGAGCGGCGCTGGCTGATGTTGGCGCTGCTGTTCTCGGCGGCCGGCGACGTGCTGCTGGCCATTCCGTGGTGGGCGGCCTCGTTTGTGCTGGGTCTGGCCTCATTTCTGTTGGCGCACTTGTGTTTTCTTGGTGCGTTAGTGCCTTTGGCGCGAGGATCACGACAGTCGGATCGGTCGCGGGCTCGCTGGGGCGCGGTGGGATTGATGTGCGCGGCCTGCGTTGGCCTGCTGGTGTGGTTCTGGCCGCAACTGGTCCGTGACGGTCTGACTATTCCGGTCACGGTGTACATGCTGGTGCTGGCCGCCATGGTGTGTGCGGCGCTGCTGACGCGGCTGCCGACACTGTGGACGGCGGTTGGCGCGGTCTGCTTTGCGGGCTCGGACGCGATGATCGGCATCGGCCGGTTCGTGCTGGGCAGCGAGGCGCTGGCGGTACCGATCTGGTGGCTGTACGCGGCCGCGCAAATCTTGATCACCGCGGGCTTCTTCTTCGGTCGAGTGTCGACCGTCTCTGCTACACCTGGCGAGTGACCACGCGGACCCGGCAGCCCGCTGCTTTCGAGCCGATTGCGCGGGTGTTGCCGATGTTGTCGGTGCCGCACCTAGACCGCGAATTCGACTACCTGGTGTCCGCGGAGCAATCCGACGACGCCCAGCCCGGTGTGCGGGTGCGGTTGCGATTCCACGGCCGGCTGGTCGACGGCTTCATCCTGGAGCGCCGCACCGAGACCGATCACGTCGGCAAGCTGGCCTGGCTGGATCGCGTGGTGTCGGCCGAGGCGGTGCTCACTCCAGAGATCCGTCGGCTGGTCGACGCCGTCGCGGCGCGCTACGCCGGCACCCGCGCCGACGTGCTCCGTCTGGCGATCCCGCCCCGACATGCGAAGGTCGAAGGCGAAACCCGAAGTCCACCAGTGCTTTCCGCGGTCGCCCCCGTCGACCGGGCGGCGTGGGAAACCTATGGCAGTGGGGGACAGTTCCTTACGGCGCTGGCCGAGTCGCGTGCCGCCCGCGCGGTGTGGCAGGTGCTGCCGGGTGACTCGTGGGCCGATCGGTTCGCCGAGGCCGCAGCGCAGACCGCGAGCACCGGCCGTGCGGTGTTGGCCGTCGTGCCGGATCAGCGCGGCGTGGACACCTTGTTTCGGGCCGCGACGTCGTTGCTCGACGAAGCCGGGGTGGTGGCGTTGTCGGCGGGCCTGGGCCCGGCCGCTCGCTACCGGCGCTGGCTGGCCGCGCTGCGGGGCGACGCGCGCCTGGTGATCGGCACCCGCAGCGCGGTATTCGCGCCGGTATGCGACCTGGGTCTGGTGATGGTGTGGGACGACGGCGACGACACGCTGGCCGAGCCACGGGCCCCGTACCCGCATGCTCGCGAGGTGGCGATGCTGCGTGCTCACCAGATGCGGTGTGCCGGGCTGATCGGGGGATATGCCCGCACCGCCGAAGCCCATGCGCTGGTGCGCAGCGGATGGGCGCACGACCTGGTCGCTGCCCGTCCGGTGGTGCGCTCGCGTTCGCCGCGGGTGGTAGCCCTCGACGACGGCGGCTATGCCGACGAGCGCGATCCCGCGGCGCGCACCGCACGCCTGCCGTCGGTCGCGCTGCGCGCCGCCCGCTCGGCGTTGCAGGCCGATGCGCC
>NZ_JBAPMI010000189.1:0-3949 GCF_049278535.1 Mycobacterium sp. | reverse complement strand
CGCCTGCGACGACATCGCTTCCTGCTCAGCCTGACCAATCGTCGACCGCATCAACCCCGCCTTGGCACCAAACGCCGACTGCGACGCCACCAACTGCGGAATATGAGCATCCAACATACTCATCCCTGAAATCCTTTCGTCACATTGATTATCGTTGTCGCACAACACCCACTCAGTTGTGGTCCCCCTCCCCCTCTGGCGGCTCCGGGCCCCAGGTGCCCGGCACCATCGGCATGGTTGGCCCGTTGCCAAATCCGTTGCTGCTCAACGTCGCCAATCCCACCGCTTCCGCGACGTCGCCCTTGTCCAGCGTGCCGGCGAACCCCAACGGACCAGCACCACGGTCCGAGGCCACTGCTACCGAGGCCGGCTCCCGGTCGGCCTGCGCGCTCCAATCCGGGTCTACCTCGACGTTCATGTCGGCGAATTCATCCGCGTGGTCGTGTATTTCAGCCCGACGTTTTCGCCGGGCCCGGGTCCTGCCCCGGCTCACCGCGGCTACCGCGGCCGCTGCGGGGATAGAACTCGCCGGTGCCTTGGTCTCGTCGCGGTCGATCAATGTCGGTCCGGGATCGTCGCCGGGATCGATACCCCCAACCAGGTAGCCGAAGCCTGCGGCCGCGGGCGCAGCTGCTGGGGCGCCGGCGGCGGCCACGCCGGTCGTCGATGCCGAGCCGGCAGCCGTCGAAGGGGTCCCACCCGTCGAAGCCACGGTGGCGGCGGGCATCCCGGCAGCCCGTCCTGGCGAGATTCCGGGCGCCCCGACCACTGCGGGTACGGCCGCCGGCCCTGCCATCGATGCCGCGTTGAGCGCCAGCCCGAGGATGAGCCCGAGCCAGGCCGGCGAACTGAGCAGGATCGACCAGAAGGTGTTCCCGAACGGAATGAAGAACGCTTCGTAAGCGATGAAGAACAACAGCGGGAACCATGCACTCGGGTTGGCGAGGATGGAGCTGATCACCCCGGCGGGGTTCTGCAGGAAAAGCATCAACTGGTTGAACAGCTCGGTGAAGAAGTTTCCCGACGACGGCGGGGCGGCCGCCGCCGACACCGCGTTGTTCGACTTGAGTACCGGGGGTGCTGCTGCAGTCCGGGGAGCCGATGCCAACGCCGAGCCCGACACCCCCTGGTAGGTGGTCATCGTGGTGGCCGCCTGGATCCACATCCGCGCGTAGTCGGCTTCATTGAGCGCGATCGGGATCGTGTTGATACCAAAGAAGTTCGTCGCGATCAGTACCCCGTGAATCGCGTGATTGGCAACCAGTTCGGGAACCGTCGGCATGGCGGCCAGCGCCGCGGTGTACGCCGCCGCGGCGACCTCGTGCTGAGCCGCAGTTCCGGCACTGTTGGCGCTGGCCTCCGTCAGCCACGCGAGATAGGGCACATGCGCACTCACGTATTCTTCGGCGCTCGGGCCTTCCCACGCGCCGGCCTGTACCGCGCCTAGTAGCGATGTGAGGTCGCTTGCCGCCGAGGCATATTCAGTGCTCAGCGAGGTCCACGCCCCGGCAGCCGCCAACAGCGACCCGGGGCCAGGACCGCTGCTGAGGAGCACTGAATGCACCTCCGGCGGCGAAGCCATCCACACCGGCGCGGTCATCGTCAGCGGCCGGCCAAGTATGTCGCCGCGGCGGCCGCGTCACCGGCTGCGTAACTCACGCCAGACTCACCGACACCGACTCCGGCGCGGCCGAGCTCTTCCACGCCTTCGGCCGCCACCGCAGCGTGCTCGCTGCCCTGAGCGCTGAAGCCGGCCGCGGTCTGCAGCGACACCGGGTCGGCCGCAGACGGGACGACAGCCGTAATCGCCGGGGCCGCACCCGCTTGCGCCGCCGCCAACCGGGCGGTGATCGCTTCTACCGCGGCGCTGGCCGAGGCCAATCCTTCCGGAACTACTCGCAGTGTCATGACACATACTCCTTTCGATGAAAATCAGCGGCCATCAGCAGCCACACTCTGGTCGACGAGCGGCTTGACCAACTGCACATATGTCGGAATATCGCTGTCGGTCAGCAGAATTGCCCTGCCGGCCGGTAGCCGGTCGAACCGCTGACCGCGAATCTTGCCGCCGTCGGTCGGGTTGCCCGACAGCATCAGCGTGGTCGCCTGCAGGTCGTTGAACCGGCGCAGCAACGGACTGGTCATCAATGCATGCGCGGCACCGGTCGCCCGCGCCGTCACGATGACCCGCAGTCCCAGATCGCCGGCCTGCGCCAGCAATCCGATCAGCGGTGTCCAAGGACGCTGCCCCACATAAGGTCCCGTCATCGCCGGAGAGTCCGGAATCTGATCGACGTCGTCGATGATCAGGTAGTGGGTGTGGCCCTCGAATGACCAGCCGCTCAGCTGCGACGCGGTGAGACCTGCCGGCGGCCGGCGCTTCTCGATGAGCGCCGACAACCCGAGCATCGCCGGCGTCACCCGGTCGATGTTGGCGGTGTATTCGTTGTCGGCGAACAGCGGCTCATCGACCAGATGCAGCCGGCGATCCAGCACAGTGAACGCGACGCGGTCCGGCGTCGAGTTGTCCCGGATGGTGCGGATGATGTGCCGCAACAGGGTGGTCTTGCCGGTCCTGGTGTCACCCAGCACCATCAGCAACGGGTTCTGCGCGAAGTCGAGTTGGACTGCGGCCAAGTCTTCTTCGCGCTGACCGATCACGATCCGGTCGGAGCCGCCGTACAGCGGTTCGAGCGTGGCCGGCTCCAGGTTGGTCGGCAGCAACCGCACCGGCGGCGCGGCGATCCCGGCGTGGCGCTCATTGATGGCGGCAACCTGGCCGAGGTCGGGTGCTGCGATCAAGAAGTGCTCGGCGGCCATGGTCAGACCTCGACCCGGTTGGTCGGCGGGCACCGACTCGGCCGGCCGGTGCAGGGCCCCGACCAGCCGGACGTTGCTGTCGCGCGCGTCGTGCAACTTGAGCTCCAGCCGCATCCCGAGACCGTCTCGCATCGCGAGCGGCACCTCGAGCCAGCTGGGTGTGGTGACGACGACGTGGATGCCGTAGGCCAATCCGACGTTGACCAGTTCGGTCACCTTGCTCAGCAACGGGTTCCGTGTGTTGAACTGGTCGGTATTGTCGCGGCTGAAGGCATAGAGGTTGTCGATGATCAGGAAAACCTGGCCCAGGCCGTCGTCCGGCCCTTGCTTGTCCCGGAAGACTTCCCGCTCCTGCCGTGACCGCAGCAGTTGTTCGAGCTCGCCGAAGGTGCGACGGATGCGTTCGGGTTCCAGCGACGACGCGACGCTGCCCACGTGTGCCAGATCCTCCAGCTCGCGCAGCTGTCCACCGCCGTAATCCAGGCAGTAGAAGCTCACCTCGCGGGGTGAGTGCAGGCTCGCGGCCGACAGGATAAACGTCTGCAGGGCAGTCGACTTACCAGACTTCGCGCCACCGTGAATCAGCACGTTGCCGGCCGACGACCGCGCGTCGAAGACCAACGAGTCGCGCCGCATTTGGAACGGCCTGTCGATCTCACCGAGCGGCCAACGCCACTCGCCGCGCGGCACCGCCGCCCGGGCCAGCGCGGCGCTCAGCGGGATCACCTCGTCGAGTGGCGGCAGCCACAGCTCGGGCGCGCGAGGACCGAAGCGGGCCAGCTGGTCACCGATGGTGGCGATCAGCTTGCGTGACGGCGCGATCGGCGCGTCGTGCCCGTTCTTGGCGATGACCGTGGTCTGGTCGGGTTCCACCCGCCCCGCGGTGAATAGCTTGGGCTCGGGAACAGAATGCACCACAAGAGTTTTCGGCGTCTGCGGCGGGTCGTAGATGCCGTCGACGTAGGTGCTGCGGAATTTGACCGGTGCGGCGCCGGGTGCGGGCACCAGGAAGCCGACGCCCTTGTGCTCCTTGCCCGATTCGATGTGGTAGGCGTCCTCCACACCGATGATCGAGCGCGACACCGCCGGGCTGGCCACCTTCAGACCGATCCGATAGGAGGTGTTCTTG
>NZ_JBAPMI010000188.1:0-45467 GCF_049278535.1 Mycobacterium sp. | reverse complement strand
CGCGCGACCGAGCTGCTGGGCTATCCGCCAGGGGAGCGACGGCTGGCCGTGGCACTGGCCCTGGAGCTACGGCGTCACCTCCGGCCGCCAGTTCGCTGACAGTCAGACCCGGAGCTCACCCCGGCGTCACCCCGGCGGCTGGGGGCGATTTGTAGCCGTACCGGCAACGGTTAAAAATGGCTCTACGGAAGCGGTTTGGGCGGTTTGAGCTGACCGTTTTCGCTGGTCGCGGAAGCGCTGAAAAGGGACTCATAATCCGTTGGTCGCGGGTTCGAGCCCCGCCCGCCCACGCATTTTGGCTGGTAGAGGCGTTGTTGGCGGTAGTCGTCGCGCCGGCAGGCCGGAAAATACCGGCGAAATACCGGCGCTTGGGCGAGGGAAGGCGCTCTAGCTAATCCGCCGACGCGACACGGCCGTGGGGAAGGCGCCTAGCCTCCAGGTCGCCGCCGCGGTCGGGTCTGAACGCACCGGCATCCAGCTCTCACCAAGGGGCAGGCTGATCCGAACTGACAAACCGAGACTGGCCATGCTCGAGGTCTGCCGGAACTGACACGTGGTCGTGTACAACCAGCCATAGGCCATCGATTCGGCGGAAGCACGCTGTCCAACGCACGCAGAGGTCGATGATGTCACCGCTAACCAGGGTTCCGCTCATGTGGTTGAGGCTATGAACGAAGGCGAGCTCGCCCTGCGCCGTGACGTTCAACTCGCGGACCTCATAGGAGATAGCCGCAAATGCAGCGAAGACCTCTTGCCAGGCTCGACGTTTATTGTCAGCTCCGGTGTATCGCAAGAGCGGACCGATATCGAATGACACGATGTTGGGTGCATAGAGGGCCATGAGGGTGTCGATGTCCTTTGCGCAAATCGCCCCGACCGCGTCTGCTACGTGCTGTCGAACGGCGGCTTCAGCCATGGCGTCCTCTTTCTCACCCGGGCATCATGAGTCAACTGGCTCCTTCTACATTCTCCGCGATCACCGGAGCGACGGCCGCAGTGCGGTTCGCAGGTGACGTAACGGACTTCGACTACGTCATGTGCCTCGCCAACGCAGTGCCTGCGCCCCGGGCCCTTCTTGTGGTGCTTGCGTGATGGCCGCTGCCACAAGGGTAATGAACGCGCACACGGTGGTGGTGGTGCGCACGAGATGAGCGATCTGCCAGCGGTCGCGCACGCGGGCCCAGTCGCTGGGCGGTGCGTGGACAGACCAGCGTTGTTGATCCGTGTTAATGGGAACGCTGAGCAGCGCGCTGATGATGAACGTTGTGAGGAGCAGGACGAGTGCGGTCAGGGCCAGCCAGCGCGTGCGCCCCGGCCGTCGGATCGTGACGACGACAAGGGTGGCGGTGGCGAGTAGCGCCGCCGGCAGCAGGACAGTGGCGAGGTCGTCGAGGTGCGCCAGCTCGACCTGCCGGACCTGGGTATAGACGGAGACCGGAGATCTTCGCAGGCTGGCTTCGAGGATCAGGACCGCGAGAAGGAATCCGGCGAACAGGCCGCCGAATAACAACCCGGCGAACAGTGCCATTCGCCGGATAGTGTCGGATGTCCGCCGCGGCGGCGGGTTGCCTGTGCTGCTTGAGGATTCGGCACGCGCAGAGTGGATTTCAGGCGGTGTGGTCATGGCATCTCTCTTGGGGGTGCGTCGGGCTGCCGGCTGGGTTCATGCGGCGGGGGAGCTCTGGAACACGCTGGCGTGATCCACAACCCACTCGGCGTAGCTGCGTGCGGGTCGGCCGAGAGTCTTCTCGACCCCGTCGGTGACCGGATACGGATTCTCCAGCTCCCGTGAGTAGCGGGCCATCATCGCGTCAGCGAAGGACCGTGGCAGCCCTAGCGCGATAATGCCCTGCGCCGCTTCCGAGGGGGAGATCTCCTCGTAGCGCAGCGGCCTGCCGATCGCTCCGCCGATGGTGCTGACCATCTCCGCGTGGGTAACCGACTGCGGTCCGGTGATCGAAATCTTCTGTCCGGCAAGGCTGTCGTCGAGCAGCGCCCGGGCGAGCACGGAGGCCACGTCGACTTCGTGGATGAACGGGTCGGCGAATCCCGCGTATGGCCCGCGCACGACATCGCCGTTTCGGATCTGAGAGGCCCACATGCCTGTTGCGCTGACCGCGAATGAAGAGGGCCGCACACTCACCCACGGCAGGCCGCTGGTGATGACCGCGTCCTCGACCTCCTTGTTGCGGTCACCGTTGAACCGCGATGGCTGCCATGCCAGATCGTCATCGACGTTGATGGCCGATAGCGCGGCGACGTGTTTGACTCCGTGTTCGGCGGCCAGCGCCAGCAGCGCGGGTGCGGCGTCCGCTTCGACCGCGCGCGGATGGATGAACAACGTCGTGACTCCATGCAGCGCCGCCACGATCGTCTCGGGTCGCGATACGTCGCCGCGGACACTCTCGACACCGGCAGGAAGGCGGTAGGCGTGTATGCCGGTGTGGCGCGCGAGGGCGCGGACCTGATAGCCCGTCGCCGCGAGCACATTGACAAGGGGCCTGCCGATGGTACCGGTTGCGCCGGTGACAAGTATCACGGTTGATCCTTTCGCAGGGTTGCAGCGTTGTGTCGCGGTAATGGTCGCCGGGAAGTGTTGTGCACGTTTTGGTCTGGTACGAGAGTCGGTGCTGGCTATGTTGTTGGCGCGGCGGAGCTCGCGTCGTCGGCGGGCTTCGAGCGTGCCTCTCGGCGGATCATCTGCCACACGGTGGGTGTATGTCTCGTGGTCGATACAACGACGGTTTTGCCGACCGTTGCGGAGTCATCGGCCAGCGTCAGCAGGTAGTGGGCCAGGTCGATGCGCGCGGTGAAACCACCAATCGGATCAACCTCTCCGGCGTGGTAGTCGGTGGGTGTCGGCAGATCAAACAGTCCTGATGGCCGCACGATCGTCCAGTCAAGCGTGCTGCCACGCACGATATTTTCCATCCGGCGCATGTCGTCATAGACCGTCTTACCGATTGTTCGCGTGATGATCGGCTCAAATACCTTCAGGGCCAACGGGAACTCGGTACGCCTGGTGGGGTAGGCACCGGTCGAGCTCACCACCGCGAGCCGCCGCACGCCCGAGGCTTGCATCGCGGCGACGATATTTGCCGTGCCGACTGAATAGGTGTTGACGGGCTCGCGCGTGAAGGAAACCCCCAGCGTGGAGAGCACCGCGTCGACGCCCGCAACAAGGGCGGTGACCGTGGCCGGGTCGCGTACGTCCGCTGCAGCCACGGTCAACTTTGGGTCTGACAGCGGGAAATCGCCGGGTCGGCGGGTCGCCGCGACGACGCGGTGCCCGGCCGCTAGTGCCTGCCCGGCGAGCAGACGGCCGGTTTGGCCATTGGCGCCGAAAATGATGATGTCCATAACAACCTCCAATTAATCACTAAATATGATCATCATCTAACAGGACAGTCATGTAAAGGGCTATTCTTAACCGGCTCGGTATGGTTCTCGCCACAAGGCGCTGGATGCACCTACGTCTCCGGCGCCCACAGGTAGGAGAGGACGCGCCGCGGCCAAGCCATCATGATTTGTGACAGTCCTCACCAGTGCTAATCTACTGGGCATGGATGATGGTCAGCGCGGCATCGCGGCACTCGATGAGCGAATTCCCTTTCTGCTCGCCCAGTTAGGCTCGTACGTCGGCGTCGACTTCCAACACCGGCTGGCTCCAATCGGCGTGGAGCCGCGGACCTATGCGGTGCTGGCGGCACTCGCCGCCGATGACGGACAATCGCAACGCCAGCTGTCGGAACGACTAGGCATTCATCGGAACGCGATGGTCACCGCGATCGATAACCTGGAGAGCCAGGGACTGGCCAAACGGCTACCCCATCCGGACGACCGTCGCGCAGTCGCGGTGACGCTGACCGCGAAGGCCCGCCGCCTGATCCCCGCGCTCGATAAGCAGGCATCTGCCTTGGAAGACCAGATCACTGCACCGCTGTCTTCCCGAGAGCGCGACACCCTGAGGCACCTGCTGCAGCGCATCGCCGCCGGAGCTGACCTCATCCCCGGTGTTCACCCTCAGTTGGTGTGAAGCAGGGACGGCAGGCATCAGTAAGCCGTAGAAGCCAGTGCCGACCCATAGATGAAACACGCTGTGGCACAGGTGATTAGGTTACGAAGAACCGTCCTCGACCGATACTGGTCGTAAAACGCTTGCGATGACCAAAGGCCAGATCAAGCGTTCTCATAATCCGTTGGTCGCGGGTTCGAGCCCGCCCGCCCCACTCGAAATTCCTGATGAGACACAGCATGCGTTGCTCACATCGAGTCGCACTTATCGCTGGCACCGGGGTTCTCCCGGACGGTCCGGCTAATCAGAAGGGGGTTTCGCCAAAGCCACCCAACCAACGTTCGCGCGATGTCCAATGTGGATTGACCTGGCCGGTGTTGACCAACGGGGTGGGATGTGAAGCGACTCAACGGCGTGGACGCCTTAATGCTCTACAGCGAAACACCCGAGATCCACATGCACACGCTCAAGATCGGCGTGCTCGACGTGTCGGGCGTGCAGGGCGGCTTCAGTTTCGAGTTGTTTCGCCAGGTTGCGTATGCACGCCTCATGGCGTTGGCACCGCTTCGCTATCAACTGGTCGACATCCCGCTGAAATTGCATCACCCCATGTGGGTGCAGAACGAGGACATTGACCTCGACTATCACCTGCGTCAGGCCCGGGTCCCGGCTCCCGGCGGCCGTCGCGAGCTTGACCAGTTGATCGGCGAGATCGCGAGCACCCCGTTGGACCGCGGCCGGCCGCTGTGGGAGATGTACGTCGTCGAAGGGCTGGCCGAGAACCGGATCGCCATCATCCACAAGGTGCACCACGTGCTGGCCGACGGCCTCGCGTCGGCGAATCAGTTGGCTATGGCGCTGGAACAACAGCAATCCACCCACCTCCCGGTGTGGGGCTCAGCCGATGAGCCGCTCACTCGGGTGGGTCTGCTGCGGGCCGCCGCCCGCGACCACGTCGGGCTGATCCGCAAACTTCCTCGGCTGGTTCAGGAAACGGCGACCGGGGTTTCGCGGGTGCGACGCCGATCCAAGGAACGTGGCGCGCACCCCGACCTCGCCCGCAACTTCGCCCCGCCGCAGTGCTTCATAAACCACCGCGTAACGCCGGGGCGCCGCTTCGCGACGGCGCCGCTGGCACTGTCCGATGTCAAAGAGACCAGTAAGCACCTCGGTGTGACGCTCAACGACGTGGTGTTGGCGACGGCTGCCGGTGCGTTACGTCGGCTGTTGCTGCGCTACGACGGATCCGCTGACGCGCCGTTGATTGCCGGTGTGCCGGTCAGTTACAACACCTCGCCCGACCGCTTGGATGGCAACGAGTTCACTTACATGACGCCATCGCTACCGGTTCATATCGACGACCCGCTGCAACGGGTGCAACTGACGTCGACGGCGACCAAGATTGCCAAAGAGAATCACCAGTTGCTCGGCCCCACCTTGTTGCCGGCCTGGCTGTCCTACCTGCCGCCCTCGCTTGCGCCGCGGTTCTTTCGGACGCAGGCCCGCCGCGTCGAGTCCGCCAGCGTCATGAACCTCACAGTCTCCAACGTGCCGGGACCGCGCGAGCGCGGCCAGATCGAGGGCGCGACGGTAAGCGAAATTTATTCGGTCGGGCCGGTAGTGGCCGGAAGTGGCCTGAACATCACGGTGTGGAGCTACGTCGATCAACTGGCCATCTCCGTGTTGACCGACGATGTCACACTGGTCGACCCGCATGAGGCGACCGACGCGATGATCGATGCATTTATCGAAATACGCAGGGCTGCAGGGCTTTCCGATAAGCTGCATACTTTGGGCGCCACGCTTCCATTGGCCGCTGCGGCGAGCTGACTACCCGATGGGGTAAAGAGCTTCATCTTGTGCTGATCATGGGGGCATCAGGCGGACGGTCGCCACATGTAGCAACGGTAAGTCGACGACTACGAGCCAGCGTGTCGTCCTCGCCGTGGCTCGGCACTGTGGTCAGGCCCCGATTCGGGCATGAACAGGAAGACGGCACCGACCGCAAAAATTGCGCACCAAACGAACAGCCACTTCGTGGTCGGTGTGTAGACGTGAGACCCCCAGATCTGATAGGCGCCGAAGCCGAAGAGCATTAGCGAAGCCACGGCACTCAAGACGCCGCCCATCCGATATGACTTTCTCCGGTACCGCCGGCGGGCATCGAGCATCTGCGACGCGACGATCGATTCCGGCGGCGCAGTCAGTTCCGACTCGGCGCTGGCCGGGGGCTGTGTGACCGAGAACTCCTGCAGCTGGGCGGCCAATTCGGCGGCAATGCCGCGGCCGCTATACGCCAGTTCCAAGTCCAGTTCCGCTGATTGGGCCCGGGATTTCAGGCGATAAAGCCAGACGCCGTCGTCGTCTTTGACGGCGCTCAGCTCGGCGTCTCCTCGCTGAAGGGTGAGGATCGGTGAGCCGAGAACGGGCCGGTGGCCGCTCATGCCGCTCTTGGTGTCGGTGATCAGGACCCGCGTCGGCGTCAGGATGAGGAACATTGTCCGCGGCAGTCGAGTTTGCGGCTGCCCATTGACGATCAACGACGGCCGCCACCAGAGAGTAGTGGCACTCTCCATTTCCATCCTGTCGTGCAGCCCGGCGGCGTTGAGCGCGATGCAGCGCAAAATCGGTTCGCCGAGTTCCGATGACAGATGCGGCGCCAACTTTTGCTCATACTCGCGGAGAAACATGCTCACCGTCCCCACTTAGGTCCACAAAGGATAAACGGAAACGAGCTCGTGGGACGCCGATCCGGTGGCGGCGCCCGGGCACAGCTAGCTGACTTGACCCGCAATCGTGGCGTACCACCGTGCCGCGGCCTTTACGATGCGGTCCAGGGGCTACGGCACTGAAGGAATTCGTTATGGCACTACCCGCGCTGGTCCTCGTGCACGGAGGCGGCATGGCCGCTGATTCGTGGGGCCTGGTCGTCGAAGAGATCCATCGGCGGGCGCCGGAGTTGACCGTGGTGACCCTCGACATGCCGGGACGGGGGAACAAGCTCGGCGACCTGCAAGAGATGAATATCGCCGACTATGTCGCCTCGCTGGTCGGTGACATCGAAAGCGCCGGATTGGGCGACATTGTCATCGTTGGCCATTCGATCGGAGGCATGATGCTGCCCGGGGTGGTCACCAAGCTGGGAGCGGCGCGGGTGCGTGAAATGATCTTCGCCGCCGGATTCCTTCCGCCCGAAGGCACGTCCATTGTGGAGAGCTCACCGTGGCTGATCGCGCAAGTCGCCCGACGCATCGCGAAGAAGAACGTGCCGACCCCAACGCCGAAGTGGATGGCGAGATTCGCGTTCATGAACGGCATTCCTTCACGTCGCCGCCAATTCATGGCCGGCAAGCTCTACGCGGAATCGCTTCGCATCCTCAGCGAGAAGGTATCTCGGCAGGGAATGCCGAATGACATTCCCCGCACATGGATTCTGACTCGGCGGGATCGTGCCCTCGCGCCGAAGGTACAGCGCAGATACATTGAGGCCCTTGGTGGTGTGTCGACGCTCATCGAGATGGATACGTGTCACTTCATGATGATCAGTGAACCGGAACGGCTGGCCGGCATCCTGATTGAGCGCTGTCAGCTCTACGCGTAAGCCTTGCGGCCGAACAATTTTCGCTGGCATGCTGCAACGGCCGCGACATGAATTCGACGTCAGGCGGCGGCCGCGCCGCTATCAGACCAGTGGCTGGTCAGTTCGGCGGCCACCTCTTCAGTGCGCTCGACCTGCCACCAGTGCCCGCACGCGAGTTCGTGGAAACGCGCACCGGCGGCTGCGGCGGCGGAGCGTCCGAATTCTGTTGCCTGGTATGGATCTTCGCTGCCCCACAGCACAAGGCCCGGCGGGTACGTGGAGGTCGGATCGAACGCCCAGTCTTCGAGGTATGGCTCGGACCGGTACAGCGGCAGTATGTGGTCAAGCATCCGCCGGTCCATTTCGGCCGCGACGCGCTCAGCGTCGATTTGGGGTACGCCGGCCGCTGCCAATATCGCTGCGCGGGCGTCCATTTCGAGGCCGAGAAAGTGGTCGCGCCACTGCTCGCCGAGCTCGGACGTCTGCCAGATACGCGCCTGCGGGTGCCAGAGGAATTCGGCCGCGCAAACCCCCCCGCCGAGTGTCCAGCTGTTGACCAGATCGGGTCGGGCGAGGATGACGCCTTGGCTGATGACTGAGCCCTGGTCGTGTCCAACAAGGTCGACCGGCTCATGCATCGCCTCCAGTTGCTTGATCAGCCAATCGCGATATGCGTACCGCGTCGCGCTGAAGTCGGCAGGTCCGTCGCAGCCGAAGCCGGGCATCTTCACGGCGATCGTGTTGTGATCTGTCAGCAGTGAGCGCACCGGATCCCACACCGCCGCGGTGTTAGGTACGCCGTGGACGAAGACGACGGTCATGGTTCCCCTTCCTTCCCTGCAATGACGGTGCAGGCGCCGTGTTGTGGTCGCAAACGAGATTTAGGGAAATATAGCGAACGATCGTTCGTAAGGCAATAGCGATCGATCGTACGGTATATTTGGATCATGGCAGGTCGACGTTCGTTGGTTGAGGCATCTAACACTCGCGAGAAGATCCTGAGCCGCGCTGCGGACATGGCATCGGTAGAGGGTCTTGAGGGCCTCACCCTGGGAAGGCTCGCCACCGCGCTCGGCATGAGCAAAGCCGGCGTGATCGGTCAATTCGGCAACAAGCTCGAACTTCAGTTGGCCACTCTCGATTTCGCGGCCGAGGTGTTCCGTTGCGAGGTGTGGCGGCCCGTCGAGCATGTACCGGCCGGCTTGACCCGCCTCCTCGCGATCTGCGATAGCTGGATCGACTACGCCCGACGTCCTGCCTTCCCGGGCGGCTGCTTCATCGCCGCGGCCTCATTCGAATTCGACAGCCGCCCCGGTCCGGTGCACGACGCCCTTGCCGCATATATGCGCCGATGGCGCGCACAACTTATCGAAGACGCCGCGATTGCCGTTGAGGCCGGAGACCTACCCCGGGGCACCGATGCCGAACAGATCGGCTTCGGACTCGAGGCGTTGGCCGCTAGCGTGTCTCCCTCCCGCCAGATCTATGGCGACGAGCGGGCTGCCGAGCACGCCAAAAAGTCGATGCTCAGCCTTCTAGGGCAGCCGACCACGCGCACGTAAGCGCTACCGAAACGCCACTGCCTCGACTTCCCCCATAGACTCAACACTCCTCATGCCCAGCCAGCCGACCTACACCATTGACCAATGGATCGCCGCGCCAACACGACTGGTCGATCCGGCCGACATCCCCGACCCGCTGGTCCCGCTCATCACCGCGCTGAGCGCCGCCCGACCCGATGAGCTCAGCGTCAACGATCCTGCCGCGACTAGCGTGGCTGTCCGTCAGGCAGCTGTCCTGGTCCTGCTTCGCGAGTCACCCCAAGGCCCCGAATCGGTTCTCCTGCAGCGCAGCAACAAACTCCGGGACCACCCAGGCGAAGTCGCTTTCCCCGGCGGGTCCCGCGAGCCGACCGACCGTGGTCCCGCGGCTACCGCCCTGCGCGAGGCAGAAGAAGAGATCGGCCTCGATCCGCGCGACGTCGTTCCGATGATCACTCTGCCCAGACTCCACATCCATCCGTCAGGGTTCGACGTCACCGCTGTCATCGCCGATTGGCGTCGATCCGGCCCAATTTATCCCGTCGACTCCGCAGAGACTTGTCGGGTGTTCACCGTCGCGTTGTCCGAGCTCGCCGACCCGGCCCGCTGGCACGAATACCGCTTCGGCCACTGGGTCGGGCCGGCCGCTTTCCTCGACGACACCACCCGATTGTGGGGGTACACCGCCGAACTCCTGGCCTACATGTCCCGCAACCTCTAAGCGCCACCGCCGCCTGTCACACATCGACGTGCAGCCTCGTCTAGCAGTTGTGGACGAAACGACTGGAGGACGGCGCATGATTCCCATCGGCACCCCGGCACGGGTGTACCTGGTCACGATCACGGCACTACTAGGGTTGCTCACCACGGGGATAGGGGTCTGGTGTCTGATCGATCCCCGCTCGTTCGCCGAGGCCGTCGGGTTCCCGGCACATGAGCACTTCGTGCACGATGTCGGCGCATTCCAGGTGGGCCTTGGCGTTCTGTTGCTGCTCGCGCTGATCTGGTCGGATGCGTTGGCCACCGTGCTTGCCGGGTACATCGTGGCGAACACCGTGCACACCGTGAACCATGCCGTAGACCTCGACCTCGGCGGTTCGGCCCTGCAAGCCTGGGCGCTAGGCGCGGCGTCGGTGGCGTTGATCATCGCGTTCGTGCTGCGGTTACGTCAGCTCAACTACGTCCTGGGCAACGTCGGCGTGGCGACGGACCCGCGGCTGGTCCCGTTCGTTCGGCAAAAGACCATCAGGCTCACCACATTTCGCAAGGATGGGACCGCTGGAACCAGTCCCGTCAGTATCGCGGTGGATGGCGACCGTGCGTACTTCCGCACGTACGAGCAAGCGATCAAGGCACGACGGATTCGGCGCAACCCGACCGTCGAATTCGGCTCGGCGACGATGGCAGGCAAGCCGATCGGCCCGATGCTGCCGGCGCGGGCACGGCTGCTGGAGGGAGCCGAGTACCGACAAGCAGCTCGGCTGCTGCGGCGCAAGTATCCCGTCCTTCATGGCGTGGTGGTCCCGTCGGTACACCGGCTGATGCGGTTCAAGTATGGACGGACCCTGCATGCCGAGTTGACCCCGTCGCCGCTATCCGAACACGACGCAGCGACCGGTGAGGCAATCGATTCGTCCCGTGGGCGCCCTATCGCCAGGGCAGACCTCCATCGGCTATGAGGGAACCCACTCCGTCAAGATGGGATCCTCACCGAAGGCGTTGATGGTCCGCGGGTTACGTGCACCGGAACGTTAGCCCATCCGCTGACATTGACCTTCTGAAGGCGCTTGCACCGGTCAGCTTTCCGCGGGCCCGCTAAGTCGCGAGTATTCCGAGGCGCTCGAAAGTGTCTCGGATCCCATCTTTCCAGTGCGTCGAACACTTGCCGATGAGCTGTTCACGGCGACTGTTATCCGAGGGGAACGAGTCGAAGCTGATTGGGCTCTCGGCGAGGTTCAAGGTGATGCCTGTCAGCTCTGCGACGTACTTGCCCATCTCGCCATCCGAGACGGCATCATCGCCGCCCCAATTCACGACCGTGGCTGGGACGGAGGCGATTTCGAGCAGCTTGTGCGCTTGTAAACCGATATCCACACCGCCGATCGGCGAGCCCACGTTGAAGTAACCGATCGGTACGGGCCAGGGCTGGCCCGCCTTCATCGTGTGGTACATCATCACGGGTAGCCCGCCGTGGCCGGTCCAGCTGTATCCCACATTCATCCGCGCGATCGTTGTGGGAAGATCGAGCATTCGGGCAGCCGCGCGCACGGATCCCTCCGAAGTCAGCTTGATCACCGGGTACACCTCTGCATAGCTGGCGAGGCCGCCTAGCGGGTCGGTCTCGGCATACAGGTGATCGGGATGATCGTCGTGCCGCTTGTACACGCACGTGCTCGAAACATGCAGAAATGCCTCGGCTTTCCGGCAATGTTGCATCAACAGAGCGGATGCTTCAGCGTTGTTGGTGATCGACTCGTCGTAGTCCGGACTCACATGAAGCGCCGAATGCACGACGTGGGTGAAGTCGTCGGGTAGCGCGGACATATCGCCGGAGTCCATGTCCCACAGCACCGTCTTCACGCCCAATGCCTCGAGTTGCGTTTTGCGCGCCGGGTCGGAGAATCTCGCGGCACACCACACCTCATTGCTTGCCGCGAAGTTCTCAGCGATGGGACCAGCGATCTGACCGGTCGCGCCGGTCACTAGGACTTTCCGATCCTGAAGCATGGCCTCTCCTCTGACAGACATGAGCAATTTTCACGGGCGAACCCGTTTCCTGACCAGCTTGATGAACTCGACGGTCGACCTGCGGACGGACCCGAATTCCAGCGACAGGAACAGCGTGTCCACCATCGCGAACGGCAGCGTGGTGGCCACGGCGCCCCTGCCGTACTCGATGTTGCCGAGGATGCCGCCCGCCTTAATGCCGACCCAGCGACCCGGCGTGGGATCGATCAGATCGGGATATTCGTCGGCGAGCAACTGGGTCGCGCGCGTCAGAGGCTCGCCGCTTTCCAGCGGCAGACCCACAACCTCCTGGGCGACCTTGAGCAGTACGCCGCGATCGATTTCGTAGGGCATCAGCCGTTACCTCACACCGCTTCGTAGGGCTTCGGGACGATCCCCAGCTGCGCGGCCCCACCCGCACCCGGGGACGCCTCCCAGAAGTCCGGGATGATGGTTGTCGTGGACTTGTCCACGATGGCCCTGAGGTTGTCGCGCACTCTCTCGATGTCCAGTTTGACGTCGTGGTAGCCGGCATTCATGCCGAAAACCCGCATCGCGACGTTTCCGGCCCCGACCTCCAGGTAGGCCCCGGAGAGTTCGCATTCCTCGTGAGCAAGGTACGCCGCTGCCGGCGATACGAGGTCGGCCGGAAAGTGTTCCTCCATCATGGTCGTGAAAGCGCAGGCCTCGTGGAGGTGGTGCATGGCGGACGTGTTCGCTGCCGGTCCAAGGGAATTGACCCTGATACCGCTCGGGGCACCTTCGATCGCAAGCCCCCGCGTCAACCCGAAGATCCCACCCTTGGCGGTGCCATAAATGGTCAGGTTTTCCTGCCCGAACATCCCCCCCGATGTGGTGTTCACGATCCGGCCGTAGCCGGCGTCACGCATGAACGGCCAAGCCGCACGGCACATCCACAGCGTGCCCATCAGGTGCACGTCGATCACTTTGCGGATGTCGGCGCTCGATATCTCATCGAAATGGACGATGAACGCGACGCCGGCATTGTTCACCAGAATGTCGAGGCGACCCCAGGTGTCGAGCGCGGTCTGGACGACTTCGCGCGCGCTGTCTTCGTCGGCGACGCTGTGCTGGTCGGCCACCGCCGCACCGCCCGCGGCCCGAATCTCGTCGACGACTTGTTCGGCATCCGCCCGGAGGATGCCGCGCCCGTCCGGGCCGACGCCGAGATCGTTGACCACAACCTTGGCGCCGCGCTCGGCGAGTAGCTTGGCGTGCGACCGACCCAGGCTGGGCGGCTGGCCGCCGGCGCCGGTCACGATGGCAACTCTGCCATCGAATCTCATGTCGCTCACTGAGTCTCCTTAGGTTGCGCGGCGGTCGCGCTATCGAACTCGACGGTCAGCTCGATCGGTCCACTCAGGCCGAGCATCGGCTTCCATGGCGCCGGGCCGATGCGGCGGGGATTCGGCATCCGTTTAGCGAGAACCTGGAGCGCCCCGGCCAGCTCCATTCTGGCCAGGTTCGCACCCAGGCAGTAGTGGATGCCACCACCAAAGGTCAAGATTGCCGGCGCTGTCTCGCGGGTGATGTCGAAGCTGTCCGGATCGTCGTACACCTGCGGATCACGGTTGGCGGCAAAGGTATTCAGGATGATGAAGGTACCGGCGGGGAACGTGTAGCCGTCGTAGGTCGCGTCCTCCAATACGGTACGAACTGTGCTGCACACGGCGGGTGAATGCCGCATGCTCTCCTCGACCGCGCGCATCGCCAGCTCGGGCTGCTGGGTCAACATCGCCCACTGCTCGGGATGATCACACAAGACTTGTACCGACGCCGACAGCTGATTTCGGGTGGTATCGGTTCCAGCCAGCAGCAGGCTGGCCACCGTCATGCGTAATTCGTCGGCGTTGAGACGGTCTCCGTGGTCTTCGGCGCGTATGAGCTCAGAGAGCAGATCGTCGGTCAGGCTCTTCCGTCGTTCGGTGATCATCTCGTCGACGTAGCCGTCAAGTTGGGCCCACGCCCTCATCACGGCGTCCGCTTCCTCGATGAGATTGCTTTCGAAGTTGGCGAGTTTGAAGATGTCTTCGGCCCACTCTGCAAAGTTCGCCCAGTCTTCCGGGGGCGCCCCGAGCAGTGCGCAGATGATGGGGATCGGATAGGACCGCGAGATGTCGGCGACTACATCGCATCGGCCGGCGTCGTCCACCCGGTCGAACAGGTTGTTGATCACGTCGTCGATCGTGTCCCGCAGACGGCTTGTCGCGCGCGGCGTGAATGCCCGCGACACCAGGCTGCGCAGCCGATGATGCTCTGTGCCCTCCTTGCACATGATGCTCGATACGACCTTGTCCCACAACGGACCTGACGTCACACCCTGCGCTGTGAGGTGGATGCCCGGCGGGATGACGAACCTGTTGTCGCGCAGCAGCGCCCGTGCGAACTCGTAGGAAAGCACCTCGGGGCCAACAGGTCCCATCACGACCGGGGACTGCTGCTGAGCCTCCCGCAGGCGGCCGTACACCTCGAACGGCGTCTCCGTGACGTCATAGGCGAGCGTCGGCAGGTCTGCGTCGAAGACGCTGGTTGAGGCTGTGTCGATCGCCATGTCATTCCCGCTATTCGGCATCGAACTCTATGGGCAGGCTGGTCGGCCCACTCATGCCCAGTAGCGGCTTCCATCGCGCCGGTCCGGCGCTCCTGGGGTTCGGCAGGCGCCGGGCGAGGACCTTGAGCGCTTCGGCGAGTTCGCGGCGCGCCAGGTTGGCGCCGAGGCAGTAGTGCACCCCGCCGCCGAATGTCAGGATCGGCGGAGGTTCGTCACGGGTGATGTCGAAGCGTGTCGGATCGTGGTAGACGGCGAAATCGCGGTTGGCCGCGTATGTGTTCACCAAGATGAAAGTGCCTGCGGGGAACGTGTAGTCGCCGATGGTGACGTCGTCAGTGACGCTCCGCACCGTGCTGCACATCGACGGCGAGTGTCGCATGGTCTCCTCGACGGCGCGCATCGCCAGTTCGGGCTGGTCGCGCAGCAGCGCCAACTGCTCTGGGTGATCACACAGCACCTGCATGGATGCGGCCAGTTGGCTGCGGGTGGTGTCGGTGCCGGCCACCAAAATGCTGAACGCCAACATGCGCAATTCGCCGGCGTTAAGGCGGTCGCCCGCATCTTCGATGCCGATCAGCTCAGACAACAGATCTTCGGTCAGGTGTCGGCGCCGACGCGCGACCATGTCGTCGATGTAGTTGTCGAACTCACCCCACGCCTTGAGGATGACGGGCTCCTCCGCGGTGAGATCGCAGTCGAAGCTCACGATCTTGAAGATGTCCTCGGCCCACCGTGAAAACTGTTGCCAGTCCTCACGAGGCGCACCGAGCAACGCGCAGATGATCGGGATGGGATACGGCCGTGCGATGTCCGCGACGAATTCGCAGCGGCCCGAGTCCGCGACGCGATCGATGAGCTCGTTGACCACGGTGTGGATCGTGTCGTCCATGCCCGCGGTCGCCCGCGGTGTGAAAGCTTTGGACACGAGGCTGCGCAGGCGACGGTGTTCGTCGCCTTCCATGTTCAAAATGCTGTGGGTGACTCTGTCCCACAACGGTCCCGACGTGATGCCGTGAGCGGAGAGATGAATCCCCGGAGGGATGACGAAGCGTGGATCGCGAAGGACCGTCCGGGCAAGTTCGTAGGAGAGTATCTCGGGGCCAATGGGCCCCAATGCGATTGGGGCCTCTTGCAGCGCTGCTCGGAACTGCGGATAGATCTGCTGCGGGGTGTCGGTGAGGTCATAACTCAGGGTGGGTAGTCCGGCGTTGAAAATACTCGGCCTGGCCGCGTCAACAGTCACGACATCTCCTAGCTGATGGCTTCGTCACGGGATGTTGGTGTCCAGCAAGGTCAGCGGCAGGCCGAGAACCGATAGTTCGTTCTCGTCCACATGGGTGCCGCCACCCTCGAGGTGAAACCGGTAGCGCGTCGCAGCGCCATAGCGGACGGCGACAGATTCGGCTGCTGACGCCCCCGGAACCTGAATCACCACGGTGTAGACACCATCGCCGTGTTCGTTGAGGAACTCGTTGACGGAGGCCGCGACCGACGCGGACGATCCGGCGATCGGACTGATCAGCTCGATGCCTCGCTCCCAGTCCAGGCGGATCTGCAGTCCGGATTCGGTCAATTCGGCGGGCTGGAGGGTGAACCCGAGTTCGGTGAAGAACTCTGTCACGGTGTCCAGGCGTTCGAGGCCCACGGCAAATGTCACGTGATGCAGCCGCAACGAGCTGGGTTCACCGGTCATTTGCGCACCAGCCCGCGCGGCCGGATCAGCCCGAGGTCCAGATGGGTGAGCCATCCCGGTGGTGCGTCGCAGACGTCGGGGATCGCGTTGATGGCGCCCATCGCGGTCCAGTTGTAGCCAGGATGGGCCATGGTGCCGTCCGGCTGTGCCGCGCCTTCGAGCGTCAGTTCGGTCGGCGGATCTCCATCGATCACTATCTGGTACCTCGTCTTGCCCCAATCCCAGGCCGTATCAAGATGTTCCGGACCGCAGGTCGTGTAGATCGCATGAAAGATGATGAGCGGTCGGCCATCGACCCACGCGGTGAATTCGTGATGCTGTGCGGCGACCGTGCCGCGGGCAATCGAGCCCATTTCGTGCGTAATGTCCTCGGTCGCGACGGCGGCCTTGAGATCCGGGGTCACCTCGTCGATGTGCACGCCCAGGCCGTCGGCGATCATGTGCATCGACTGCGCGAAGAACGTCATTCCGAAGCCCAGAATCGTTGGCTCGGCGAGGAATTTGTCCCTTTCCTTGCCGAAACCCAGCCAATCAATGTGATCTGAGGGTGCATCGGTCAGCACGTTCACGACTTCGTAGACGCGGATCTGGTCGATCTTGCTGACCACGCGAGCCAGCGTGAGCGGCAAGATGTCACCCGCATAGCCCGGATGGATTCCCCCGGCATGGAAAGAGGTCCCACCCTCCTGGCAGGCGGCGCTTATCTGGTCACCGCCCTCGCGGAAGTCGTCCGTCGGATGGAAGAAGCCGCTCGTGGTGACGACGTTCTTGCCCGAGCGCAGAAGTCGGCAGACGGTATCGACATCCATGATGATCGGTGTGTAGAACACGCAATCCGCTTCGAAGGCAACGGTTGACTCGATGTCGTTGGTCGCGATCACTCCGATCGGCCCTATGCCCGCGATCTCGCCGGCATCCTTGCCGACCTTGTCCTCGCTATGCACTAGTACGCCGACGAGATCGAACAAGGGATTGTCCGCGAAGTGACGGACCCCGACTCGTCCGACGTCGCCCGTCATCCACTGAATGACGCGATATTGCTGTTCAGACATTGAGGACTCCACGGGGAAGTAGCAATGGCAGATCGTTGTAGGTCGCTATGCCGGACGGCGCCGCCACGACGGCCGGTATTGCGGTGATGGCCGGCACTGCCGTGATGGTCAGACCGAGCAGGATGTATTCCTCGATCGTCTCTGCGACAAAATCTGCAGGCGGCTCGAACGCCAGCGTGGTCTTTATCGTCGGTCGGCCCTCGACGGTGATGTTGTATCCGAATCCCATCGTCCAAATGGGCTCCAGCGATTGACCCTTGGTCCAGACCCCACGTACCTCGACGACGTCACGTTCACCGACAAAGCCCTTCCAGCTCACGTCAATTCCCGCGACGCAACCCTTGGCGATGACCCAGTCCCCGGGCAGGTGGACGTCTTCGGTGGCCTGGGCGTACTCGGCCTCGCAACGAATCTCGTCGAGCTCAACGCCCAGCGCATCGGCGACGATCAGGACGGCTTCGCGGAAGATCCCCGACCCCTGCTCGGTCACCGCCAGCAGGTCCGGATAGTCGATCGGGTATCCGAACCCCATGATCTTCTCGGTTTCCGGCGAGTTGTAGATCGTGGTATCAAACGATTCCACAATCGACACCCGGTCGATCCTGTCCGATAGCCCCGCAGAAACGATCGCGAAGAGCTCGATGAAGCCGGGATTCAGGCCACTGCCGAAGATCGTCGACCCACCGAGTTCGCAGGCCGTGAGGATGCGTTCGCGACCGTCGCCGAGTCGATGGCCGGTGATGAACTCGGACGTGGTGACAACGTTGATGCCGGCCTCGAGGATGCGAACCAAATCGTCGACGTCCGCGAACATCTGGTTGTATGCCACGCAATCGGGCTTGAGCGCGATCAGGGCGTCAACGTCGTCGGTGGCCAGTACGCCGAGTGGTTCGATGCCGCACAATTCGCCGACGTCGCGCCCGACCTTGTCCGGCGACCACGCGTAGCATCCGACCAGTTCGAGCAGCGAGTTCTCGACGATCGCATGTACCGACTTCTTGCCGATGTTGCCCGTCGTCCACTGAACTACTCGATAGGTCACGGAGCCGGAGCGCCATGTTGTTGGGCGGCCTGCCGGGCCACACGTGCGTCGTGGATGCGCACCAGTTCGCGGAATTTCAGCCGGTGGTACTTCGGAACCGGCTGGATGCCCCACTGGTCCCGGGCGGTGTCCTTGCCCTCGGCGCCCTCGGGGGGCCCCAACATTGGATAAGGAACCTTGCACTCCAAGGTGTCGTCGGAGTAGCGGACCTTGAGCAATTCACTGCAGATCTGAGTCAGGCTCAGCGTCGGATAGCCGTAATAGACCGCCATGAAGGGCAGCGTGAAGGCGCCTTCGATGACAAGGGCGACCAGACAGACGATGACGGCCCTCTTGATGTATTTGTGCATCCTGGCGTAATACGGCGTGGTGCCCGGGGGCAGATCGTCGGCCGGGTCCTTGTCCTCGGTGGACGCCGGTGCGGATGAGGGGGAAGTCACAGCGGTGCTCTCCTTAAACTGTTCAGTCGGTAAAGATTTCGCGATTGACCGTGTGTAGGTACGGGATGGCCAGGAACGGCGTGATGTAGAAGATGTCGTAGAGCCACCAGCCGACGACGGGGAAGACCACCCCCGCATAGCGCACGTCGGCGTACATCGTCATGTTGAACACGTAGGCGCACCAGATCACCACGCCCATCCAGCAAGTGATGACCATCCATTGGTGGCCCCACCGCTTCATCTGCAGGAAGCCGATTGCCGCGGCACAGCGCATCGCGAACACCGTCAAAATCAGCCCCGCCACATAGGCTTTCTCACCGGGGCCCGCGGCGCCGCCGACCCACAGTTCGTTGTAATGCCAGAAGTAACCCGCGTCGAACATGTTGCCCCAGCCGACCATCAGCACCCGGTTGATCAATGTGTGGTTGGCGACCAGATCCAGCGCCCAGCCCAGGCTGTTGAGTGCTCCGTCGATCAACACGAGATAACCGATCAAGGTGACGATCATCGGCCGCACCGACAGACCCGCCCGTAAAGCCTGGCGCTGCAACCAGACTCCGCGCATGAAGATGGGGAAGCCGATCAGGCCCGGCGCCCACATCCCCATCAAGGCCGCGCCGACGATCATCCACTTGTCGGCCCGGCGCTGTGCGAGACGGGATTCGTCGTGATGGTCCTCGAGGCTGACCGATTCATCGGATGCCGGTTTGCCGCTCAGTAAAGGTGAGTTCACAATTCCCACCAGCCGCGCGCGAAGGACATGTAGAGCTGAATTCCAAACATCAGCAGCAGGTAGCCGTAAATGACGATCTGCAAGATGATGAGTGCCTTCTTGCGCTGTCGTTCCTTCTGATCCATGGTGGTGGCTCCCTTCCCGGTTCTACTAGTGCGACGTTCGCGAGCTGTCGGCGGTGGAGAGGCTGGCGACGGCGACCTCGCGTAAGCCGTCGCCGATGGCACCGTCGGTCGACAGTGGCGCCAGGATGCAGGCCTCGGCCGCCTCTAATTCGGTTGCGCCGGCGGCGATCAGCTGCGCGGCGGTGACAAGGACGCGGGTGGACGGTGGCTCGAAGTGGAAGGCGTGGTCGGCGGTCCGGATCGCGGCGGCACAGGCAACAAGCCGTCTCGCGGTTGAAAGCTCGATGCCCGCTTCGGCGACGATCACCTCGGCTTCGCGGTACGCGGGCAGATACCGCATCGGAAGCGTCACGAAGCGCTGGCGAAACGACGGCTTGAGTTCCTTGAGGGAACTGCGGTAGGCCGGGTTGTAGGAGCAGACGAGCATAAAGGTCTCGGGCGCTTCGACGACTTCGTCTGCCCGGTCGAGGTAGAGAGCACGGCGGTGGTCGGTCAGCGAATGCAGGATGGCCAGCGAGTCGTGGCGTGCTTCGACCACCTCATCGAGATAACAGATCGCGCCGGCTTTCACCGCCCGGGTCAGGGGGCCGTCGGTCCACACCACATCGCCGCCGGTCACCATGAACCTGCCCACGAGGTCCGAACTGGTCAGATCGTCATGGCAGCTGATCGTGACCACCGGCCGGCTGAGCAGCAGGCCCATGTGCTCGACCAGCCGTGTTTTGCCGCAGCCGGTCGGGCCGGTGAGCATCACCGGCAGCCGCTGCTGATAGGCCTGCTCGAACAACTGGACTTCGTTGCCGTTCGAGTAATAGGTATCGGTGGTCATGCGGTCACCAGCTCCCGGTGGACGTGGGCCAGCACCCGCGGAAGCTCCTCGACTCGCCGGATGCGTTGGGAGCGAAGGGGTCCGAAAACTTCGGGCAGCGGGTCGACGCGGGTCGGCCCGACACCCAGGTAGTAGATGGCGACGCCCGCGTCGTTGGCTTCCTCGACCGCATGCGCCACATCGGCCCACGCATAACGGCCCTCGTAACCCTCGTCGGAGATCAGGCCGTCGCCGATCACGATGAGCAGCCGCCGCTCGGAGGGCTGAGCAAGAAGCCGACTGGTCAAGTGGCGCAATGGTGCACCGAGCCTGGTGTAGCCGCCGGTGGCCAGACCCGATCGGCCCGGCGGCACGAACCGCCGATCTTCGAAGTCCTTGAGGCAATTGACTTCGACGCGGTGTCGCGTGTTGCCGGTGAAGACGAAAATTCCGTGGCGCTCCCGCGCGAGCGTCATCGCTTTTGACAGAGCGTCGGCGCAGGCCAACTCCAATTTGAAGATCCGTCCGCCGTGCACACCCAATGACGAACTGCCGTCAAGCAATAGCGCTGTTGTGACGTCGCGGCTGGTGGGCAGCAAATCGCGAAAGATGCGCGGTTCGATTGCTTCGCCAGTCGCGAGGTCGATGTAGTGGCTCACGTATTGCTCGACGTCGAGGTCGGAGCCGTCCTCGAGGCGGTTCTTCATCGCCCGGTGGGTGTGTTCTTCGAACCATTTCCGCAGCTCTGCGGACACCGGGCCCGGTGAACGCGTAGGGGTGGCATGCGTGCGTTCGAGAACAGCAACATGGTCCCGCATGAAACTCTTTGTCCAGGAGTTCCACTCGGGGTAGGGGATGCCCGGGCGGTGCTGTGGTGTGATATCGAGGTCGTTGTCCTGAGGCCGGCTGGGTGGCGGCAGGTTGGGGTTGCGCACCCCGCCGTCGCCGCCGACCGGAACGGAGTACGGGCGGGGCAGGCGTTTTTGCGTTGTGGTCCACGGCATTCTGCCGAAAGAGCGCCGCAGCTTGTCGGACAACCCCTGCGGCGCGGTGTAGGCCAAGGGCAAACGACCCAAGAGCGGATGAACGCTCAGCGACGCGGCGGTGCGTGACATCGAGATTGCCCGGTTGACCATCTCGTCAGCGTCCGTGTCGGCCGGCAACGTCGGGACGTCAGGCAGCACCCGGTGCGCTTCCACGAGCAGTCCGGGCCAGTTCGAGGCGATCCACCCCAGGGCCACGCTGGCCTCGACGAGTGTTACCGCACGCAGTTCGCGCGCTGACAGTTCGTTCAGCCTAAACGCGGTGATTCGTTCTTTTGACGGTGAACATTGCAGGGCCACACCGCATGTCAGAGTCCTGCGCGTCCAGTCCCTTTCGATCGATGGGTAAGGGACGTGCACGAAATCGAGTTGCGAACTCAAGCTGAACTCGCGACGCTCGCCGGTCACCAGGCGCACGCCCTCGCGGCGCCGCCCGCTCATGGCGACAGCCGTTACGGCGCAACTGCGTTCGAGCGCCATGGCGTCGGTGTCGGAAAGCTTGATCATCGACGCTCAGAACGTGCCGAGATTCGAAAACATCCAGTACCAGAACCAGATGACCAGCCCTGTCCCTCCCCAGGCTGCGACATACCGCAGGATCTCCCAGACCCAATCCACTTCAGACCTCCTTGTTGACGGGTTGTCACACGCACGATCGCGTCATCGGACCTCCAGACCGCGCACGGCGGTAGCGATCAACTTCGTCAGCATCGTGTCGCGCTTGTCGGCGTTGTCGGTTGTGGTGAGTACGCCGTAGATGCCGAGCAGAAAGAACGTCGCGCTGTAGAAGGCGTCCACTTCCGGATGCACTTCGCCGTCGCCTCGCGCCCGCTCGATCTCATCGACCAGCAGAACGATCACCGGGTGATCGCTCCAGTCATCCTTGCTGGGGCGCGTCGGCGAGAAATGGAGCGCCAGAAGTTCTTTGAAAAGAAGCGAACCGAGCCGCTGCTCGAGGCCGGTCACCAGATGGACGACTTCGCTCAACACGGCTGCAAGTTCGTGTGCGTCCTCGAGATATTCGGCGAATTCCGTGGCCATGCGCGCTTCTTCGCGGGACTCCAGGTCGAGAAGCACATGCTCCTTGCTGGGGAAGTGGAAGAAGAACGTTCCGTGCGCGACGCCCGCGGCTGAGACGATCGTATTGACATCGGCGCCCGTCATCCCGGAGCGCTTGAACTCGGCGATCGCCGCGCCGAGGATGCGTTCCCGGGTTTGTCGCCTACGCACCTCGCGTGCGGTGGCCTTGACCGGTGGTGTCATGGTCTAGCATTTGTAGCGTGATTACTGACCAAGGTCAATGATTAAAGTCAATGAAAGCGACGTCAGTCGGTGAAAATCTCGCGGTTGACGGAGTGCAGATAGGGAATCGCCAGGAACGGGCTGATGTAGAAGATGTCGTAGAGCCACCAACCGACGACGGGGACAATGACCCCGGCATAGCGCACGTCAGCGAACATCGTCATGTTGAAGACATAGACGCACCAAATCAGCACGCCCATCCAACAGGTGATCACCATCCACTGGTGGCCCCACCGCTTCATCTGCAGGAAGCCGATCGCGGCCGCGATCCGCATGGTGAACACCGTGAGGATCAGGCCCACTTCAAGTGCTTTCTCACCCGGCCCCGCCGCACCGCCGACCCACAGCTCGTTGTAGTGCCAGAAGTAGCCGGCGTCGAACATTGCGCCCCAGCCATTCAACAGGATTCGGGCCAGGATGGTGTGGTTGGCAACCAGGTCGAGCGCCCATCCGACTGTGTTGATGGCGGCGTCGATGATGACCAGGTACCCGAGCAACGTCACCAGCATCGGGCGGACCGACAAGCCGTCGCGCTGCGCCTTGCGCAGTAGCCACACCCCCCGGAGAAACAGGGGGAGGCCGAAGATGCCGAGGGCCGCGGTGCCGATGAGGATGCTGCCCGAGATGAGCCACTTGTCGGCCTGCCGCTGCGCGAGGCGCGACTGCTCGTAGTGTTCGTCGAGCTGGCTGCCTGCGGCGGTCAACGTGGGCGAATTCAACGAACTCCTCCTACCGATCGGCTGGCCCGATCTTCCCGCAGAGACTGACTGTCGTCAATCACTTTCTGGGTAGGAGGCTACGCAGCGTGCTGGCCACATAGTCGTCGAGCATCGCTCCCTGCGTAGGCCAATCGTGGGTGGTGGTCAGCAGCGCGTAGAGGCCCAACAGGAAGAACACCGCACTGTTCACCGGAACGACCTCGGGTGCAACGTGACCCAGTGACTGGGCTTGCTCGATCTCTTGGGCGACCCGCACGATGACCGGATGCTCCTTGCTTTCATCCGCGGGACGGGTCTGTGAGAAGTGCAGAGCAAGAAAGTCTTTGAAGAGACTGGCGCCGAGGCGGCGCTCCAGACCCAAGATGAGTCGAACTGCTTCTTTGAGCGTGGAGGAAAGATCATGTGCGTCGCCCACATAGCGGTCGAGTTGCTTGGCGATGCGTTCCTCTTCGCGCCGTTCGAGTTCCAGCAGCACGTGTTCCTTGGTCGGGAAATGAAAGAAGAAAGTGCCGTGTGCGACCCCGGCGGCCGTGACGATCGATCCGACGTCGGCGTCCGCCATGCCGTCTCGTTTGAACTCGGCGATGGCAGCTCCCAATAGGCGCTCCCGCGTCTGTAGACGCTTGGTCTCGCGCGCCGACGGCTTTTCCACCGTTGCCATAATGCGTTTCCTCTGATCTGGATTGCCCACCCACTGTGCAGAATAGCTGCCGAGGCGGCCATCTGCGCACCTCATTCCGTTGACTTTAGTCAGTTTTATTTGTTAGATGAGCACGACACGATGCGGGCGAGAGGATTGCGATGGCGCTTGAACAATTCAATCTCGACGGCCAAGTCGCGATCGTCACCGGCGCCGGAAAGGGCGTCGGGCAGGGTATTGCGCGGGTCCTGGCGGAGGCGGGCGCAACCGTAGTCGGCACCGCGCGTACGGAATCCGATATCCACGGAACCATCGCCGGTATCGAAGATGCCGGCGGTAGGGGACTGGCGATCGTCGCGGATGCGATGAGCCGCCCCGACGGCGAGCGAGTTGTGGCCGCGGCGATGGAGAGCTTCGGGCGCATCGACATCCTGGTCAATAACGTCGGGGGTTCGACCTACGCGCGCTTCCTCGACATCACTGATGAGGACTTCCGCCACACCTTCGACTGGTGTGTGACATCGGCGTTCATCATGAGCCAGCTCGTGGCGCCCCACATGATCGAGGCCGGCCGCGGCAACGTCGTCAACATCTCTTCTGGCTCAGCACGTTTCGGCATCCGTGCGCTGACGGCGTATTGCGTCGCGAAGGGTGGCCTCGAAGCGCTTACCCGTGCGATGGCACAGGAGCTTGCGCCGAAGATCCGGGTCAATGCGATAGCCCTGGGCTCCTTCGCCACTGACGGTCTGCGGGGCAGCCTGGACATGATGCCCGGATCGCAGGAGAAGATGCAGGAAGCGACACCGCTGCATCGCCTGGGCGACGTCGCCGACCTTGGTCGGCTGTGCGTTTATCTGTCGACACGGGACTGCTATGCGACCAACGCGATCTTTCATGTGGATGGCGGCATCGACTCCAACAATTCGCCGTTGCCGATTCCCGACTACTGATCAAGGACGAACGCAGGATGCGCAGAGTAGTTCAATTTTCGACCGGCAATGTCGGTGTCCATTCCTTACCGGCGATCATCGGGCGCCCCGATCTGGAATTGGTTGGTGTGCATGCCGCCAGCCCGGACAAGATCGGGCGTGACGCCGCCGAACTGTGCGGGTTGAGCGAGCCGACCGGCGTCATCGCGACCGACGACATCGATGCGCTCATTGCGCTGAAGCCGGACTGTGTGGTGTACACCGCGCAGGGGGAGACCCGGCCGATAGAAGTCATCGAGCAGATGTCGAAGTTCCTGTCCGCGGGCATCAATATCGTGGCGACGTCGATGGTGTGGCTGGTGACTCCGCACCAGGCCGACGACTGGCTGCGGATACCACTACAACAAGCCTGCGAGGCCGGTAAGGCCTCGCTATATGTCAACGGCATCGATCCCGGGTATTCCGGCGACACCGAGGTGCATTCCGCACTGAGCCTGGTCACTCGTGCGCGTGCGATCACCGTTCAGGAGATCTTCGACTACGCGAACTACGACGACTACGAGTTCACCGGCAAATCAATGGGTTTCGGCACCTCCGCCCAGGACGAGACGCCGATGCTGTTCCTGCCGGGTGTGCTCACCACGATGTGGGGCGGAGCGGTTCGCAACCTCGCCGAGCAGCTGGGAGTGCAACTCGACGATGTCCGGCAACGTATCGAGCCGTGGTACACCGACAAACGGATCGAATGCAAGCTGGCGACCGTCGAGCCGGGACAGATGTCCGCAGTGAAGTTCGCGGTCGAAGGGGTTCGTGACGGAGTTCCGGTGATCATCATGGAACACATCACGCGCCTCACCGCCGCCTCGGCACCAGACTGGGCATACCCGCCCGACGGCCATCCCGGGGTCCACCGAGTCGTGGTCGACGGGGACCCTCGCGTCGAGCTGAACACGCACGTGTCGCACCCGGGGCTGGACGTCACCGAAGCGGGATGCCTTTCTACCGCAGCCCGAGTGGTGAATGCGATTGACTGGGTCTGCCGCGCTCCCCAGGGGCTGATCGCCGTCGAGGACATCCCTCCGGCAGAAATCATTCGCGGGCTGATGTGGTGACAGCATCTACATCGTCGAGCGGACGGGTCGCCGGCAAACGAGTGCTGATCACCGGCGCCGCGCGCGGTTTGGGGCGCAGTCACGCGGTCAGACTCGCCGAGGAGGGTGCGGACCTTATTCTCGTCGACCTCTGCCGATCCCTTCCGGAGATCGAATACGACTTGGCTACCGAGGACGACTTAGCCGAGACGGTACGTTTGGTCGCCGAGCACGGCGGCCGCTGCGTGAGCCGAGTCGCCGATGTGCGCGATGAAGCGGCATTGCGCTCAGCTGTCGACGACGGGGTCGACGAGCTGGGCGGGTTGGACAGTGCCGTCGCCAACGCCGGTGTGCTGACCGTCGCCCCTTGGGACAGAACAACTTCCGATCACTGGCGCACAGTGGTCGATGTGAACCTCATTGGGGCGTGGAACACCTGCGCTGTGGCGATCCCGCATCTGCTCGCGCAGGGTGGCGGCAGCCTGGTCAACATCAGCTCGGCCGGTGCGATGAAGGGATTCCCGCTACAGATTCCGTACACCGCTTCTAAGTACGGCGTGACCGGTCTGACGATTGCGCTCGCCAATGAGCTTGCTGCGCAGAGTATTCGGGTCAACTCGGTGCATCCCACCGGCACGCCCACCGGAATGGTTCCGCCGTCGTTCGGCGCCACTCTCGGCGAGGAACGTCCGGACCTGATACCGATGTTCGTCAACGCTATGCCGACCCCATGCATCGAACCCGTAGACGTCAGCAATGCGGTGCTGTTCCTGATCTCCGATGAATCGCGATTTGTCACCGGCCTGCAGTTCAAAGTCGATGCCGGAGTGTCGATCAATTAGTAGCAGTGATCATCACATCGAAGGAGGAGCAATGACGACGGTCGAGCAAGGTCACGCAAAGACGACCATGTCGCCGGTCGACAAGAAGTACCGCGTAATCCAGTGGGGCGTTGGCAACGTCGGAACGATAGCGCTTCGCCATTTCGCCCACAACCCTTCCTATGAACTGGTTGGCGTGCTGTGCAATCGCCCTGAGAAGGTCGGCAAGGATGCCGGCGAACTTTGCGGCAAGGCGCCGACCGGTGTGTTCGCCACCAACAACAAGGATGTTATCGAGGCACTGGACGCCGACTGCGTCTTCTATGCGCCGCTTTGGTCTGACCCCGATGAGGTCTGCCGTCTGCTGCGCGCAGGTAAGAACGTCGTCGCGTCGGGTGGCGCGTGGTGGTACCGGACCGAACACAGCCAGGCCGATATCGACAAGATCCATCAGGCGTGCCTCGAGGGTGGCACCTCGTTCCACGCCGGGGGTGTCAATCCCGGTTTCGCAGGGGACCTGCTCGTTCTCACGCTGGCTCGAATCGTGAGCCAGATCGACACGATCCACATCTACGAGGTGGTGAACTTCGGCAGGGACACCTTGAAGTACCTGTACGAGATGGGCATGGGAAGTGATCCGGACGGGTTTGAGGACGGCCCAAACCTGCTGGGGCAGGCATGGCCGCTGTTTGCACAATCGATGGCGATGATCGTCGAGGGAATGGGCAAGACAATCGACAGGTACACCACCGAGGTCGAGCTCGGGGTCGCCACCCGCGACATCCCATTCGAAGGTGGCGAGACAAGCGACATGCCGGGGTTCAAGGGCGTGATCAAGAAAGGCACCGTCGCGCGACAGCACCATAAATGGACGTCATGGGTGAACAACAAGCCGCTCGTCATCTTCCACGAGATCTACACAATGGATACATTCGATGCTATTGAGCCGCAAGAGGACTGGCCGCAGCACTATCACTACCGCATTGTTATCGAAGGTGATTCATCCACCGAGCTCATCCTGCAAGGGGCCAAGGATCCCGACGGGGGCTATGCGTTACCCGGCTACACCTGGACCGCCATGGGCCCGGCAAACGCGATTCCGGCCGTCGTGGATGCGCCGCCTGGATTCATGAGCCACAACGAACTCGGATTAATGCCACTACGCGGGGTCATTCGCCCGTAGCGCTTGCGCCGAAACGGAGTGACGTCGGTTGTTGAATACGCTGTTTCAGCGGTGTGGAGGTGGGAATCCTGCCCATCAGAAATCACATCGCTGGAGGTGGATCGTGCCAAATTCGTCGATCAAGAACGAAAAGATGTACAAGGATTTGCGAAGCGAAGGCAACTCCAAAGAGAAAGCCGCGCGCATCTCGAACGCCGCAGCTGCCCGCGGGAAGAAATCGGTAGGTCGCAAGGGCGGCAAGGCCGGCTCCTACGACGACTGGTCGGTCGCCGACCTGAAGAAGCGGGCCAAGGAACTCGGTGTGACGGGTTACTCGGGGCTGACCAAGGACAAGTTGGTCGCCAAGCTCCGCAATCACTGAATTTTCTGATTGCCGAGCTAACCCCGATAATTCGGGCCGTTTGCGGGTATCTCCTTCAATAGTGCGCCGCCAGCCCTTCGGCGCAGCTAAAAGCGAGGAGGCAGATACGTGACTGAGCGTTACACCACCACCGACGGCGGCGCCCCGGCGCCCAGCGACGAACGGTCGCTGACGATCGGACCCGACGGCCCGATCCTTCTGCAGGATCACTACCTGATCGAGCAGATGGCGCAGTTCAACAGGGAGCGCATCCCGGAACGGCAGCCGCACGCCAAGGGCGGCGGCGCCTTCGGCCATTTCGAGGTGACCAACGACGTCAGCAAGTACACCAGGGCCGCGGTATTCCAGCCGGGCACCAAAACCGACATGCTGGCCAGATTCTCCACTGTCGCCGGCGAGCGCGGCAGCCCAGACACGTGGCGCGACCCGCGCGGTTTCGCGTTGAAGTTCTACACGTCGGAGGGCAACTTCGACATGGTCGGCAACAACACACCGGTGTTCTTCATGCGCGACCCAATGAAGTTCCAGCACTTCATCCGCTCCCAAAAGCGTTTGCAGGCAAGCAATGTGCGTGATCACAACATGCAGTGGGACTTCTGGAGTCTGGTGCCGGAGTCGGCTCATCAGGTGACGTGGCTGATGGGTGACCGCGGCATCCCCAAGAGTTGGCGGCAGATGAACGGCTACAGCAGCCACACCTACAGCTGGATCAACGCCGCCGACGAGATCTTCTGGGTGAAGTACCACTTCATCACCGACCAGGGCGTCGACTTCCTCACCCAGGAGGACGCCGACCAGCTCGCCGGTGAGGATGGCGATTACCACCAGCGGGACCTCTATGACTCGATCGAGGGCGGCATTTTTCCGAGCTGGACGCTGAAAATGCAGATCATGCCGTTCGAGGAGGCCAAGACCTACCGCTTCAACCCATTCGATCTAACCAAGGTGTGGCCGCACGGCGACTATCCCTTGATCGACGTCGGCAAGATGACCCTTGACCGCAACGTCACCGACTACCACACGGAGATCGAGCAGGCGGCTTTCGAGCCCAACAACATCGTGCCCGGCACCGGCTTGAGCCCGGACAAGATGCTGCTGGCCCGTGGCTTCTCTTACTCCGACGCGCACCGGGCACGGCTGGGTGCCAACTACAAGCAGATCCCGGTCAACACGCCGCATGTGGAGGTCAACAGCTACTCCAAAGACGGCGCGATGCGGATGAAGAACGTCTCCGATCCGGTGTACGCACCCAACTCGTATGGCGGTCCGCACGCGGACCCGGCGCGGGCCGCCGAGGTGCGCTGGCAAGCCGATGGCGAGATGATCCGCGCCGCCTACACCCTGCGCGCCGAGGACGATGACTGGGGCCAGGCCGGAACCATGGTGCGTGAGGTTCTCGACGACGCGGCGCGAGACCGCTTGGTGCACAACATCGTTGGACACGTGTCTCAGGGTGTCAAGGAGCCGGTCCTGTCGCGGGTGCTCGAGTACTGGCGCAATGTGGACGCAGATCTCGGCAAGAAGGTCGAGGAGGGACTCCGGTCAGGCTAGGCTCACGCCTCCGGGCGGTGCAGTTCGTCGAACCTCGTGAGAGCGGCGTCGAGGTCGGTCTCTTCGAAGACTTCGATCCGGTTGAGCAGGTCTCCGTCGACCGTCAAAAGCACGATCTCTCGCCATTCGGCCTCGAACCCTTCTTGCGAGGTCCCAAGCGTCATCTGTGTGTTGACCGCTCCGAGGTCGGTCAAACGATGCACGGTCACGATGCTGTTTTTCATGTCTGGCGCGACGTCCCATGTGGCACGGATGTAGGCTTCCATGTCGCCGGGTCCGAAAGCTGTCACAGGCCGGTGGTCGATATTGACCCATTCCGGCGTCGTCGGCGGCATCTCGTGGCGGTTGAACGCTGTGTTGGCGTTCGCGATGACGGACCATGTGTGCGCGTGGGCGGCCGCTTCGCCAGCAAGGTACCGGGCGTCGAGTTCTACGAGGGCGGCGTCGATGTCATCGGGGTCGAACCCGACGCGTGCCACCAGGCGCCCGTCAGCGTTGATCTCGAAGACGCTGAGAAACTCGATGCCGAACGCATCAGGTGCATCTTCGCCCGAGACATACATACGAGAGAGCTCAAGGCGATCGCCGCGGGTCGCAGTGACGGTCAACGAGATATTCGTGAGTCCCAACTCAATGGCGCCCCGCATGTCCGCGATGGCGGCATCCGGACCGTATTGAATCCCGGAGTTCACGGCCCGACGGCGGTCTTCGATTGCAATGTCGTCGGCCACGATCTCGGTTAACGCATTCCAGTCCCGGGCCGTAATGAACGCCTTGAGGCGGGCATGCACTCGGCTTGCCGCGTTTTCTAGCCGCGGCGTCGGCCGACTGAGCTCGTCGAACCTTGCCAACGCGGCGTCGAGATCTGACTCGTCGAAAATTTCGCAGCGGCTGAGCAGGCTGCCTTCGACCGTGAAAACATCGATCATCCGCCACTCAGCGTTAAAGCCTTCTGGCGAGATACCTTTCAGCACGTGGGTTACGACGGCTCCTAGTTCGGTCAGCCGATGTACCGCCTCAACGGAGACTTTGCCGTCCGGGGTGACGTCCCATACGGAACGAGTTAACGCGGCCAGATCCACCGACTCGATCGTTACCAGCGGTCGATGATCTACGAACACAGAATCCGGCGTCATCGCGGGAAGTTGGTGCTGAACGAAGCTGGCGAAGCTTCCGGCAATCACCGACCAAGTGTCGGCGTAGGCGGAAGCTTCGCCGGCGACGTAGCGGGCGTCGAGTTCCTCGAAGGCGGCGTCGAAGTCGTTGGCATCGAACAGAATGGTCGCCGCGATCCGATCGTCGGCGTCGATCTCCGCGATGGCCAGCAGCTCGACGTCGAACTCCCCGTGCCTCAGGTCGCGATTCGACGAACAAACACGAGTGAGGACGAGGCGCTCTCCGCGGGTGGCGATGTCGGTCACCGTGATGTTCGACTCAACCGCGGCGAGGGCACGCATGTCTGCGATCTGGTTATCCCTGCCGTGCTGGATTCCGGCGTTTACGACGCGACGACGATCGTCGGAGGAGATGTCGGTGGCGAGCAGCCTGGCCATGGCGTCCCATTCGCGGGCCGCGTAATAACCCCAGAAGCGTTCATTGACTTGGCTTGCCGCGTTTGTTGGTCGCCGCGTTTGCGGCTGAAGTTCGTCAAAGCGGGCTATCGCGGCGCCGGTGTCTGCCTCGTCGAAGATTTCACTGCAGCAGAACAGGTCGCCTTCGATCATCGTGAGGTGGATCTCGCGCCACTCCGCCTCGAAGCCCCCTCTCGAGGTCCCGCGCAGTGCTTGGGTGACAACTGCTCCGGAGTTGCTCAACCGATGCACGGCTTCGATACGGAACGAGATGTCCGGAATTTGATCGAAAGCGGAACTGGTGAATTCGACGATGTCACCGGGCGCAAACGAAGCCAACCGACGGTGATCGGCGTCAACAAAGTCTGGCGTTCTCGCAGGCAGCTCGTGCCGGTTTAGCGCGGCATAAAGGCCTGCGATAAGCGTCCACGTGTGCGCGCGGTCGGCGGCTTCGCCGGCAAGGTAGCGAGCGTCAAGTTCCTCGAGGGCGGCGACGATGTCGTCCGGGTCGAATACGACCCGGGCCACCACCCGTTCGTCGGTGTCGATCTCAATGACGTCGAGGGCTTCGACGTGGAAGGCCTCGGCATGCTGATCCCGACCGGAGGTTCGCGCACGACTTAGGACAAGGTGCTCGCCGCGGGTCGCAACGATCTCCGACGTATGGTTCCTAACCCCGACCTCGACGACTGCCGACATCTCGGCGATCACGGCATCCCGGCCGTGTTGGGCTCCAACCCCCACTATCCGACGTCGATCGTCAGTATAGATGTCGTCGGCCAGGATCTCGGCTATGGCGCCCTCATCACGCGCCACGAAAAGATCCTGCATGCGCTCGTACACCCGTCTTGCCGCATTCTCCAACTGCGGTGTTGGTGGGCACAATTCGTCAAACCGGGCAAGCGCCGCGTCGAGGTCTGCCTCGTCGAAGATTTCGCAACCAGTGATCCGGTCGTCGTCGACGGTTAAGATGTCGATCGCCCGCCACTCGGCCTCGAAGCCTTCCGGCGAGGTGCCCGACGCCGCATGGGTTATGACCGCACCGAACCTGTTGAGCCGATGCACCGTCTCGATCCGAATGTTGAGGTCAGGCGTGAGATCCCAAATGGCGCGGAGTGTCTCGGTCATGGTGCTGGACTCGAACGGGGTAGCCCGTCGGCGATCGATGGTGACCCAGTCCGCGACGGGAAGGTCGTGCCGGTTGAACGCGGCGTAGCTTGCCGCGATAACCGACCACGTCTGCGAGTGGGCTGCTGCTTCGCCGGCGACGTATCGGGCGTCGAGTTCATTGAAGGCTGCGTCGATGTTGTCACGGTCGAAAAAGACAACTGCGGCGATCCGCCCGTCGGCGTTGATCTCGAGAACGCCGAGTGCTTCCGTGAGAAATGCTTCGGATGCGCGATCGCGGTCCGAGTAGGTGAGCCGCATGAGGGCAAGGCGGCCTCCGCGCGTCGCCACGACGGTGCTGGTGACGTTCGTGGTCCACAGGTCCGCGACTGTCCGCATGTCCGCTATCTGGGCGTCTCGACCGTGTCGTACCCCTGCGCCAACGACGCGACGGCGGTCGTCATTGGAATACTCATCGGCCAGCAATCCCGCCATCGCGTCCCAGGCTTGCGCCGCGAAAAGGGCCAAGTAGCGCTCACCTGCCTGGCTTGCGGCGTTTTCCAGTCGCGGCCTCGCCAGATTGAGCTCCTCAAAGCGGGCGAGCGCGGCGTCGAGATCTGTTTCGTCGAACATCTCAGAATGGGTGATCAAGTCGCCACTTACCGTGGAAATGCCGATCTCTCGCCACTCGGCTTGGAGACCATCTCGTGAGGTTCCACGCGCGAACCGGGTGACCACTGCTCCAATGTTGCTGAGCTGATGCACAACTTCGACGTAGACGTGCAAGTCCGGCACGAAGTTGTCGAATGTTGTGCGGAGGTATGCCTCCAGATCGCCGGGCGCGAACGCGATAGCTCGCCGGTGGTCGACATTTTCCCAATCCGACGTCGTCGGGGGCAACTCCTGGCGATTGACCCCGGCGTAGGACTTTGCGATAACCGACCAAGTCTCCGCGTGGTCGGCGGCCTCACCGGCGAGGTATCGGGCATCGAGTTCGGCGATGGCGGTATCGAAGTCGTCTAGGGCGAACACGATGATGGCAGTAGCCCGATCATCGGCGTTGACCTCGACAAGGCCGAGAACGTCGGTGATGACATTCGCTGCCGCTTGGCCGCTGTCCGTGTAGACGGAACGTACGAGGCAGAGATGACGCCCTCGGATCGCGAGAACGGTCGTCACCCCGTTGGTGAAACCGAGGTCGGCCATTGCCTGCATATTTGATAGCGCGCGATCTCGCCCATAGCGGGTTCCCGAGCCCACGATCGCACGGCGATCGTCGCTGTAGTAGTCGTCGGCCAAAGTCTCGGCGAAGCCATCCCAGTCGCGGGCCGCGAAGCATCTCCAAAACCTTTCGGCCACTTGGGTTGCCGCGTTTTCCAGCCGTCGCGTCTGCGGCTGAAGTTCGTCGAAGCAGGCGATCGCAGAGTCCAGGTCTGCCTCGTCGAATACCTCGCAACGGTTGACGATGTTGCCTTCGACCATCAAAACGTCGACCTCTCGCCACTCGGCTTCGAAGCCTTCGTGCGAAGCGCCATGTGTCACATGGGTGCAAACCGCTCCGACGTCGTTCAGGCGGTGCACCGTCTCGATGTAGATCCGCAGGTCTGTCGTGAGGTCAAACGCGGCACGGAAATAGTCGTTCAGTTCACCCGGGGCGAACGCAGCTGTCCGTCGGTGGTCGATACTGACGCAGTCCGATGTCGTCGGCGGCAACTCGTACCGGCGCATAGAAGTGAAGCCATCGCTGACGGTGGACCATACGTGCACATGCGCGGCTGCTTCGCCAGCCAGGTATCGGGCATCGAGTTCTTCGATGGCGGCGTCGAACTCGTCAAGGTCGAAAGCGACGGCTGCTGCGATCCGATCGTCTGTGTTGAGTTCTACGACGACCAGCATCTCAGCAACGAATGGCTCTAGCTCTTGATTGCGCCCCGAGTGGTGGACGTGGTTCAGCGCGAGGCGCTCGCCGCGGACCGCGATGACGGTCGGCACAGAGCGCATGAGGCCGAGGTCGACTTGCACTTGCGACATGACGATCTCGGTGTCCCGACGGTGGATCCCGCCGCCCACCACGTGACGACGATCGTCCATGGAGAAATCGGCGGCCAACATTTCTGCGATCGCGTCCCAGTCATGAGCAATGACTCGTTGTAGATAGATTCCGGCCGCTCGACTCGCCGCGTTTTCAACGGATGGTGACGAACGGTTGAGCTGGTCGAACCTGGCTATCGCCGCGTCGAGTTCTGCCTCGTCGAAGACTTCTAGACGGTTGATCAGGTCGCCTTCGACCGCGACAACGCTGATCGTCCGCCACTCGGCGTCGATGCCCTCGTGTGAGGTCTCATGCGACACGGAGATAATCACAGCGCCGCGGTTGTTCAATCGATGCACAACTTCGATGGACGAAAAGCTGCTCACGTCAGGTGCGAGTTTCCACTCGGCGAGTAAGGCGGGCAGATCGCCCGGCGCAAACGACGTCCCAAGCCGATGGTCGATGTTGACCCAATCCGGCGTCGTCCGGGGAAGTTCGCCCCGGTTGATCGCGGCGTAACCCTCCGTGATCACCGACCACGTGCCCCCGTATTCGGCGGCTTCACCCGTGCAGTAGCGGGCATCAAGCTCATCGAAGGCAGCCTCGAAGTCGTCGAGGTCGAATACGACGATCGCCGCGATTCGCTCCTCGGCGTCGATCTCGACGAGGTTCAGGCCGTCGTTTTGAATCGTGCCGGGATCGCTGCCCGACACGCGCACTCGTGAGAGGGTGAGGCGTTCGCCGCGGGTTGCCAGGGTGCCGACCATCGTCAGCGTGAAGCCGACATCAACGGTCGCCTGGGCATCTTTGATGTTGGCGTCTCGACCGTGTTGGACCCCGGCGTTGACCACCCGCCGGCGATCGTCGACGCAAACGTCCTCGGCCGTTATCTGTGCCACGACGTCCCAGTCGCCGGCCGCAACGCAGGAACAAAGGCGCTCGTACACACGTATTGCGGCGTTTTCCAGCCGCGGTGCCGGTCGGCTGAGTTCATCGAACTTATCGATCGCGGCGTCGAGGTCTGCCTCGTCGAAGAGTTCAGCACTACTGATCACGCCGTCCTCGACCGCAAAGACATCGATCATTCGCCACTCGGCATAGAGGCCCTCCCTTGAGGTCCCGGTTGCCACGTGGGTGGTGACCGCCCCGCGATCGCTTATCCGGTGAACGGTCTCTATGTAGATCCGGATCTCCGACGAGTCCTCCACCGCCGCAGCAAGGTACGACATGAGGTCTCCCGGTCCGAACGATGTAATCGGCCGGTGGTCGACGTCTACGAAGTCGGGCTTTGTCGCGGGGAGTTCGTGTCGATTCAAGGCGGCGCACGCTTGCGTGATGGCAAGCCAGGTGGGCGAGTGGGCAGCAGCCTCGCCGGCGAGGTAGCGGGCGTCGAGTTCGGCGACGGCGGCATCGAAGTCGTTGCTGTCGAACGTAATTACGACCGCAATCCGTTCGTCGGCGTCGACCTGTACGATTTGCAAGACATCGTTTTGTATCGCATCGGGATCGCGCCCCGACGCGCGAACACACACTAGAGCGAGACAGTCGCCGCGGGCCGCGATGATGCCCACCATCGTTATCGTGAAGCCGATGTCGGCCGCCGCCCGCAATTCTTCGATTCCGGCTTCGCGACCCCGTCGCATACCGGAATTGACCACTCGCCGGCGATCGTCAAGCAACTCATCGTCAGCAACCATCTCGGTTATGGCCGCCCAATCGCGGGCTTCAAAGTACTGCCACATGCGTTGGTACACCTGGGTTGCAGCGTTCTCAAGCCGCTGCCTCGTGGCCGGCTGCTCGCCCTCGAAACGCGCGTGCGCGGCGTCGAGTTCGGCGAGAGCGAGGTCCATGTCATCGGAGTCGAACCACACCTCATACACGCACAGCCCGTCCTCGTCGATCCCGAATAGCTGTAACACCTCCTGTCGCGCTGCGCCTGGGCTCACATCTGGGGTGCCATATTCCGCTCGGTAGAGGGCAAACCGCTGGCCTCGCACCGCAACAGCCTCGTGACGGTAAATAATCGTTTCCCCGGTCTCAAGGAGGCCTCTCAACTGGTGTTGCCATTTACCAGACCGAATATCTGCCGTACTGAAACCGACCATTTTGCGACGACTTTCGAAGAACCCATCGGCCGCGAAACGCCGTTCGAACTCGTCCCAATCCCCACGATCGAGACAAGCGTCGCTGCTGGCGATCGCTCGCACGCACGCATTGTCCAGCCGCGGCGTTTGTGCGCGCTGGTCCTCGAATCGGGCGTGCGCGGCGTCGAGTTCGGCGAGCGCGGCGTCCATGTCTTCGATGTCGAACTTCACTTGCAGCGCTATTCGACCTTCCTCGTCCAGGCCCGCCACCTGCAGCATCTCGTCCTGCGGCGCCCCCGAACTCAGATCTGCAGTGCCCATCTCCAGCCGGAAGAGGGCAAGACGGTCGCCGCGCACGGCCAGAGGCGTGCCGAGGTAGCGCACCATGCCCGTCTGCAGATAGCCCCGCATATCCTGGGGCCATTGGCTGGATGGGATGTCGCTACGCGGGAAGCCGACGATCTTGCGGCGACTCTCGACGGAAACATATGGGGCTAACAGCTGCTCTACCTCGTCCAAGGCCTCGCAATTGACAGCATCGATGAGCCGGCTGGCCGCCTGTACGCAGGCGTTGGACAGCTCGGGGCTCGGCACCTTGGGCGGTGCGGGTGTCTCAGGGCGCTCGCCGAAAATGCGGCGCGCCTTTTCGGTAAGTGCCGCAGCGCCTTTCCGGTCGTACAAGTTCGCCGCCCGCTCGGCGGTGGTTCGCGCCCCTGCGACGTCGCCTGCGCTGCTCAAAACCATTGCCAGTGCCAGACATGCGTCACCGTGGTCGACCAGCGCGTCGGTGCGCTCGGCGAGGTTCACCGCAGCCTCGGCTACCCGCCGGGCCTCCTTGTGATCGTCGGTGTGTGAAAGCAACTGAGCCCGGACCGTGCGCCAGGCGATCGATGGTTTTAGTGCATGTCCCGCGAGACGCTCACTCTCCGAACACAACTCGTCGGCCTCGGTATCTCGATCCAGTGCAAGACAGGCGCGGCCTAGTAGTGCGGCGGTTTCGGCGGTATCGGCGTCCAGCCCCATCCGACGAAATCCTTTGTACGCCTTACGCAGATGCGGCTCGGCTGCGGCTGGATCATCTAAGACGAGCTCGACGATGCCTGCGAACTGCTCGACCTCGAGAAGGGCATGGCGCAGGCCGAGTTCGGTGACCGTCCGCCGGGCCGAGTCAATCATTCGCCGGGCCGCCGCGGCGCGTCCGCGGAAGGCCTCCAATACGGCCTGGCACCGCGTCGACGTCGCTTCGACCGCAGGCGAATCCGTGGTGATGCGGAGTAGCCGCACCACGTCGAGACAGCGCCCGCCGGCACGCGGAACCGGGTTCGGGCCCCACAGCGCGGCGAGCGGCGCGCCGGCCAGTACCGCGTTGACTCGGCGGTGATCGCGCGCGCGACGCGCTGCCGTGAGCGCATCGTCGAGGGCGACTTCGCAGTCACCGATTCTTCCGAGGCGGGCAAGGCATGAGGCGCGAACGGTGTGGGCCTTGGCTTCGCCTGCGGGATCGTCTAATTCGGCCAGCTTGTTGGCGGCCGTGCCGAGTGCGGTTTCAACCTCGTCTAATCGCTCGGGATGGATCAGCATCGACAGCTGGCCGTCGAAGCACGTCGCCCATGCCGCTAGGCGGCCCGAATGCGTTGTTGCTTCTTGCAGCTGCGAGACCGCGCCTACCGCTGGAGCCACGTCACCCGCGGCGAGTAAAGCCTCGCAGCGCGCGACCAGCAGTTCGGCGGCCTGGTCGTCCCGGTCGGGCAACTCGTCGTCAAGCTCCTCCAACGCGTGCAGCGCGTGGTCGTACAGATCCGCGGCCCCTTCGTAACCGAGACGGGCCATCGCTTGGTCTGCGGCGCGCCGGCAATACTCAACGGCTTTGGCCGCGTTTCCCGCCCAAGCACATTCGAAGTAGTGGTGAGCCAGTTCGTCCAACAGCTCGTCGCCAGCACCGGGCTGGGCCTCCAGTGTCGTGGCGATGCGTTGATGCAGCCGCATCCGTCGTACCGAGGGCAGTTCGGCGAGCAACGACTGCCGGACGAGGGCGTGGTTGAACCGGTAGCGACCTCCGGGCTCTTCGATGACAATACCGGCCTTGCACGCCTCGTCGAAAGCGTCAACGAGATCCTGCTCGACCACTTTCTCCACCAGGTCCAGGGAGAACCGGCTCCCGACGACAGCGGCCGCACCAAGAGCTTTGTTCGTCTCCACCGTAAGCCGAGAAAGCCGGCGGCTCACGGCTTCACGGACACCCTGCGGCAACGTGCTCGGATCCCAGACACCGCCACTTTCGTCGACATGGCGCAGCGCCTCGATGAGGAAGAACGGGTTGCCACCGGTGACCGATGCCAACGCCCGCCCAAGCTCCTCGTCGTCGTAACCGGCCTCGGCGACGTATGTCGTCACGTCGTCCTCGTCTAGCCCGGTGAGCGCAAGGCGATTGGCGGTGCCGTCCCGGTGAAGGTCGGCGAGCATCGCGGCCAGCGGATGGGCACGGTCGAGGTCGGTGCTGCGGTATGTCCCGACGATCTGCACGCGGGCGTGATCACCGAAGCGCAGGAGATGCCGCAGCAGAAGCAATGTCGGCTTGGCCGCCCAGTGCAGGTCGTCGAGAATCAGCACGACGGGCGCGCTCGCGGAGGCTGTCTCCAACAGTGCGACGACTGCGTCGAAAAGTGCATAGCGTTCCGTGTCCGGGTCAGCACGAGTCGGCGCCGCAAGATCGGGTAGCACGTCGGTCAGCCCGGTAACCACTGGAAGCAGTGCTTCGACACCGCGCGTTCCCCTGAGCCGGCTGGTCCCGAGGCAGGGCACCAGCGAGCGCAGCGCTTCCGAAAATGGCTGGTATGGCGCGCCGAGATCCTCATCGCAGCGGCCGTACAACACCACCGCTCCTTGCTCGTAGGCCTGCTGCGACCACTCGCCGGCCAAGCGCGTCTTGCCCACTCCGGGCTCGCCGGCGATCAGCACCGCGTGCATGCGACCGGTGAGCGCGGTCTGCCAGGCGGACACAAGTCGTTCGAGTTCACGGCCGCGCCCAACGAACGGCCCGGCACCGGTCAGCACCGTGGGCAGAGCGGGACGCTCTATTGGCGTTTCGCTGGTCTCCCCTTGACTTTCGCGCTCGCCGGCATCGAGGCGAAGCTCGAAGACATGCTCCGGGCGGGCCAGGTTTTTCAGCTGGCGCATGCCTAAATCGCCGAGCACGACGTCGTCGGGCAGTGAGTCAATGACGAGCTCGGCGGTCGCGCCCGAGCACAGGATCTGGCCACCTATCGCGAGTGATCGCAGGCGGGCGGCGCGGTTGACCGCCCGACCGAAGTAGTCGCCGTCACGGAGCTCGACTTCGCCGGTGTGCAGTGCGATGCGGATGCGCATCGGCTCACGGATGTCCCACTGCTCGTGGGTGATTGCGTCCTGCAGCTCCAGAGCGGCCGCCGCCGCTGCCGATGGTCGCTCGAAGACCGAGAACGTGGCGTCACCCTCGCCGCGCGTCTTGATCAGCCGTCCTCCGCGCGACGTGACGACCTGCTCGACCAGTTCGTCGTGTCGTGCAAGCGCCACTGCCATCGCCGCGGCGTCTGCCTCCCAAGCGGCGGTCGATCCTTCAATGTCGGTGAGCAGAAAGGTCACTGCGCGCATTACCGATGGAAGTTGTTGTGCTACAACAACATCTAGCGTAGCATCTTGTGCGACAATGGCGGTCTCGAGTCGCCGAAGCTCTGGCCCGGGATCGATACCCAACTCGTCGGCCAGCAGCGTCCGCGCCCGTTGATAGGCGCCAAGAGCGTCACCCTGCCGGCCGACGCGGTAGAGGGCGAGCATGAGCTGGCCCCATCGCCTTTCGCGTAGCGGCGCCTCGGCCACCGCCGCCTCGAGCTCCCCGACGACCTCGGCGGCGCGGCCCGTTGCGAGGAGCGCGTCGGCGCGATCCTCCACGAGCGCAGCGTGGCCCTCGATCCAGCGCGTCTTCTCGGAGGTTCCCCGCCGACCGTCCGGCAGTTCGGGGATACCTCGCCAAAGGGCAAGTGCCTCCTCGAAGCGGGCCACCGCTTGGCTGATGTCGCCGGTCGCGGCGGCATCGCGCGCCTCTTTTGCCGCCGCTTTATAGCGTGAAGCATCGACCTCGGCTTCCTGCAGTGCCCAGCCGACGCCCTCAGTTGCCACCACACCGTCGCCGAGGACGCGACGCAATGACGAGATGTGGGTTTGTAGGGCCTTCGCGGCAGTGCGTGGCGGAGCATCGCCCCAAAGCAACTCGACCAGGGTGTCGGCCGAGACAACCGAGGCGTTGTGCAGCCCCAACATCGTGAGGACGGCGCGCGGCTTGGCGCCCGGAATCATCACGGGCTTGTCGCCTTGCCGGACCTGGAGAGGTCCCAAAACCCCCAGTTCCACGCATGGAAGCGTACTCATATCGCCCATCGTCGGGTGGGCGATTCAACGCACGGTCAAGATCGAGTAAAGGCGACCGGGCCCGGATGATGACCTCGACATCCTTGCGTGGGTGCCTTCCGACTATGGCCGTGGCGATCACCAGAATGCAAGGTCGGAAGTGATTGCGCATCACTCGATTGTCTTGTCACGCCGGTGTCTCCGAAAGTGAGTCAAACCACAAATTACCCGCGGGTAACCTACGGTGGCGTAACTTAGGCGCATGACCGAGCTGACTTACCTCGAACTGCACGGAGACCGGATCGCCTACCGAGATGTGGGTAGTGGCCCCGCCCTATTGCTGATTCATGGTATGGCCGGCAGTTCTGACACTTGGCGGGCGATCATCCCGCAATTGTCCAAGACGTACCGGGTCATCGCCCCTGACTTGCTGGGCCACGGTAAGTCCGCGAAACCGCGTGGCGACTATTCGTTGGGCGCGTTTGCGGTATGGCTGCGCGATCTTCTCGACGAACTCGGAGTGCACCGGGCAACGGTGATCGGGCAGTCCCTCGGCGGCGGCATCGCGATGCAGTTCGCCTACCAACACCGCGATTATTGCGAGCGGCTGGTCCTTATCGGCAGCGGCGGTCTGGGCCCAGACCTGAGTCCGCTGCTGCGGATCCTGTCGGCACCGGGTGCCGAGCTCGTGCTTCCGGTGGTCGCACCGCAACCGGTGCTGAACCTTGGCAACAAGCTGGGTTCGTGGCTGACGTCGACAGGGATTCGGGCACCTCGCGCAGGTCAGATGTGGCAGGCGTACTGCTCTCTTTCGGATGCAGGGGCCCGCCAGGCATTCTTGCGGACTCTGCGCTCGGTGGTGGATCACCGCGGTCAGGCCGTCAGTGCGCTGAACAAGCTTCACCTCACGGCCGATCTCCCCACCCTGCTGATCTGGGGTGATCGCGACCGGATCATCCCCGTCTCGCACGCGTACGCCGCCCATGACGCGCTGTCGGGCAGTCGCCTCGAGGTGCTCGACGGTGTTGGGCACTTCCCGCATGCCGAGGAGCCGACGGCGGTCGCGGATATCCTCGAGAACTTCATCGCCTCCACGCCGCGCCATCCGAACCTGGCGGTCCAGTGCTGATCGCGCTTGATGCGATGGGCGCGTCCGCGGCGTCAGTCCTTCTTGCTTGGGCTCATCAGATCGTCGAGTCGCGATAGAAACAGCTTGAGCATCGGTGAGGTGTTGGATCTGTTGTAGCCCACATGCGAAGCAGCCCAAACACGTGACGCGACCCGTGCGGCTTCTGCTATTTCGACGCGGATCGGGCATGGCTTGGGACCAATTACAAGCAGATCCCGGTCACTACGCCGCATGTTGAGGTCGAGAGTGAGACGTCGGACGGCGACGTGTGAGGTCGTCTGGGGCACAACGTCGTTGGACACATATCCAAGGGTGTCAGGGGGCCGGTGTTTGTCGCGAGTGTTCGAGTATTGGCGCAACATGGACCCAGATCTCGGCAAGAAGGTCGAAGAAGAGTTTCGGTCGAACTCAGCGAGTTGAAGGCCGCCTCACATCCACCTCGACCACTCAGTTATCAACCGTGACACATCGGACTAGTGTCAGCGTCGATTGCGTGCGTTGACAGGAGGAATCGATGGCAGGACGACTGGCGGGCAAGGTCGCGGTGGTCAGCGGCGGCGCCCGCGGAATGGGCGCTTCACATGTCCGCGCGCTCGTGGCTGAGGGAGCCAAGGTGGTCTTCGGCGACATCCTGGACGCCGAAGGCGAAGCGGTAGCCGCAGAGGTTGGCGACTCCGCCCGATACGTGCACCTCGACGTCACCAAACCCGACGATTGGGGGCGCGTCGTCAGCACCGCGGTGGACGGGTTCGGCGGGGTCGACATCTTGGTCAACAACGCCGGCATCATCAATGTCGGCCTGATCGAGGAATACGAACTCTCGGAATGGCATCGCATTCTCGACATCAACCTGACCGGTGTGTTCCTCGGCATCCGGGCTGTTGTCGCACCGATGAAGGCTGCGGGCAGCGGGTCGATCATCAACATCTCGTCGATCGAAGGGATGGCCGGCACGATCGCCTGTCATGGCTACACAGCCACCAAGTTCGCCGTGCGCGGGCTGACAAAATCCACGGCTCTTGAGTTGGGCCCCAGTGGAATACGGGTCAACTCGATCCATCCGGGTCTGATCAAGACACCGATGACCGAGTGGGTACCCGATGACCTCTTCCAGACCGCGCTGGGCCGTGCGGCCGAGCCCAGGGAGGTCTCCAACCTGGTGATCTACCTGGCCAGCGACGAGTCCAGCTACTCGACTGGCTCGGAGTTCGTCGTCGACGGCGGATGCACGGCAGGGCTGGGACACAAGGACTTCTCCGCGGTCGAAACCGAGCAGCAGCCAGAATGGGTCAGATAGGACGAGACTGCTCGAGATAGGTTGCCAGCGCGTTGGTCAACCCTCGGCGGGCCTCATCGAGGTCGGCGTACGAACCGAGCTGACGCTCGGAAACCAGGCCGCGCATCGCACCGGGGATCAGCGCCGCCACCTCGCGCACGCGCTGCGAGTCGACGCCCAGACCCGCGAAAGCGCTCTGGCAGGTGTCCTGCCAGCTCTTGCCCCAGGAGAACAATTCGGCAGCGGTCCGCGGATACAGGCGCTCGAGTTCGTCAGGCTCGCGGGGGAGCGCGGCCCGCAGATTCTCGATCGCACGCGAATCCGGCGACGCCAGTCCGTGATACAGCGTGTCGATGATCGCGCCCACTCGCTCGCGCAACGGCGCGTCGGGTTCGGCGCTGGTGAATGTCGACATCGTCGCCACACGGCGCTCGGCGGTGCGGTGCAGCACGGCGGACCAGAACCCGTCGACGTCGCCGAACTGATATTGCACAGCGCCCCAGGTGGCGCCGCTTTCCTTGGCGATGCGACTGGCAGACACCGCACCCGGATCCCCGGATGCCAGCGAGCGCACCGCAGCGTCGAGCATCGCTTCGCGGGTGGCCAGACCGCGCTTGTTACTGCGCCGCTGCTGCACGTCCGCGGAAGCCATGCTCTGGATGGTAGCGGTTTTGCGAGATTTTCATAGTACCCACTATGAATTTGCGGCCCAGGGCGCTAACATCCAAAGTCGTCGGCCCGAGAACGTCAGGAAGGACCCGCTGACATGGCTAAACCGCCGTTGTCGATGAAACCGACCGGCTGGTTCCAGGTGGCCTGGTCCGACGAGATCGGCGTGGGCGACGTCCACAAGATGACCTACTTCGGTCGGGAGATGGTCGCCTGGCGCTCCGACTCCGGTCAGCTGACCGTGATGAACGCCTACTGCGAGCATCTCGGGGCGCACCTGGGCTTCGGCGGCAAGGTCGTCGGCGAAATCTTGCAATGCCCGTTTCACGGATGGCAGTGGAGCCACGAGGGTCGCAATGTCTGCATTCCGTATCAGGATCGGCCCAATCGCGGCCGGCGGATCCGGACCTATCCGGTGGTGGAGCGCAATGAGTCGGTCTACATCTGGCACGACGTCGAGGGGCGCGAACCGTTCTTCGAGGCGCCGGACATCTTCGCCGGCTTCAACGACGGCAGCAGTGCCGACGGCTACTACCCACAGCAGCGGTTGTTTCGCGAGCGCTTGCAAATGCACCCGCAGTACGTGCTCGAAAACGGGGTTGACTTCGCGCATTTCAAGTACGTGCACAACACGCCGATCGTGCCCGTCTTCACCCGCCACGATTTCGCCGAACCGGTGTCCTTCGTCGACTTCACCATCACCTTCGAAGGCGACGACAACCAGAAGATCGAGGACATCGACAGCCGGGTGGAAGCCATCAACGGTGGCCTTGGCATCGCGGTGACCAAGAGTTGGGGCATGATCGACAACCGCACCATCTCGGCTATCACCCCCGTCGACGAGTCCACCTCCGACGTCCGGTTCATGGTCCACATCGGCCGCACCCCGGGCAAAGATACTGAGCGTGCCGAAACCAAGGCACGCGAATTCGGGCAGGAAGTGATTCGCCAGTTCGAGCAGGACGTCGAAATCTGGCGGCACCAACGTTATTCAGACCCACCGGCGTTGGCGACCGCCGAGTACGAGGGGTTCACCGCGATTCGCACCTGGGCCAAACAGTTCTACCCCGACGGCATCGGTGGTAGCGCCGCCGACGTCTATGCATCCCAGAAAGGCTGAAGCGAATGAATGCACCGCTGCGCGTGTTCCAAGTGGCCACCGGCAACGTCGGGTCGGAGATGATCAAGCGCATCGCATTACGGCCAGACCTGGAATTGATTGGCGTGCACTGCTATTCGCCCGACAAG
>NZ_JBAPMI010000187.1:0-11900 GCF_049278535.1 Mycobacterium sp. | reverse complement strand
CGCCTGCGCCGGTCCCAGCTGATCCGCTGGCAGTTCCGCCGGCTGTGCCGCCAGCCGCCGCGGCCGCCGCGCCGTCGGGTCCCGTCGTCGGCCAGAACCCGGAGCCATTCACCGGATCGCCGCCATTCGTGCCACCGACCTTCAATCCGGTCAACGGCTCGACGGTCGGCGTGGGCGAGCCGATCATCATCAACTTCGCGCGCCCGATCGCCGACCAGCGGATGGCCGAGCAGGCGATCCACGTCTCGTCGACCCCACCGGTGTCCGGCAAGTTCTACTGGCTGACTTCGAGCCAGGTGCGCTGGCGTCCGCTCAGCTTCTGGCCCGCGCACACCGCGGTGCACGTCGACGCGGCCGGCACCCAGGAGAACTTCGTCACCGGTGACTCGCTGATCGCCACTGCCGACGACGCGACTCACCAGCTGATCGTCTCGCGCAACGGGACAGTCGAGCAGACCTTCCCGATGTCGATGGGCATGGCTGCGGGCGGGCACCAGACGCCCAACGGCACCTACTACGTGCTCGACAAGAAGGCCAAGGTCGTGATGGATTCGTCGACCTACGGCGTGCCAGTCAACTCGGCGTACGGCTACAAGGTCGACGTCACGGACGCCGTGCAGTTCGACAACAGTGGTGACTACGTGCACAGCGCGCCGTGGTCGGTGGCCGACCAGGGCAAGCGCGACGTCAGCCACGGTTGCATCAACATCAGCCCGACGAACGCGAAGTGGTTTTTCGCCAACTTCGGTGCCGGCGATCCCGTCGTCGTGAAGAACTCCGTCGGGACCTACAGCAAGAACGACGGCTCCAACGACTGGCAGATGTAAAGGTCTAGCTCCAGATCCGGACCCGGCGTTGCGGGTCCAGGTATAGCCCGTCGTCCGAGTTGACCTCGAAGGCGTCGTAGAAGACGTCGATGTTGCGGATCACGCCGTTGCAGCGGAACTCCGGCGGTGAGTGCGGATCGATGGCCAGTCGCCGGATCGCCTCGGCTTCGCGGGATTTGGTGCGCCACACCTGGGCCCAGCCGTAGAACACCCGCTGCACGCCGGTCAGGCCGTCGATGACCGGCGCCTGCTGGCCGCCGAGTGACAGCTGGTAGGCGAGCAGCGCGATGGACAGCCCGCCCAGATCTCCGATGTTCTCGCCCACGGTGAAAGCGCCGTTGACGTGATGAGAGGTGTCCAGTTGGCGGGGCGTGAACACCTCGTATTGCTCGATCAAAGCCTTTGTCCGAAGGCCGAATTCGGCGCGGTCGTCATCGGTCCACCAGTCGACCAGGTTGCCGTCTCCGTCATACTTGGCGCCCTGGTCGTCGAAGCCGTGGCCGATCTCGTGGCCGATGACCGCACCGATGCCGCCGTAGTTCGCGGCGTCGTCGGCTTCGGCATCGAAGAACGGCGGCTGCAGAATCGCGGCCGGGAAGACGATCTCGTTCATGCCCGGGTTGTAGTACGCGTTGACGGTCTGCGGTGTCATGAACCACTCGTCGCGGTCGACCGGCCCGCCGAGCTTGGCCAGGTCGCGGACGTACTCCAGGACGTAGCCGCGGTGGTAGTTGCCGTAGAGGTCGTCGCGCGCGACGACGAGCGCCGAGTAGTCGCGCCACTTGGCCGGGTAGCCGATCTTCGGCGTGAACTTGTCGAGTTTCTCCAGCGCCCGCTGCCGGGTCTCCGGCGTCATCCACTCCAGGTCGGTGATGCTGACCCGGTAGGCCTCCCGCAGGTTGGCCACCAACTCGTCCATCCGGGCCTTGGCGTCCGGCGGGAAATGCCGCTCGACGTAGAGTCGGCCGACCGCATCGCCCATCAGGTTCTCGACCAGCGCGACACCGCGCTTCCAGCGGTCGCGCAACTCCTCGGTGCCCGACAGCGTGCGCCCGTAGAACGCGAAGTTCTCGTCGACGAGGTCGTCGGTCAGCAGCGACGCGCGCCCACTGATCACCCGCCAGCGCAGCCAGCGCTTCCAGTCCTCGAAGTCCTCGCTCTCCCACAGTGCGGCGAACGCGGACAGCGCGTCAGGCTGGCGAACGACGACCTCGAGGGGCCCGCTCTGGTCGCCAGATGGGTCAGCGCCCAACGCGTGCAGCCACACCGCCCAGTCGAAACCAATTGCCTCCGAGCGCAATTCGTCGAATGTTCGCAAGTTGTAGGTCAGATCGGCGTCGCGGCGCTTCACCACATCCCAGTGCGCGGCCGCGATCTTGGTCTCCAACGCGACGATCTGCGCGGCGGTGGCATCCCAGTCGCCGTCCTGCTCGCCGTAGACGAGCGCGAACATCCGCGCGATGTGCTTCGGGTATTGCGCGAGGATCGCGGCGTGCTGCGGGTCGCGGTAATACGACTCGTCGGGCAGGCCGAGCCCCGACTGCGACATGTGCAGCAGGTAGCGGGTGGAGTCCTTCGAGTCGGTGTCGACGTAGACGCCGGCGCCACCACCGATGCCGGAGCGCTGCAACTCGCCGAGCTCTGCCGCCAGCTGCGCGGGCGTCAATGCCGCGTCGATGCCGGCGAGCTCGTCGAGCAGCGGACGGACGCCCAGTCGCGCGATGGTCTCGGTGTCCATGAAGCTGGCGTAGAGGTCGCCGATTCGCTGCGGGTCGGTGCCCTCGGCGGCGTTGGACGCGGCGGCCTCGGTGATGATGTCGCGAACCTGCTCCTCGGCGCGATCGGCGAGCAGCCGGAAGGCGCCGTCGGTGGCGCGGTCGGCCGGCATCTGGTGGTCGGCCAGCCAGCGGCCGTTGACATGACCGAACAGGTCGTCTTGGGGGCGGGCACCAGCGTCGACATGGCTCAGATCGATGCCCGAGCGGATAGCTTCTACCGTCACGTCACCATTGTTGCCTAACCACCCGGCTAGATCTGGCGGCCGGGTTCCACCGCCCGCCGTTCCGCGGCGCGCGTCGTCACCCGGCTAGGCTCACGGCCATGCCCGACGAGGAGCAGACCGAGCCAGCGGCCGACGACCGCGCCGACGACGCGACACCGCAGGAATCCGACGGCCGGATGTTCTCGGCGTACGGCATTGCCTCGGCTGTGCTCGGTGCGCTGTGCGTTGCCGCGGTCGCGTTGGGCGCGGTGATCTGGACCTCGCACCGCAACGACGTCAACGAGCGGAGCTACCAGAGCCGGGCCATGCAGGCCGCCGTCGACTGGACCAGCGTGCTGATCAACATGAACACCGACAACGTCCAGACCAGCCTGCAGCGACTGCACGACGGGACCGTCGGCCAGCTGAACGCCGACTTCGACTCCTCGATCCAGCCCTATCAGCAAGTGGTGCAGCGACTGCAATCGCGCAGCCGCGGCGAGGTCGAGGCGGTGGCCTTCGAGGCGGTGCACCACGACCTGGACGCCCAGCCCGGCCGGCCCGCGCCCGCCGATCAATTGCCGGCCTCGATCGCCCGTCGTACCGACACCGTCATGGTGGTGGCGACGTCGGTCAGCGAAAACGCCGGCGGCAAGTCGCAAACCGTGCACTGGAACTTGCGACTGGGGATCTCCGAAGTGGACGGCAAGCTGATGATCTCGCGCCTGGAGTCGATCCGATGAGGAACGCCTTGCGGGTACTCGCGTTCGACGTCGCGGCGCCGTTGGCCGCGATCGCTGCGCTGCTGGCAATCGGAGTCGTTCTGGCGTGGCCGGCGTGGTGGGTGTCGATGTGTTCGGTGCTGGTGCTGCTGATCGTCGAAGGCGTCGCAGTGAATGTCTTTCTGCTCCGCCGTGATTCGGTGACAGTGGGCACTGACGACGACGCACCCGGCCTGCGTCTGGCGGTCGTCGCGCTCTGCACGGCCGCGGTGATCGCGGCGGTGCTCACCGGTTATCGGCACTGGACGACGCCGGACCACGACCTCAAGGTCGACACGGCCGAGGTGGTGCGCATCGCCGCCAGCATGGCCGAGTCGACGGCCACGTTCGCACCGCAGGAGCCGATGGCGGCCATCGACCGTGCGGTGGCCATGATGGTGCCCGAGCAGGGCAACGCGTTCAGGGATCAGTTCGGCAAGGCCACAACGGATTTGGCGCACCGCAACGTCACCGCCACCGCGTCGACGATGGAGGCCGGCCTGGAGGCGATCGGCCCCGGTGCCGCCAGCGTGGCGGTAATAATGCGAGCCACCCAGAACGAACCGGGCCAACCGCCCAGCAACGCGGTTCTGGCGCTGCGCGTCACGCTGACCAAGCAGCAGGGCCACTGGCTGGTGCTCGGCGTCTCGCCGCTCAACCCCCGCTGAAAGGCTCAGCGCAGCCTGGCGTGCTCGACCATCAGGCAACGGTCCATTACGACCTGCATGCCGGCCGCATCGGCGTCGCGGCCGACGTCCTCGTGCCACAAACCCTCTTGCAGCCACAGTGTTTTCGGACGCGGCGCCAGCGCGAGCGTCTCGGCCAGAACCGTCGGCAGGTCGTCGAACCGGCGGAAGACGTCGACCATGTCCGGTACTACCGGCAAGTCGGCCAAGCGCGGATACACCTGCGCGCCATCGATTTCGGTGATCGTCGGGTTGACCGGATAAACCTGATAGGCGCCGGTCGACAGCAGATACGAGTAGATCTCGTTGCTTGGTCGCGTCGGTTTGTCCGATGCCCCGACCACCGCGATGGTGCGGGTCTCGGCCAGAATCCGCCGCAGTGTCAGATCGTCGGGCCGGCCGATCATCAGTAGCCGCGTGGCGGCCGCTGGGGAGTGCGCTTGGGCGGCTGCTGCTGAGGCGGTTGGTGCGACCGGGCTTTGGCGAAGCGGTCAGACAGCCGACGCATCCGGATCATCAAGGACGCCGACGGGCTGGTCGTGGCATCGAGGTAGGCGCTGAGCTCGTCGACGGGCACGCCGATCCGGGATGCGAACTCGGGCAGCTTCAGCCCCGATCGTTCGATCAGGACACCGACGTGGCGGGCGACTTCGGTGCGCTCGTTGGCGTCCAGGTGCTCACGGGCGCGGTCGAGAACCTCCGCCAGGGCTTTGGAGATGCCGTAGGGACGCGAGGTCTCCAGCACTTCCTCGACCTGCCGGGCGGTGCGGCCGTAGGGGTCGCGTTTGATCGCGACCGCGATCTGCTTCCAGGTGGCGATGTCGCCGCCTTCGAGGGCCGACCGGATCGCTGAGGTCGGCCAGAATTCGACGGGCCGCTCGCCGTTACGAGGGCGCGCTGGAGGATGGTGCGGCGCCGGTCCATGGCGTCGGTCCGCGGCCAACGTCACCTCGCCTCCTCCAACATCGCCACCGCTACCGACAGGCAGCGTTGCCTGACCCCTTCCCAGTCTGCCTTCGTATCGGACTCTGGCCAACCGTCGTTATCAAGATCCGACGGATGCGGGTCCGCGAGGCGACGCACCAACTGGCTAGCGATCCATTGCCTTCGGGGTGATTGACCAGAGTAATACCTATCCATACCGGCCAGCACTACAGCCGCGGTCTCGGCCTCCATCGTGTCGACCAGCTCAGCAAATTCGGTGAAGTCCTTGCTGCTGTTGCGGCTCATGATGAGGTAACCCTTGAGCCGTAGCGTCTCGGCGCCAGTCGGGATTTGCAGCCGGTCACCGGTGGGCAGCTGGACGTGGGTGGTCTCCAGGGGGCTTCGTCGCTCGAACTGCGGCTGGTCGGGCTCGGCCTCGGCCTGCAACGCATCCAGGGCGACCGAGAGCCGGCCACGCCACAGCGTGACCGGGTGAACGGGCCGCACCGTGCGCGGCGGCACGCGCCCGGTGCTGTTGCGATGCGACCGGCCGCCGACGAACTTTCGCGCGGCCGAGGGGCCGCTGGCGCCACTGTTCCCGGTCGGGTTCCCGATCACCGCCATCTGGCGGGTGGCCGAGCTGGCGACATAGCTGGCGCCCTTGATCCGCGCCTGGACATCGCTGCTGCGCCCGCAGCCGATGAAGGCAAGCGGATCGGCGACGGTGATCGCGTCGGGCACCAGGTTCTTGAGTCGAGCCGCGGACTTGAGCACGATCCGCAGGTCGGCGCTGGGCACCGCGGGCGCGGAGATGTCGTCGGGGATCATCAAGATATCGCCGAGATCGACTGAGGGCAAAGGCTTTTCGAAGTCAACTGACGGTAGTATGCGCTCCAGCCAGGCCGGTAGCCACCAGTTCCACTCGGCGAACATCGCCATCAGGGCCGGCACCATCACCAGGCGCACCACGGTGGCGTCCACCGCGATCGCGACCGCGCAGGCCACACCGATTTCGGCCACCAGCGGCATACCGGCGAACGCGAAGCCGATGAACACCGCGATCATGATCAACGCCGCGCTGGTGATGGTCCGCGCGCTGGTGCTCACGCCGTAGGCCACCGCGTCATGGGTGTTACCCGACTGCAGGAACCGCTCCCGGATGCGGGTCAGCAGGAAGATCTCGTAGTCCATCGACAAGCCGAACGTCATCGCCAGCACCAGCGGCGGAACCGTGCTGTCGATCGAGGTGATCGGCGCGAACCCAAGCTTTCCCAGCCAGCCCCACTGGAAGACCACCACCAAGCTGCCGTAGGCCGCGGCCACCGACAACATGGTCATCACCACGCCCTTGAGCGCCAGGAACACCGACTGAATCGACAGCAGCAGCATCACGAACGCGATCAGTGCGACGAAGACCAAAACCAGCCACTGCGTCTTGGACACCTGATCGTCGAAGTCTTTGATCAGCGCGGTCGGTCCGCCGACACTCACCTGCGCCGACCCGTTGGCTGCTTGGGGAAGGTGACCGCGCAGCCAGCCGATGGTGTGTCTGGCGCCGAGATCCTCGGGGTCCACCGACAGCACCGCGGACAGCATCGCGCTGCTGTTGTTGTCGGCGAACACCGGCGGGGCCACCGAGGCGATGTTGGGGGACTGGCCTATCTGCTTGCGGATGTCGGCAACCGTCTGGGAGTGCGCGGCCGAAGACGCATCCCCGTCGGGGAAGGTCACCAGCACCTGCACCGGGCCGAGCGCGCCGGGGCCCAGGGCCTCCGACGCCGCCGACACCCCGGCGCGGATCTCGTGTGAGGAGTTGAATTGGCGAAGCAGGCTGTTGCCCAACACCATTGACAGAGCCGGCACCGCCATCGCGAGCAGTACCGCCGATGCCGTCAGGGCCGAGGCCCACGGCCGGCGCATCACTCCGCCGATCCAGTGCGTCCAGAACCGCGACTGGGTGGTTTCCGGGCGACGCGACCAGTGCAGCGCCGCCGACCTCCTCGCGGCTGACCGGCCGAACGTCGCGAGCACCGCCGGCGTCATGGTCGTCGACGTCAGCATCGCCACTGCGACGGCGAGGATCGCGCCGGTGGCCATGGAAGCCAGGGCCGGGGTGTCGATCAGGTAGATCCCGGTCAGCGACGCGACCACGGTCATCCCGGACAGCGCGACGGCCAGGCCCGACGTCGCCATCGCCGCGTCGATCGCCTCCTGAGGTTGGCGTCCGGCGCGCAGCTCCTCGCGGTAGCGCATCAGGATGAACAGCGAATAGTCGACCGCCAGCGCTATGCCGAACATCGACACCGTCGAGGTGACGAAGACCGACATGGTGGTGTAGGCCGACAGCAGATAGACCAGACCCATCGTGATCGCGACCGTGCAGATGCCGAGGGCCAGCGGAATCGCGGCGGCGGCGAGCGAGCCGAACACGGCCAGCAACACGATCAGGATGATCGGAAAGTTCCACTGCTCGGCCTTGGCGATGTCATGTTTGGTGTTGGCCGCCGCGGCTGTGCTCAGCGCTCCCTGGCCGATGACATACAGCCTCACCCGGCCCTCGGCCATTTGCCCTGGCCGTTCGCCCTGGACTCCGACCTTGAGCCGCAGCTTTTTGGCGGCGTCGCTGGCGCTGGCGTTGGTGGTGGAGTCCAGCCGTAGCGACACCACGTATGGCCGGTCGGGCTGCGGTGACGGCTGGGCCGGATTGGTCACCACCGCCAGATCGGGAAACTGCTTGGCGACCTGCTGCAGAAACCCGGCCGCGGCATTCATGTCTTCGTAGCTGGCGTCCGCGCGCGGCGCCGCTACCAGCGCCAACGGCGACGTGCCCTGGTCGGGGTAGTGCGCTTCCAGTGCGTCGTGGACGCGCAGCGACTGGGATCCGGGCACCTCGAAACCGCCACCGGTGAGGTGACCCGACTGGGTCACCACCAGGTAGACGGCGGGTATAAGCGCGAGAAACCAGCCCGTGAAGACCAGCCAGCGGAACCTGCGCAGGTTGCTGCTCAAGCGCATCATGAAGTGCTGGATTTCGGTCTCCCCGCATTAGCGTTGCGTGTCCGCGAGCCTACCCCAGCAACCTATGTGTGGATGCTGCTTATGGGTCGCTGAGCTGCAACAACTCCGCAACGATGTCGATTCCCGCACAGGTGTGACGAGTTCGGAGTCGGCTGAGTTGGCGGCGTCCGCGAAATGGATGGCAGGATGATCGTCGAGTGTCGGCTTTGCGCCGTCAGCTGTCTGCGAGGCGAACCTTTCCTTGCGAGCCCCCCAAGGAGCTAGCTATGACTTCCCCGACCGGGAGTACCACGAAGCTGCGCCGTCGACTGTTCGGCGTCCTGACCGCGACCGGGTTGAGCGGTGCCACCGCGGCGGTGTTGCTGTCCGCGCCCACCGCGGCCGGCGCATCGGACCCGTGTGCTGCCAGTGAGATGGCGAGGACGATAAGCAACGTGGCGCGCTCGGCGGGCGATTACCTTGACGGGCATCCGGAGACCAACCAGGCGATGACCAGCGTCATGCAGCAGCCGGCCGGTCCGCAGTCGGTCAACTCGCTCAAGAGCTACTTCGACGCCAACCCGAAGGCGGCCAGCGATATGCGGACCATCGCGTTGCCGCTGGCAGGCCTGTCGAGCAGGTGCAAGATGCCGATCGGCCTGCCCCAGGTGCTCGGCTTCGTGCAGTCGGCGCAGGGAGCGGTTCCGGGCGGGTTGCCCGGTAACCTGCCCGGCGCGGCGCAGGCCTTCTCCGGCGCGCAGAACGCGTTGCCTTCCGCCGGCGCCGCAGCCATGCCGGGGATCAGCGCGTTCAAGTAGCCGTTTCGGGCGGCGGCAGCGGGCCCTGCATCGCTTCGTCGGTTTCTTCGATGACTTCGTGGGGTGGCGCAGCGTCTGAGTCGACGTTGTCGGGATCGAGCGCGTTCTCGGTGCGGAACATGAAGAAGAACACCACCCAGCCGACCGCTGCCAGCAGCACCCAGCTGATCAGCCGGTAGATCAACATCGTCGAGATGGCGCCTGGCAGTGTCATGCCGCTGGACACCAGCCCGGGCACCAGCACCGCTTCCACGACCAGCAAGCCGCCGGGCATCAGTGGGATCGTCCCGACCGCACGGGCGGCTGCGCAGGCGACTGTCAGCCCGCCCACCGACGCGTGCGCCCCCGCCGCATATGCCGCACAGCCCAGGCACGCCACGTCGGCGAATCGGTTGACCAGCGACCAACTGAAGGCCGCCGCCAAGTCACGCCGGCTCAAGCTGACCGATTCCAGCTGGCACAGCATCTCTCGCCACTTTGCCAGCCCGACGTCGGCCGGCCGACCACGCAATGAATTGAACCGGGCCAGCACCCGGCAACCGATTCCTTCGATCAGTTCCGGTCGTGACGCCACCGCCTGGGCCAGCAGCAGCAACGCCACGAACCCGCCCAGGGTGAACAACAACGAGAACGGGTTGTTCTTGGCGCCGAGGAAGAATGCGCCGCCCAGCCCGAGTAGTGCCAGTCCCACGGCCTGCAGCACACCGGACATCACCAGTTGCCATGACGCTACCAATGTCGATGCGCCCCAAATCCGTTGCTGCCGAAGCAGAAACGTCGCCGCGAGCACCGGGCCGCCGGGCAGCGTGGTGCTCAGCGCGTTGGCCGCGTAGTAAGCGGCTTCGGATCGTAACTTGTTGACCCGCACCCCGGCCGCCACCAGCAGGGTCCGTTGCACTTCGGCGAAGCTGTGCATCAACAGGACGGCCGCCAGAGCCGAGGCCAGCAGCCACCACCACTTCGCCGAGTACAGGCTGTGGGCGGCCTTTGCCAACTGGTCCCAGACCAACGCCACTTCGACGCCCAGCACGATTGCGACGAGGGTCAGGGTGACCCATCGCAGCCACCAGTATTTGCCGCGGGCATGCTCGTCGAGCTGTCCGTGCACATTGTTGGCCGCTGCGCCATGCGACACGTGTTCAGCGTAGTCGCGCAGGTCGCGCCCGGATCGTTGCGCGGCGCTGGTGTCTGCGGTGTTTTTCGCGACGGTGACCTGCGTGCCGACGGTTAGGCTTGGCCGCATGCCGTCAAGGGCCGCCGCCAATTACGCCGACTCGGTAGAACCGATCGTTCGCAAGACCGCCGCTTGGGCCTGGCGGTTGCTGGTGATCCTGGCCGCTGTGGTTGCGTCGCTATGGGTCATCGGGCGGCTGGAAGTCATCGTCGTCCCGTTGCTGCTCGCGTTGATGTTGAGCGCGTTGCTGGTTCCGATCGTCGACTGGCTGGACCGGCGCGGCGCCCCACGCGGTGGCGCGGTGGCCCTGGTGCTGCTGGCCGGTTTCGCGATTCTGGGCGGGATCCTGACGTTCGTCGTCAGCCAATTCGTCGTCGGCGTCCCCGATTTGGTCAATGAGGTCACCCGCAGCATCGACTCTGCCAAGAAATGGCTGATCGAAGGACCGCTGCATCTGAGTCGCCAGCAGATCGACAATGCCGGCAACGCGGCTGTCCAAGCGCTGCAGAACAATCAGGAGAAGTTGACCAGCGGCGCACTGTCGACCGCGGCCACCATCACCGAAATCGTCACGGCCGCACTGCTGATGATGTTCACGCTGATCTTCTTTCTCTACGGCGGTCGCAGCATCTGGCAGTACGTGACCAAGATGTTCCCCTCCGACCACCGGGAACGGGTACGCGCCGCGGGCGCCGCCGGGTTCCGGGCGCTGACCGGCTACGTGCGGGCCACCTTCCTGGTGGCGCTGGTCGACGCGGTGGGCATCGGCACCGGGTTGGCGATCATGACCGTGCCGCTGGCACTGCCACTGGCCTCATTGGTGTTTCTCGGTGCGTTCATCCCGCTGGTCGGTGCCGTCCTCAGCGGCTTTCTGGCGGTGATAGTGGCGCTGCTCGCAAAGGGATTCGTCTACGCACTGATCACCCTGGGCCTGCTCGTCGCGGTGAACCAGCTCGAAGCCCACATTTTGCAGCCGCTCGTGATGGGCCGGGCCGTGTCGATCCACCCGTTGGCGGTGGTGGTGGCAATCGCGGCGGGCGGCGTGCTCGCGGGGATTGTGGGTGCACTGCTGTCTGTCCCGACGGTCGCGTTCCTCAACAACGCGTTCCAGGTGTTACTCGCCGACGATCCGGACGCCGCGCCCGAGGACGATGAAGACTCGTCGCTGCTCCAAGCAGAGCGGGATGAGCCAAAAGCAAAAAGCGAATAACGACAAGCGAATTCGCGGTTAGATGCGGCCTTCGCGACGCAGCAGATCCGCAGCACTGAGGCCGCCGCCGCGGCGTTGACGCGGCCGATCAGGCTTGTCGCCGCGAGCATTCATCTTCTCGGTGGCGACGTCAGGGTCCTTGTCCTCCCGCGGGGCGGTCGGGATCGCGGTGGTCGCGTCTTCGGGTTCGGCGGGCGGTTCCCCCGGCGACTGTTCCCGCGGAATCTGCAGCGCCCGAGTTTCGTCGGCGGATGGCTGCGTCGGCACGGGGGCCGGGCCGCGCGAGTCGGGACGGTCGCCGGCCTGTGCTCCGCGCAGCTCGCTGAGCCAGGATTCGATTTCGCGGTCGTCTCCGCGAGCGGGTTGCGGCGCTCCCGGCGGCGGAACCGGTGGGCGTCCCGGCGGGTTCGGCTGAGCCGAGAAACGGGTCGTCGGTGCCTCTTTGGGTTCGGCCCGGCCCGGAGCCGGCATCCTCGTGGTGCCGGCGGCCGACGGCGCGTCCGGACCCGGTGGCCGCGCCTC
>NZ_JBAPMI010000186.1:0-37261 GCF_049278535.1 Mycobacterium sp. | reverse complement strand
TCGTTCGACCCGGTGACGCTGGGCCACGTCGACATCTTCGAGCGCGCCGCCGCTCAATTCGACGACGTGGTGGTCGCCATCCTGGTCAATCCCATCAAAAAGGGCATGTTCGACCTCGACGAGCGGACCTCGATGATCAATGAGTCGACGTCGCATCTGCCCAACTTGACGGTGGAGGCCAGCGAGGGCCTGGTGGTCGACTTGGTTAGGTCTCGAGGACTGTCCGCCATTGTGAAGGGTCTGCGTACCGGCACCGATTTCGAATACGAGCTGCACATGGCGCAGATGAACAAACACGTCGCCGGCGTGGATACCTTTTTCGTCGCGAGCACCCCGCGGTATTCGTTCGTGTCGTCGTCGCTGACAAAGGAGGTCGCGATGCTCGGCGGCGATGTGGCGGACCTGCTTCCCGAACCGGTGAACCGCCGGCTGGCCGAGAAGTTGTACGACGCCAACGGCTAGCCCCAACCACTGGATATCGAGTTCGGCGTCAGCGGAAGAAGTGCCCGCGGCCTGAGTTAGTGGTGACCGCAATGGTGGTGGTCTTGCAATGCCTACCACTCGCTGATCGGACCGCCCAACATATTGGCGACCGGTACGGCTTTACCCGCGAGGAAATCGATGCGTTTGCGTCGCGGTCCTACCGACGTGCCGCGGCCGCGGGTGTAGCCGAGTCGGGTGGCCAAGGAAACCCACCAGGTCGACATTCCCGCCACCCGCAGAAGACCAGCAGAGGCGTGATCACGGGACGGCGTTGTCGGATGGCGACAGTGGCCCACCACGGCATTGTCCGGTTCGGGCAAGCGCAAGGCCACCCGTGCACACCACCATGGAATTAGTAGCCAAAGTTCAACTACGGAGGTGTGTGATGGTGGGCGTCGAGCGGATTGACGGCGGACCGCGGTCAGTGATCGTGGTCGGTGCGGGCATCGTCGGATTGTCGACGGCGTGGTTCTTACAGGAACGCGGAGTCGACGTTACGGTGGTGGACCGCACCGGCGTAGCCGCCGGCGCCTCCTGGGCCAACGCCGGGTGGATCGCCCCAGGGCTGACCCTCCCGCTGAACTCCCCGGCGGTGCTGCGCCATGCGCTTCGCTCCGGGTGGGATCCGACCGCCCCCTTGCACATCCCGTTGATCGCCGACGCGGGACTCCGGGCCTTCCTGATCCAGTTCGCCGCCAACTGCCGGCGATCGTCGTGGAAGCGGGCGATGCGGGCCAACGTGGCCCTCAATGAGGACTGCATCGAGGCCTTCGACGTGATGATCGCCAATGGGGTCGATGCTCCGGTGACCGATGCACCGATCACCGCGGTGTTTCGTACCACCGACGAGTTGGAACGCATGATGACGGAGCTACGCGAGCTCGAAAAGGCCGGCCAGACAATGTATGTCACCGCATTGTCGGGCGAGGCGTTACGCGAACAAGTACCCCTGGCCTCGCAGGCGGTCACCGCCGGGCTGAACATCAACGCGCAGCGCTTCGTCGACCCGCGACGATTCGTGGAGGCCCTGGGCCGCTCAGTAGTGGTCCGCGGGGCATCGATCCACCGGCTGGAAATCCGCGACATACTCACCTCGGGCAGCGGCGTTGCGGTGCACTCGCGCAACGGAAAACCGCTGACCGCAGACGCCGCAGTGATCGCCACTGGCGCCCGGTTATCGCAGCTGGCGGGCCGCTTTCTGCGCGTGCCGGTACAGCCCGGTCACGGCTACTCGTTTACCGTGCCCGTGGAGCGCCCGATTCCGGGCCCGATTTACCTGCCGGACGCGCGGGTGGCGTGCACGCCCTACAAGGGCGCAGTCCGTGTTTCGGGCACCACGGAATTCCGCCACCCGCATCACCGGGTCATACCAGAACGGGTGGAGGCCATCGTCGCCGCGGCGGGTCTCTTGTTGGACGGGGCCCGCTGGGCCGAGCGCAGCAACCTGTGGGCTGGTGCCTACCCGGTCACTCCCGATGGCCGCGCACTGATCGGTGAGGTGTCACCAGGCGTCTATGTGGCGGGCGGACAAGGCATGTGGGGGTTGGCGCACGGCCCGGTGACGGGTCGGCTGTTGGCCGAACAGATCACCACCGGCAAGCAACCCGAAGCCCTGCGCGATTGCGATCCGCTGCGCAGAAGCGGCCGCTAGCACTCCCGACAGCCGCGAGTCCAAAGCGCGGCGAACTCTCGCCCACCAAGGGCACCCCGAGTCGCAGAGGCGGTTGCTGTGCTCCGGCCCGCCCCTGGCGGCACCCTCATCGACACGAAAGGCATCAAACACAATGACCAGCATCCAACGCATCCGGATGACGCGACAGGACTACACCCGACTGCACACCGAACTTGCCGCGCTGCGCTCGCGGCGCAGCATCGAAGGTCCCGACGATTTCATGGATTACGACGCGAATCTCATCGCGGGCTACCCAGCGCCACGAGCACGCATCCGCGAGATTGAGGACGTGCTGACCAACGCGGTCGTCGGTGAGGACGCCGTCTACGACCCCGTCGCCAAATCGGGCATGGTTCTTACCATCCGCTACGACGCCACCGGCGAGACCGAAACCTTCCTGCTCGGCAGGGGTTTCGGCGAGGGCGCCGACATCACGGTCTACTCGACGCTGTCGCCCCTGGGTCACGCGATCGCCGGCGCACGTCCCGGCGACCAGCGCATCTACTCAATCCCTGGTGGAACGGGGCGGCTGGTGACGCTGCTGAAGGCCGTGCCCTACGGGATGTACGTGGCAAAAAGCCCTGGGCCACAGACTGCCCACCGCAACCAACGATAGCCGCGGAGGACTACAGAGACGATCAAGAACGGCCAGCGGCCGGAAGCGAAGCATGCGCGCCGAAGGCATCGCGTCTACGCGAGTCCGCTACAGAACCCCACTGCCGCATTAATGGAAGGAACAGTTATGACCAGCACGCAACCCGTGTGGATCTCACCGCAAGCCTACGAGCGGCTAGAAAGGGAGCTGGCCACCCTTCGTGAGTTATATACCGCCGCGGCCGCCGGCGGTGATACCGACGAAAACAGTGACGCTCTCCAACAATGGTGGCAGGCACGGATTCAACAGATTCATGACCTGTTGCTCGACGCCGCCGTTGGCGAGGACCCACCCGACAATGGGATCGCCGAACCCGGCATGGTGTTGACCATCCGCTACGACGACACCGGCGACACCGAAACCTTCCTAATGAGTGTGCGGGGCGCCGAATACGGCGACATCGAGGTCTACTCCAACCAATCCCCGTTAGGCGCCGCGATCGCGGGCGCACGCCCCGGCGAGCGGCGCAGCTACACCCTGCCCAGCGGCGTCGCCGTCACGGTCACGCTCCTTAACGCCGTGCCCTACAGCATGCACACGGCCGACCAAATACAACGTTGGAACACCCCGAATACTCACGGGCACAACTAGTTGCGAGGTCACTGCCCATGGTTCTCATTAATGAGACTTCCCGTATCGACGCCTACGCAGGCCCGCCTGCGCGCAGTCGTACGGCGACCGCTCCCTCCGAGATGTCGCTGCGTACACATTTCCAGCCGGACATCACCATTGTCGAGGTCGGGGGCGTGGTCGACGCGTGCAACGCCGAGCGCCTAAGCGATTACGTCGCAGACCTGGCTAGCCCCGGCCGGTCCCTGATCCTCGACCCTTACTGTCTGAATTTCTTTGGCTGCGAAGGCTTGCGGGCATTTGCCAGGATCGCCGAAGCCTGCCAGTACAAAGGTGCGCGCTGGGCTGTGGCGACCAGCGAAGCGGTCGACCGAGTGCTGCATATCACCGACAGCACCTACCGACTTCCCACCACGGCCTCGCTGGAGGCCCTACAGCAGCAGACACCACATAACCGTGCACGGTCGCTACCGCATCGCGTCACGCCACCCGAGGGCACCAGATGCTTAAAGCCAATAGGCCGGCCGACAAAAACCGCACAGCGGCGGTTAGATGCGCCGGCAGCCAAACCGGTGTGCCCGCCGCGTGTTGTGACACAACCACGTACGCCGGTTGCACAGCGTGCACCACGCATTGAACCGCGCACGGTGAAGGGACCCGTCGACGCCAGGGTGATCACATGCTATTCGACCTGATCGACCCGATCGCGATGATATTTCTCCTCATTGCGATGTTGGGCCTAATACTGGCCCTCGCGTACGGGAGAATGTAATCGCCGACGAACATCCACACCGAGATTCGCACGCACTTAACAGCACCACGTAGTGGAGACGACACACGAATAACTGACGCCCCCAAGAGATCCCGGTACGAACACATCGAACAACGAGACGCGAAAGGCCACACATGTCAGCGACCGCTGAACACCTTGGCGCCACACGACCACACCGACCGACAATCGGAACCGTGCGATTGCGGTTAAAAACCGCACACCGGTCCTACGCGTTTGCGCAAGGAGGCTGGTGGCCACGATCAACAAAACGATTGGCCGCCAACCCTCCTAGCCTCAAACACCAGGGCGGCGAGGTGATCGTCGATGCCAGCCGAGATTCGCCCAACGTCAAAACATGTTCGGCAAGCAGCTCGGGAAATTGGCCCTCCGGGTTGTATCCCTCTACAGCGACGCCACCGACGCGTACACCCCGATGACAACCGCAGCCAGCGCCGGCGATGCGTCCACCCCCGACCAACTACTCGAAATCAGCGACCACAGCGCCACGGATCACCTTGCCGCCCTCGCGTTTCAGCGCTGGGAATCTGAAGGTGGAGCACTGCGTAGTGTTGCACCACAATGACGGCCACACATGCACGCAGAGAGCTCAACTGATCAGTGACACTACGCACCGGCAACTCGGGCACCGGTAATTCCTGAGCACCCGGGTTAAGTGACGAGCCTCTGAAGTCGTTGTCGCGGAGCACAATCTTGACGCCTCCGCGTTGTTACCGTGGACACGATTCGGCGGAACCTCACCAGCTGCGCGCGGGCTGTGAGAAACCGTTGCCGTTACTACCCGTGCAACGCCCCTAGATATCGGCGACCCCGCTGGGACTTCTGAACGGAAATCGATTGAGCTGCGCAACGCCGTCGGCGGCGATGCACTGCGTCTGAACGTGATGTCGGCGGCCGCGCCGAGCCATCGACTCGAACCAACCGGTAGATCTGGTACGCGCGTCATCGATGTAAGCCGATCACGTGCCCCGAAACTGTCCGATGCGTTTCCCGGAGTCATGGCAACTCATCACAGTTGAAGGCGGTTGTCTTTCAATCCAATTGGGGTCATGACGTGGTCGATGTCGGTTGGTGCTCCGTGCGGCCAATATGTAGCTCGGCCCGCAGCCGTTCCACCATGTGCGGATAGTGCAACTCGAATGCCGGACGCTCCGAGCGGATGCGAGGCAGCTCGGTGAAGTTGTGCCGCGGCGGCGGGCAGCTGGTGGCCCATTCCAGGGAGTTGCCGTGTCCCCAGGGGTCGTCGACGATGACGGGTTCGCCGTAACGCCAACTCTTGAACACGTTCCACACGAACGGAAGCATCGACACACCCAGAATGAACGCCCCGATCGTCGAGACGACATTCAGTGGTTGGAAGCCGTCGGTGGGCAGGTAGTCGGCGTAGCGGCGCGGCATGCCCGTGTTGCCCAGCCAGTGCTGCACCAAAAACGTGGTGTGAAAACCGATCAGCGTAAGCCAGAAGTGCAGCTTGCCCAGCCGCTCATCGAGCAGCCGACCTGTCATCTTTGGAAACCAGAAGTAAATCCCCGCGAAGGTGGCGAACACGATGGTGCCGAACAACACGTAGTGGAAGTGCGCGACGAGGAAGTAGGTGTCGGTGACGTGGAAATCGATTGGTGGACTGGCCAACATCACGCCGGACAGCCCGCCGAGCAAAAACGTCGCCAAGAAGCCGACCGAGAACAGCATCGGTGTCTCAAAGGTCAACTGCCCCTTCCACATGGTGCCGATCCAGTTGAAAAACTTAATCCCGGTCGGTATCGCGATCAGATACGACATGAAACTGAAGAACGGCAATAGCACGGCGCCGGTGGCGAACATGTGGTGCGCCCAGACCGCGACCGACAGCGCCGCGATCGACAGCGTTGCGTAGACCATCGGGGTGTAGCCGAAAATCGGTTTGCGGGCGAACACCGGGATAATCTCCGTGATAATGCCAAAAAACGGCAGCGCCACGATGTAGACCTCCGGGTGCCCGAAGAACCAGAACAGGTGCTGCCACAGGATCACCCCGCCATTGGCCGGGTCATAGATGTGCGCACCCAGGTGGCGGTCAGCGGCCAACCCGAACAGCGCCGCGGTCAGCAGCGGGAAGACCATCAACGCCATGATGGAGGTGATCAGAATGTTCCAGGTGAAAATCGGCAGCCGGAACATCGTCATCCCAGGCGCTCGCATGCACACAACCGTTGTGATCATGTTGACCGCGCCCAAAATGGTGCCCAAGCCACCGACGGCCAGGCCCATGATCCACAGATCCCCGCCCACACCGGGGCTATGAACGGCACTGGACAGCGGCGTGTAGGCGGTCCACCCGAAATCGGCCGCACCGCCGGGAGTGATGAACCCCGAGATCGCGATCAGCCCGCCGAACAAAAACAACCAGTACGAAAACGCGTTCAGCCGTGGAAACGCCACATCCGGGGCGCCGATCTGCAACGGCAGCACCAGGTTTGCGAAACCGAACACGATCGGCGTGGCGTAAAACAGCAACATGATAGTGCCGTGCATCGTGAACAGCTGGTTGTACTGCTCGTTCGACAGGAACTGCAGCCCCGGCGCAGCCAGCTCAGCACGCATGAACAACGCCATCAACCCGCCCGTGAAAAAGAACGCAAAGCACGTGACCACGTACATGATTCCGATCAACTTGTGATCGGTGGTGGTCACCAACTTGTAGACGAGGGTGCCCTTAGGTCCTAACCGCGCTGGAAACGGACGACGCGGCTCAAGCCCCACCGACACAGGCGCTTCGGCGGTCACGAGTTCGTCCTCTCTGGAGGCGTCACGGGCTTATCAACGCGACGAGGGTTGTAACAGTGCACTTGCTGCCGCGCTACGCCACCCTTCCCGATCAACCCGCTGCCGGTCCCGAGGGACGAGTCTGTGCCTGGCGATCGATCGAACCTGGCAACCATCACGTCGCCTCCTGCCGCTGCTAATATAAATGGATAATATCCGTTAAATGTCCCGAGCGATAGGTCGGCGAAAGGGTCGCCGGGATGACGGGTCAAATCGTCCGCCAGAGCCGCCGGGTGAAACGCGGGCCGCGCAAACTGACACAAGACCCGCGGCTGGGTCCTGCGCTGCCGGCGCAGACCAACGCCCGAAAGCTATTCGCCCAAAGGGTATTACGCGGCTGACCCAGATGCTGGCCGATGCCGAGATGCATGACGCGCCCGTGATCGCCAGCGCTGCCGCAAAAGTGCGTAGTGCGAGCTTGACGAGTGGCCTGAAGGCCAGTGTTCCGACAGTCAGGTGTATTCAGCATGGCATTCCGGAGCATCACCGGAGCGCCGCTTCGCGCAAAAGCAGTCTAGGGCCGGCCGTTGTGTCCGTCGCCATCGCCGGCCAGATTGTCGAAGTCATCCTGCCATCGCGCGTGGCGGACCCGCTTAAGGAATGCTTGAGTGCCGACGATCAACGTCGCTGCGGCGATGGCCGCGCCTAACCAGGTCAGCGATGCGAACGCTACCGCCTCGTCGTATGCGGTTTTCGGTGGTGGGCCCACATGCGAACCGTCTTCACCTACCCAGATGTCAATCGAATCACCAGTTTTGACTCCTGGAGGCGCCGACACGGGACCGGTGTGTTCGGTCCCGGCATCAAACCATCGGGCAAGTACGGTGACCGTCTGGCCTAACGATTCGCGGTGAGTGACCTTGTGGTCGGTGACTATGGCAGTGACCACGTGACTGTTCCGGGCTTGCGCGGCATAGAGGTGGCTGCGGGAGTCGTAGACCGCAGTGCCCACAGCGGCGGCGATCGGCACGGCGACGAGCGCCATCATCACGGCCAACACCATGACCAGTGCCTCGACCCGATCGCCTGCGCGTATCAGCGGGTTGCGGCCAAACAGCCACGCGAATCGCCACCGCGGCAGGCGCACGGTGAAGGTATCCGACACGGCGGCTTTGTCCGACCGATGGCGCGTGGACCGGTGACGCTCGGGATGCAGTGCAGTCATCGCATAATTCCTATCGGCGGGTCGCTATGGCTTCATTCTCGCGCGCGTGGACCCAGCAATGTTTGCCGAAGTCCAACAACGGCGCTACGGCGCTTTGTTACTTTTCGACAGCGCGATGGTTAATCGGTGTCTGCGGCCGCGAGTTCGATCAGCATCGCCAAGCGCCTCCTGACGGCGTCCAATGGCAGCTCGATGATCTCGGCCATCTTGCGCAGGCGGTAACGGACCGTGTTTTAGTGCATGATTCAGCAAGGACGGCCGAGTTTTCCACCCGAAGACGCCTAATCTTTGTGCGACAGGGCCGCGCGCGGGCATTCGGCGATGGCCTGCTCGAGGAGCGCCTCCTGCTCGACCGGGACCGGGTCGGCAGTGACCATGGCGTATTCGTCATCGTCGAGTTTGAACACCCCCGGCGCGATCCTTACACAGACGGCATTGCCTTCACAGCGATCACGGTCCACTACCACGCGCATGACTCTCTACCTTTCTTGCAGGATGCTCGGGGCTGTCAGTGAGTGCTCATTGCAAAGGGCCTTTCGCTGCTCTCTTATGGACAATCAGCCGACCACGCCGCCAATACCAGAACGTAGGGCATGCCAACCACACCGCATTCTCGATGACTCGGTTTTCACCACGGTGTCCAACGCGACCAACCTCCGGTTTCTCTTGTGTCCCAGGCCTTCTGCGAATCGACGGCACCGACACCGGCCCTTCTCGACATGTCCTGACACTCCTACGCGTCACCCACTCCTTCGCGGCGGGCAACGATGTACCTCTTGCGCCAACCATTAGTATTAATGAATACTATCCTTTAAATAGCTGGAAGGGCACCCGCTGAGAGGACGCGTGGATGGATGATCGATCGCTACGACCACGCGATCGGCGGGCGCTCGCCACCGGGCGCAACCGGCAACGCCAACGGGTCTTCGATGACCCTGCCAGGCAGACGATTTGGTTGCCTTCGGCACCTTCACTGAGTTGCCGCGGCGTGGGATATGTTTTGACGAGGAAAGGGCTAGCCGGATGGATAAGATCTCGTTGACCGCTCTCGCACGCCAGCAACTGGCGGCGGCACACCGGTCTGAAAGCGGCCGCGCCGCACATACGGTGTACGGCGGGCACCAGCACACCCTGTGGCAAACCCTGGTCGCATTGACCGCCGGCACAGCGCTCGCCGACCACGAAAGCCCCGGCGAGGCTACGTTGCAGGTGTTGCAGGGGCGCGTCGAACTGACCGCTCCCAATACGAGCTGGGACGGAACTCCGGGCGACCACCTGGTGATCCCGGCAAGCCGGCACGGTCTACACGCCATCGAAGACGCCGTCGTCCTGCTGACCGTCGCCAAGGCCGTTCGGCAGGGACCGACGTAAGCCACCTCGGTAGCGTGCGGGTGTTGTCCGAATTCCCAAAGCTCCCTGAACCTTAACCTAACGGGCCAAGCTCAACTCGCCATCGAATACGGGGTAAGCGATGAACGGTCATGTCTCCTATCGCAGGGTTTACGACGAGGTTTCGCCATCCGATGGCGCACGGGTTCTGGTCGACCGCGTCTGGCCACGTGGCATACGAAAAGATGCGCTCGACCTGACCGAGTGGTTGCGTGACGTTGCGCCGTCGACCGAACTGCGGCAGTGGTATTCCCACGAGCCTGAGAAATTCGCTGAGTTCCGGAGCCGCTATCTGGCGGAGTTGAAGTCGACGGAACGTCGCGTCGCTGTGGAACATCTCAGGGAAATCGCCCGCAAGGACGACCTGGTATTGCTGACGGCTACGCGCGACGTCGATCACAGTCAAGCCGCCGTTCTCGCACGATGGCTCGATGAAACACCCGGCCGCGGTCGCTGATCCGCCTCATTTGTCGTCGACTCGTCACGAAGGATCTCGTTGATCTCGGCGGGGAGGCTCGGGGCGTCGGTGCCGGCGGAGTTCTTGTGTCCGACTGGGCCTTACGCGTCTGCATGCCGGCAACCCATCCATCGGGAGTGCGGCCGGTCTCGATGAAGCGGGTCAATTCCGCGCTGGTTTGCGGGGGCAGGTCGGTATCGGCATGCGGGTAGATGACCGGCTCCTCTTTGGAGTTGTGCTGGTCGAGTTGATCGAGCAGCTGACGGCAGTTATCCCCTAGCCGCCCGCAGTCCTTTCCGTCAGCGAGCAGATCCGTCAGGGCGTCTATGGTGCGCCACAGCGCGCCATGCTCGCGCATCATCACAAAAATCGGCATCACCATCCCGGCCTCGCGGATTGGCGGGAACAGGAAGACCTCCTCGAGGTAGATGTGCCGGCGTAGCGCTTCCAATGCTGCGGTCAGTGGGTCGGGCTGCATGCTGCCACGCTCGAGCTTCTCGATGAAAGTCTCTATCTCACCATCGATTTCGTCGTGTTCGTGCTTTAGGGTGGTAGACAGCGCCAGGCTGGGCATCATGTGCTCCTCGGTATCAATCTGCGGGGCTGTAGGGTTCGGTCTCGTCGAGTTCGGCGTCAACACTGATCTCGGCGCCAGCAACAATCGCGACACCGGGCACAGTGCAGCCGCCTGGTCCACCACGGCCGCGAACGCTTCGGCGTTTAGCCCACCCACCCGTGCCCTGACCTTCAGCCGCGACGTTGTGATCGTCGGGATTCCGTCGACCGCATCCAGGATCACGGCGGCCGCGACATCGAGTCGCTGTGCCGGCGTGTGGTTCTCGTCCAGCTTCAATGCCAACGCCATCGCGAAACACGACGAATGCGCTGCTGCCGCCAACTCTTCCGGACTTGTCTTCCCGCCAGGCTGCTCAGTCGGTGAAGCCCAGGTCAACGGCAGGCCATCTAGCGCCCCACTGCTGCCCTCCGAAAGCGTGCCTTCGCCCGACGCCAGCGGGCCCTGCCACGTGGTCTGCGTAGCCCGTTCCGCGATACTCAAACTCATCGACTCCGTTACTGGAAACCCTATCGAGTTATTTTTTACAATCTCGACTGTGTAAACTATAGACCGTGGCCGCAGGCGTTGACCAGAGCGATAGTCAGGAGTGAGTCCTGCCATCGGAGCAGGCGTTCGATTGCTTGCCGGCCCCGTTAGGACTTGCTCCACAGGAACTCAGTAAAGACAGGCGCTTTTCGACCGACGAACTGGCGCAGTGCTTCTGCCAGGTTTGCGGCGAACCGGTACACGGTGAGCGCCCCCCAGCATGTGTCCGAAGTGTCATGCGGGGAGCGTCGCTTCACAATCACTTCGCGGGGTAGCTGCCGAGGGCTCGGATGGGCAATGATTACCCGTTCTCTATCGGGTCGCAACCTTCGAAAGTACCAACAACGGATCACGGTTTCCGGGTTAACTTTTCAACCGCAACACGTCGGCGAGCGGACGCCGCGGCGTGGCCGGCGGCACCTCGCCCAGCGCGGGTACGACGCCGACCCGGATCAGAATCTGGGGCAGGTCAGTGTGATCCGTTACCGCGGCGAGGAGTTCGCGGCTGACCGACAACTCCGTCAAATGTGTCACCGGGCAGGTGGCAAAGCCGGCCATCGTGCATTCCAGCAGGATGGTCGACAGCGCCTCTCCGCACCTCAACGCACTGGAAGGACTGTCATCGTCTGTGGACAGCATCAGGATCTTCGAGTAATCCCGTCCGACCTCAGTGCGTCTTTCCCTGTTGTGGGTGAATGGAAAGGCTCGGTTGACATCCACCCGATCAGTCTCGGCTGCCGAAACGAGAGCACTGTACGGGATTCCCTCCGACATCTCGAACGGTGCTGTCCACCAACTGAGTTCGGAATGATACGAGGAGTCATACAGGCGCAGCGATTCGGTGATCTGGGCCGCCTCGGCAAGGCGTGGATGCATCTCGTCGGGCAATACGTCCAGACGCACTGTGCCGACGCCAACTCGGCTGCGTAGCACGGGCTCAAACGATTCCCAGTTGGTCGGCGCGGTGAAAGGCGCCATGAACGGAAGCCGGTCGGTGCGCCGTTTCAGGATCGCGTCGGCGCGGCGGCGCTGGTCGTCAGTAACACAGTCCATGGAGGTGAACTCCACGGTGGCCAGGTGCTCGGGGTTGTTCGGAGTGGGAAATCGGTCGACATTGGCCATCCATCCCGCGGCCGCCATCGCCACCCTAAGGTGATCGATCACCGCGCCGCAGCTGATATGGGCCTCCCGCGTCGATCGATCCGTGTGCAGGACACGGCTGGGATCGAGAAACAGGTCCAGCCGACCGCCGTCGGCCACCCACAGCCACGGTTGACTGTTGTACAGGGACGGGGCCCGGCACGCCAACCACACCGCATCCTCGATGACCTTGGTTTCCACCACGGTGTCCAACACGGTCCACCTCTGGTTTTCTCTTCTGTCCCAGACCTTTTCCGAACTCATCGTTGTGGACACGGCCAGCGCTCCTTCGTCAGATGCCAGCAGAACCCGTTCTCGTGTCACACACTTCATTCGTGGCGGGCGATACCGCAGTCCCGTGCATCGGTGCTATTATTAATGAATACTATCCTTTAAATAGCTGAAGGGCAACTGGAGCGAGGGGCGATTGGGGTGGACGACCACAACGACCACGGAACCCGGCAAGCGCATGCCACGGGGCGTAACCGACAACGCGAACGAGTCCTTGAGCTGGTGCGTGAGCATGACGGGTCGGTCGACGCGACCGAGCTCGCCGCGCGGATGGGACTGCACGTGACCACCGTGCGTTTTCACCTCGACGCGTTGTGCAGCGAAGGAACCGTCGAGCGGACCCGGATCACACGGGCCGGCGTTGGTCGTCCCCGCACCGGTTACCGCGCGGTGCGGGAGCGGCTGGATTATCGGAGCCTGGCCGAGATTCTGGCGCTGGAACTGGGCGACACCGCCGACAAGCGGCGTCGACGCGCCGAGGCTGCCGGGCGGCGGTGGGCTGAACGGATCGCAGCCGGGTCAGCGCGGGAACTTGTTGCGGGATTAGATGTTTCGGACAGCGTTAGGGCGAGGAAGACCCTCAAGGGCCAAGCGGCGATGGTCGCGACCGTTTTCGCAAGGATGGGGTTCGGTCCTGAGCTGACCCCGGCGGCGACGTCGACCGCCGGCACCCAGCAGACTATTCGTCTGCACGCATGCCCGGTACGGGATCTGGCCCGTGCCCACCCGGAGGTGGGGTGCGCCTTGCACCGCGGACTGCTGCAGGGCCTCCTCGCGAGTCCATCCGGAGGCCATTCGACTGCGCCGCGGCCAGCGATGCAGGCCGAGCTCGAGCCGTTTGTCGAATCCGACCTGTGTCTTGTCAGGGTGACCGCGCATGACTGAGCCGCATGGGCCGCCCAGCCAAGCGGTCGCGGATTTGGCCGGACGCGCCGATGTCGAGGCCCTGTTGCGTCGGTTCTATGGCCGGGTGCTGGTCGACGATGTCCTCGCCGCGCCCTTCACCGCGTTGCAGATCAGGGGTCTGGATTCGCACATCCCGGTGATGTGCGACTTCTGGGAGACCGTGCTGTTTCGTGCCGGACTTTACCGGGGCAGCGCATTGCACGCCCATCGGCATGTCCACCAACGGACTTCGCTGAGCGGCCGTCACTTCGTCCGCTGGCTGACCACGTGGAACACCACCGTCGACGGGATCTATCGCGGACCCGTCGCTGAGCGCGCGAAAACTCAGGCCGCCAGGATCGCTTGGGCCATGCACCGGCGGCTAACGGGCACAGACACGCCAGAACTCGACACCCTGGTCGCACGCTGAACTAAAGTCGCCCGCGAGGTTCTTCACCGCCCGCGTGAATTTCGCTACGGAGAGTGCGACCTAGATACCCGGAAACAAGCAGCGCGCAAGAGCTTATGCACCAACCAGACTGCCGGGTCGGCCGACGTCGCCCATAGGTTTGTGAGCGACGATCGCAACGGCGATCAACCGTTCGCGGTATCTGCGGAAGGTGCGACGTATCCGAGCCACTCGGCGGCGGGCGTCGCGGTGGATCAACAGGTTTTTGGCGAACCGCAGCGCCCCATACAGGCCTTCGTCGGCGATCAGGCGTTGCGGTTGCAACAGCGCCATCGGCGCGGTCGCGACTTGGTCGACGACTAGACCGTGGTCCGCCAGCAGTCGTGTCCACTCGACAACCGTTAAGGGACGGGCGTTGACTTTGATCGCTCGGGCAAGTGACTGACGGACGTCGGTCTTGACCTCAACGGAGATGCTATCGGGCGTCAACGCGAGCTCGTGGATAGCGTAACGTCCGCCCGCCCGCAGCACTCGCGACGCCTCGGCCACGATTGCGTGCTTCGCCAGATCGCCCTGCATGGTCAGCATCGCCTCACCGACCACGACGTCTTTACTCGCATCAGGCACGCCGGTGTCGGCGGCATCGGCGACCCGGACCTCCCCCCTACCGGTAATGACGTTGCGGACTGATCGAGCGGCGTTGGGGTCTTGCTCGGCACCAACGTATGACCGGGGACGGTGAGCGAGGATCTCGGTCGCGGTGCGGCCGAAACCTGGGGCTAGCTCGAGCACGTCGGCGTCGGTCACGTCGGCGTCGGACAACAGCGTGCGGGTCAGCCCGATACCGCCGGGGCGTAATACCCTCTTGCCCAGCCGCGCTAGCAGCCAATGCCCTTGCACGGCGTCATCGTCGCGGCTGGCCCCCGACAGCTTCTCCGGCTGATTGGGTTGCATGACGCTGCTCATCAGTCAACCTGCCGCACGGTGGGGGTCAGGGGCAGGATCTCCCGCTTCTGGTGCACGATCAGGTAGCGCAGTCCGTCCGGGCCAGCAGTGAACTGTCGCTGTGACTTACGCGGTAGCCATACGAAGGCGCCCGGGGCTAACTCGATGGTGTCCTGCTCGGTGATTAGCCGGCCGCTGCCGGACAGCACGTGGATCAAGACGTCGACGTCCGCCCCAGTGTGCGTGTTAATTCCGCCGTTCGCCGCCAGCGCGATGACATTCGAGTCCAGGTCTCGCTCCCGGACCTCCAGCTTCCACGCCACCCCGGTCACTCCCGGCTCCACGTCGGCGCCCGCGATATCGGCGGTGTTCGTCACGATCCGCGGCAGCGGGGTAGTGGTGAGTTTGCTGATCCGGATGCGCCAGACCGTCGGGCCCTTCTCGAGGTACTCCCAGCCGTAGCTGCCGGCGTGATCGGCCTCGAATTCCTCATGTAGGTGCTTGGGGTCATGATTGTTGACCAACACGAACGATCCCCCAACTGGGAGGTCGGTGTAGACGGCGAAGATCGTTGGGTGCTTGTCGGGCTTGCGCAGCTGTCGCACGTCAAGTTCACTGTCAGTCATATGAATTCGCGCCCCTCAGACTTTTTACAAGTAGACTTGTGTAAACACTACCGCATGAGTGCGAGGTAGGGAAGCTTCCCTACCTCGCACTGGCACCCTGTTGTTCCGGCCTGGATGCTCAACCGCCGACTGATCGCGGTGCGACGCATCGACAGCCCTTGTTAAGCTCGAGGTCTTCCCTATCGTGCGCGGCGGTAGCTATGCCGATTCCCGACGAATCGACGTGCCCGTCAGCGCTACTACTCATGGGGGGTTGTGGGACGTCGAGTTCATTGTCGGGCATCGGATTTCGCACCTTCCCCCCTAGTTTTTACAAATTTACTTGTGTAAACTCCGCACTATGACCTACGTGATCGGGAAGCCATGCGTTGACGTGTTGGACCGGGCCTGCGTGGAGGAGTGTCCGGTGGACTGCATCTACGAGGGCAGCCGCGCGCTGTACATCCATCCCGACGAATGCGTGGACTGCGGAGCGTGCGAGCCGGTCTGCCCGGTCGAGGCCATCTACTACGAAGACGACCTTCCAGAGGACCTGCAGCCCTATCAAGCAGACAATGCAGCGTTCTTTTTCGACACCCTGCCGAGCCGCAACGAGCCGCTGGGGTCACCGGGCGGGGCCGCCAAGGTGGGCCCGCTCGGCATCGACGCGCCGCTGGTGGCTAGCCTGCCCGAGCAGGATTCTCAGATAGCGTGAGCGCTATCGTTAGTTCATCCGAGGAATCCTCCGGTCGCCGTCGTAGCGTGCTGCGTGTATTGAAGGCGGCACCGGACCCGATGGGCATCACCGCGATCGCCGAGGTCTTGGGTGTGCATCCCAATACCGTTCGCTTCCATCTGGACAACCTGGTCAGCGAAGGCCGGGTGGAGCAGGTAGAGCCGGGTCGCCGAGGGCCAGGGCGCCCGCCGCTGATGTTTCGTGCGACCCGGGAGATGGATCCCGGCGGACCGCGCCATTACCGACTTCTCGCCGAGATTCTCGCGACGAGCCTTGCCGCCGGCCGCGATCCACGTGCCAAGGCGCTGTCCGCGGGCCGGGCATGGGGGCGGCGGCTGGAATCGCCGCCGCCACACGGAAAGAACATGGGCGCAAAGAAATCGATCGACCACCTCATCGGCGTGCTCGACGAGATCGGATTCGCGCCCGAGCGCCGCAAATCCGGTAAGGAGCAGCAGATTGGCTTGCGGCACTGCCCGTTCCTCGAACTCGCCGAGACCCGAACTAATGTCGTGTGCCCGATTCACCTTGGGCTCATGCAAGGAGTATTGGAAAGCTCGGCGGCACCGGTCACCGTCGATCGACTTGACGCGTTCGTCGAACCGGATCTGTGTCTAGCCCACCTCACGCTAAAAGAAACCGCCAGGTGACCGCCGGAGCGGCGATAGCCGTCGCTATCACTTTCGTGTGGCTGGGCATGGTGCTCGCCATCTCATTTCTGGAAGCGCCGCTCAGGTTCCGCGCACCAAATGTGACGCGGCAGATCGGGCTCGGAATCGGGCGCCTGGTCTTCCGCGCGCTCAACAGCGTGGAGGTCGTGTTCGCCATCGTCGTTGCGTCGATCATTATGGCCAACCCGCCGTCGGCTGGCGTCATAGCGGCATTCTTCATCGCGTTCGCGATGCTGGCCACCCAACTAATCGGTGTGCGACCGTTCTTGAGCCGTCGTTCTGACAAGGTGCTCGCCGGCCTTGACGCGCCTCGCTCTCGCGGTCACTACGCATATGTCGGTCTAGAAGCAATCAAGGTGATCGCGTTGATGGTTGGCGGGATTCTTCTACTATTCGGTCACACTCCGACTTGATTGCACCGGCGTTCGAGGCCGCTGTCGTGTCACCGACCGAATGGCCAATCACTGGCTAACTCGCTAGCGTCACGGCGAAGCGAACAGGTCTGCGCCTGGGTGTGTTCCATCGCATAAGCACACCCTCTGCCGATGACGACGCAGTATGCGGTAGATTTACACAATGGCGCTTGTAAAAACACCGTCGGGTCACTGCCTTCAGTCAACGTTCGGTGGCGGTGACGGTTCCCGAGCCGGCGCGACTGCCAGCGGTCCACTGCCTGATCGTCAGCCGAGGTTGTGACGGCACTCATCGCGCTATCGATACGCAACGCCAAAGCGGCGAGGGATTCGTCGATGAGAGTTAGGAGGACGCGCGTTGATGCTTCAACGTTTGCCGGAGCGGCAGTTTCAGAGGCTTGGGAAACGGGCGCTGGAATTTTTGGGACGTCAGAGATGGCTTGACCGGCCGAGTTACCGGCTTGAGCACCTACTGAGCTTTTTATACAACGCGCTGGGCGGTGCCCGGGATCGAGTCGTCAACGCGCTCAACGGCGTATGGCTCGGTCATCCGGTACACCCGCCTTTGGCGTCGTTGACTAGCGGAGCGCTCGGTACGACGGTGGCGCTGGATGCGCTGAGTGTGTTGCCAGGGCGGCCGGCTACCGAACTCGTCGACGCATCGCGGTTCGCCCGGCGTGCTCTCGGACTGGGAATCCTGGCCAGTGTCGGCGCAGCAGTCACCGGGGTGACCGATTGGCAGCACACCCATGAGGAAGACCGTCGTGTCGGACTAGTGCATGGTGTGCTGAACCTCTTTGCGACGGGTCTTTACCTGGTTTCGTGGTGGCAACGTTATCGTGGCCGCCATATGCGAGGCATCGCGTTCAGTACGCTTGGATACGGAATCACCGTCGGCAGCAGCTATTTGGGCGGAGCTCTGGTGTTCGACTCCGGCATCGGGATCGACCGATCCGGAGAGCGGCTGCACAGCAAAGAGTGGACATCGGTGCTTTCGCTGGAGTCGTTGCAAGACGGAAAGCCGCAGCGCGTCGAAGTTGAGGGCGTCGGATTGGTGGTATGCCGCACCGGTGATCAGCAGGTGTCGGCGTTTGGCGAATACTGCCCACATTTGGCCGCACCGATGGCCGACGGCTGGGTCGACCGCGGCCGAATCGTGTGTCCATGGCACGGATCGCGGTTCGACGTGGGCTCCGGGGAGGTACTGCGCGGTCCGGCGGCGGCTTCGCTGCCGCACTATGAAGCCCGTGTCCGCGACGGGATGATCGAGGTGCGTGGCGGGTCCCAGCATTCACTCGAAGCGGGCACGGCGGTACGGAAGTGAACGCGTACTCGGTGTTGCAGGACCATCATAAAACGCTGAAAGGTCTGGGCCGCAAAATAAGTGCGACACCGGCGGGCACGGCCGAACGGCAGGCGTATCTCGATGAGATGCTCGTTGAATTGGACATTCATTTCCGTATCGAGGATGACATCTATTACCCTGCCTTGGCTGCGGCTAGCAGATTGATCGCGATCGCCCACGCCGAGCATCGTCAAGTCATCGATCAACTCGCCGTAGTGTTGCGTACGTCGCCCACGGCGCCGGGGTACGAGCACGAATGGGAGACATTCAAGATCGTCTTGGAGGCTCATGCTGACGAAGAAGAACGCGACATGATCCCCGTCCCTGCCTCTGTCGAGATCAGCGACGATGAACTCGACGCGCTGGGCGCCAAGATGGCATCGCGCATCGAGCAACTACGCGACTCGACGATCGAAAAGCTAAGGGTAAAGGGTAGAGCGGCGCTAATGCGCGCTATGTAGACGCACTTCCGCCTGGTGGCCGATTCCGGTGGTACACAACGACCTAAACACACCCACGGCGCGGTCTGGGTGGCACGGCCGTCAGCGGAAATCTCGCGCGACTGGAGCCGCAGCCATCACGGCGAATGGCACCGCTGGCTAACCAAGCGAGACCTCGCGGCCAACTCCTGATCCTCCCGTACGAGGCTGCACGGGGTCCTGATAATTGTCAGATTATGTTGCGCGCGAAGCTATTCCATGCTGATCAGGTGGTCGACAGTGGCCTGTGACATCGGCGAGGCCGACACATCAAAAACCCTTTTGGGTCTGTACGGCGGGGACGGTGCCTGTTGGCAGACCCGCGATGATCGGGTCAACGCTCGACCGCACGGCGAGCTCGTCCATGGATAACAAATTCGAGGCCACCTTCCTCTGGGGTGATCGTCGTCATGTGCGCGCGGTCGCGGGCGTAGAGTCCCTAACATGGGCAAATTCAGCGAGAAACTGAAATCTGTGCTCATGCACGATGATTTGTCGGACATCCCAGCCAAGCAAATCCACCGTTGGGAAGACGAGGGCGGCGCGATACCGCCCCGGCCTAAGCGGGCTCGCAGATACATCCGCCGCCGTCGACCGGGTCAGAAGCCCGTCGACGGCGGCACCCCCTTGTGAGGGACGGGTAGCCTGAGCTGGGACACCGGAGCCCCGCTTGACCGAGCGGCTTGGTCGAGCGGGCACTTTACTGGAGCCCGGATCACTGCCGTCGATGGCGCGGCCAACGGGTTAAGGGAGGGCGCAGCGCTGCTGCGCGGATAATAGCCTCGTGGTATCCGCGAGCGGCGGACTTGCGGGGTGACGTAACGACTCCGAGCAGGTCCGCGCACTGGCATCGCCCTGGCCACCCTCAAGACTGAGGCAATACTCCGCAGTAGAAGCTCAATGAACCAGACTGAGGTGCCTGTCCCTCGTCCCCAGCGTTGACGCCCGGCGATACCGCCGGCAGCCGCGACGAGCGCGTCGCGTACGGCGAATGTAATCGCCGATGAAAACAGAGCCCGATTTTCGTCCGAAGATTCGCAGCAGCGCCGACGCGTATGCGGTCACGACTGCAGCGATGCCGTCGCGGTCGAATCCATCCAGCGAACTTTCCGGCATTGTGCGTCATTTGCCGCACCACAGTCCCCCACGATTGACCATGGCTGCGGTTTAGCACCGGGTACCGCGGGTACTGACTTTCCACTTAACCGCAGACTTAAGCAGCTCGGAGGTAATGAACGATGGGCGGCACATCCGCGGACAACGCATACATCACGGACGCCCCACACGACGACACACGTCGCGGTGAACGTCCGCTCCCGCCCGACGAGGATCCCTTTTACCAGCCACCAAAGGGCTACGAAAAGGCCCGACCCGGCACCGTACTCCGCTCACGGGGAGTCGAGCTCGGCTTTCTCGGGATGATTCCCCAACGGATCACCGCAACCCAGCTTCTCTATCGCAGTACCAACTTGCACGGCGACCCCGAGGGCGCGGTCACCACGGTGCTGGTACCCGAGCGGCGGGATCCCGACGTGGTTTACCCCATGCTGTCATATCAATGCGCCATCGACGCTGTCGCGTCGCGGTGCTTCCCTTCGTACGCACTGCGGCGCGGCGCGAAGGCTATCGGCGCTTTCGTACAGTCGGAGTTCCTGCTGGTAGCGGCCGCTCTGGCCGAAGGCTGGGCGGTGTCGGTGCCTGATCACGAGGGCTGCCATGGCATGTGGGGCTCGCCGTATGAGCCCGGATACCGCATCGTCGACGGTATACGCGCGGCGTTGGGGTGCGAGCGGCTCGGATTGTCGCCGTCCGCTCCGGTGGGCTTATGGGGGTATTCGGGTGGTGGACTCGCCTCGGCGTGGGCCGCCGAGATGACCGCCGAGTACGCGCCTGAGCTCAACATCGTCGGCGCCGTGCTGGGCTCACCGGTCGGTAATCCGGAGAGCGTGGCGCGCCGCCTCAACGGCAGCTTCTTTGCCGGCCTCGCGGCTCTGATGATCGCTGCGTTGATCCAGGTCTTCCCCGACGCCCAGCAAGTAGTCGACAGGCATGCGACCGAGGAAGGCAAACGGTTGCTCGAGGAGCTCCAGACGATGACGACAGCCTCGGCAGTTTGGCGGTTGCGCAAAGTCAACATCGGCTCATATGTCGACATGTCGGCCGACGAATTGTGGGACCTGCCAGAAGTGCGCAACATTTTCGATGAAACCAAGCTGGGCAAGTCGGCGCCAGCAATGCCTGTGCTGGTCGTCCAAGCCGTACACGACAACATCATCAGCGTCGAGGACGTCGATGAGCTCGTCGCGACATATATACGTGGCGGCACCGCGGTCACGTATCACCGCGACGGGTTCTGCGATCATCTGCTTCTGCATCCACTGTCAGCGCCCATGACACTGAGGTGGCTGCGGGACCGGTTTGCACGGCGCCCTCTCGACGAGCACCGGACCCGGACCAAGTGGCCGACATTGTTCAACCCCTCGACTTATCTTGGGATGCTCAAGTTGGGTGTGATCAGCGCGAAAGTGATCGCTGGGCGTTCGATCGAACGCCATCCGTTGTCCACGACCGACGTGCCTTACGGCTCGGAGCGATACTCGAGCGAGACAAACACCGGGCGGCTGGGAGAACAATGACGCCGCGTGTCTACGGTCCGTGTTGTGGAGCTGCCGGCGGCACGGGCTAAGTCGTGAACACCGGTGACGAGATCGCGCTGACCGTCACGGTTGACGCCCAGGATTGATCAGGCGGCATCGTGGGAAGTCCCCACTTCATGAGCTCAGCCGGAACAGCGCTAGGGATGCTCGTGAACCATCCGCGAGCATCCGACCCCGACCGATTGCATGACGCGGTGTCGGGCGCGACCGTGCTGGTCACCGGCGCCTCGTTCGGCATCGGCGCGGCCACCGCGCGCAAACTCGCCTCGGCGGGAGCAACCGTGCTGCTCGCGGCCCGATCGACGGACAAACTCGACGAACTCGCAGCGACGGTCGCCGCCGACGGCGGGCATGCGGTGAGCTACCCGGCCGACATCAGCGACGAGGCCGCCGTAGCCGAATTGGCGAAATGCATCTGCGCCGAGCATGGCGCGCCGGACATCGTCGTAAACAACGCGGGCAAGTCGATCCGCCGCTCGCTGCACGAACAGTACGAGCGACCGCACGACTTCGACCGCACGATCGGCGTCAACTACCTTGGCCCGATTCGGCTGCTGCTGGAACTGGTTCCGGAGATGCGGCGGCGCGGCAGCGGGCACATCGTGAACGTGTCGAGCGTCGGCGTCCGCACCCCGCCGGGCCCCCGGTGGGGCGCCTACCAGGCGTCGAAGGGGGCATTCGACATGTGGCTGCGCAGCGTTGCACCCGAGCTGCACGCCGACGGAGTGGACGTCACAGCGATCTACTTCGGACTCATCAACACCCGGATGGTGGAACCGACCAAGAGCCTGCGCAACGCGCCCGGCCTGTCTGCCGAGCAGGCGGCGGACATCGTTGCGAAGGCGATCACCGATCGACCCCGCACGATCGCCCCGTGGTGGTTGTGGCCGGCCGAAGTCGCCACCGTCGTGTTGCGTGCGCCGGTGGAGCGGGCGACGCAGGTGTGGTGGCGGCGGCGCGCCAAGCACTCGGACTGAGCTGGGGGACTATGACACCCGTTCTGGTCGCCGGTTCCGAAGCAGACCAGGCTGCGCGCTCCACGCCCGGAAGCCATGTCGGTGAACGCCGCCTCGACGGCCGTCGATACCGATTCGCCGTGTCATCAGCGCCCCGAGATGACCCGACAAATGCGCCGGATTTTCCCTTCGATGTCGCCCGTGGACTGTTGGCCGATCGGCTGCCCGAAGTGCCGCAGTTGCGGTATCCGAGTAGCCGGAGCGCCGCTGGACTGGCGTGGTCGTCAATGATCGCCATGACCGGAGTAGGCGCCAGTGGCCGGTGACACCGTCGGGCTGACCGACATCGCCGCGCGCCTGCCTGCCTTGGTTCTGGACGCGCCCGTCGTTGCGCGGGGCACGCTCACGGCTTTTCTCGTCCGCGGGTCAGCGAAGAAGTCGATCGGCCGGGTCTTCCAAGACCGTGCGGCGCGTTACGCCGACCACGTTTTCATCCGTTTCGACGACGAAGGGCTGACCTACCGCGAGGCCAATGAAACCGTCAACCGCTACGCGGTGACGCTGGCCGAAAGCGGCGTGGGTCGCGGTGACGTCGTGGGCGTCATCATGCGCAATTCGGCGCGAACGCTGCTCGTGATGCTCGCGGCGGTCAAACTCGGCGCGATCGCCGGAATGCTGAACCACAAGCAGCGCGGCAACGTGCTGGCACACAGCGTCGGGCTGTTGCATGCCAAGGTGATCGTCGGCGAGGAGGACCTGCTTTCAGCAATCGACGAATCAGCGGCGGAAGTCTCCGACACCGTGACCATCGACGAGTTGGATCGCCTCTCTGCCGACGCGCCCACCGACAACCCGGCGGTGACGTCGTCGGTGCTGGCCAAGGACCCCGCGTTCTACATCTTCACCTCCGGCACCACCGGCGCCCCGAAGGCCAGTGTCATGACGCACTACCGGTGGCTGCGCGCGATGGGTGGGTCCGGCGCCATAGGCATGCGGTTGAAGAGCAGCGACATCGTGTACTGCTGCCTGCCGCTGTACCACAACACGGCGCTGACCGTGGCGGTGTCGGGAGTGATCAGCGCGGGGGCGACTCTTGCTTTGGGCCGGTCGTTTTCAGCCTCGAGGTTCTGGGACGACGTGACTCGTTACGACGCCACCGCCTTCGTCTACATTGGCGAGGTTTGCCGCTATCTGCTCAACCAGCCGGAGAGGGACACGGACCGAACCAACAAAGTGCGCGTGATCGGCGGCAACGGACTGCGCCCCGATATCTGGGACGAGTTCACTTCTCGCTTCAACATCCCGCAGGTGTTCGAGTTATATGGGGCCAGTGAGGGAAACACGGGATTTGTCAATATCTTTCACATCCCCAAGACGGCTGGCGTCTGCCCTACCGCGGTTGCGTTCGTCGAGTACGACCCGGAGACCGGCGAGCCGGTTCGCGATGAGAACGGCCGGGTCCGCAAAGTGCGCCGCGGCCAGCCCGGTCTGCTGTTGAGCAAAATCACCAAGGCGCAGCCGTTCGACGGCTACACCGATCCGGAAGCCAGCGAGAAGAAGTTGATTCGCAACGCTTTTCGCGACGGTGACGTGTGGCTCAACAGCGGTGACCTGCTGCGCCCGCAGGGTTGGCGCCACGCTGTGTTCGTCGACCGGCTCGGTGACACCTTCCGATGGAAGGGCGAGAACGTGGCGACGACGGACGTCGAGGCCGCAGTGGCGGCCGACCCGGGGGTCGAGGCGGTGACGGTCTTCGGGGTGAAGGTGCCCGGCGCGGACGGGCGCGCCGGGATGGCGGCCGCGGTGTTGAAGGACGGCACAGAGTTCGACGGCGCGTCGCTGGCCCATACCATCTACGACCGCCTGTCCGGCTACGCGGTGCCGCTGTTCATCAGGGTCGTCGATTCGCTGGAGCACACCGCGACGGTCAAGACCAAGAAGGTCGATCTGCGCGAGCAAGGATACGGACCCGATGTCGACGATCCGGTCTACGTGCTCAACGGTCGCGAGGAAGGCTACGTCCCGTACTACGACGACTATCCCGAGGAAGTCGCAGCCGGTGAGCGGCCCGCAAGCTGACATCCGCAGGATCGCGGGACGGCGACGTGGAGGAATCATGCAGGACAGTGCGCAGGCCGGGGCCGCCCCGCCAGATGAAACCACCCCCCAAGGAACGAGGCATCCCCATCCGGTGAGCCGGTTCAGCGTTACCTGCAGTTTCGTTCTCGGGTCTTGACGGCGTCAAGAGTGGCCACCTAACCCATCGAGCTGGCCGATCACGCCGCGGCGGTGAGCAATTCCTGCAGGGCGACCTCGAAGTCGTCGGCCAGGTCCCATACGTCGGGCACCAGTTCCCAGCATGAGTTGATCCCGACGTCAAGCTTGCCGGTCAGCGACATCACCGTGATGTTGAGGCCGGTGCCGTAGAAGATCGGTCCAAGCGGATACATCGCCTTGACCTGGCAGCCCAGAAAGTACAACGGCACCTGCGGTCCCGGCACGTTGGAGATGACCAGGTTGTGCACCGGTCGGCGGGTCAGCACCGTACTGGCGAAGAGTCTCACCGTCGGAGCCAACAGCGCCCGCCCTGCAAACTGCGCCCAGTCCAGCAACAGCGTCGCCCCGATCGCCGCGCTGTGCTCCTTGGCCACCCCATTGGCATGCGCGATGGCGCGCAGGCGGTCGGCCGGGTCGGCGATTTGAGTCTGCAGGCGGGAGAACAACGCCGTCAACTGGTTGCGGCCTGGCCGGTCGGACTTTTGATGCACCGATACCGGCACCGTGGCCACCAGCGAGGTGTCGGGCAGCTGACCGCGATCGAGCAAGAACTTGCGCAGCACTCCGGCGCACAGTGCCATCACCACATCGTTGACCGTGACATTGAACCTGTTCTTGATCGTCTTGATGTCGTCGAACTCCAGGCGGGCGTAGGCGATATTGCGCCGGCGAGTGATGGAGTCGTTGAACGGCGTGCGCGGCGCCCGGAACGGCGCCGCCATGGCCCGCCCGCTGCGCCCCCGGCGCACGGTGTCGACGATCGTTGACGCCGTCATCGGCAGCACAGTGGCCAGCTGCACTGGCCGGGCAACGAACTTCGCCAGACCCCGCACCGCCATTCCCAGCGAGTTGGTCTCCCCCGGCCCGTCCACCGCCTTCGGCGCCGGCGTGTCCGGTTCGGTGCCGCACAGCTGCGACAGCAGGTTCGCACCGCCCACCCCGTCCACGCTGGCGTGATGCACCTTGGTCATCACCGCCAGCCGCTCACCCGCCCGGGCGTCGGTGCCAGCGATCCCCTCGATCACCCACATCTCCCACAGGGGCTGGCCGCGATCAAGGGGCAGGGAGGCGATGCGCCCGCAGGTCTCCGACAGCTCGACGCGCCCGCCGGGCGCCGGCAGCCCGATGCGGTGCAGATGCCGGTCCAGATCGAAACTGTGGTCCTCCACCCACACCGGATGGTCGAGATTCAGCCGGCTGTCGGCCAACCTCTGCCGAAACTCCGGGATCGACTTGATCCGCACGCCCAGCTCTTCACGCAGCCGAGCGAAGCTGTACCCGCCGGGCACTGTCGCGGCGTCCAACTCCAAGATCGCGCAGACGTGCAACGGCTGTGAGGGCGTTTCCAAATACAAGAAGCTGGCATCCAGCCCGCTGAGCCGTTGCATACGTTCCCTTCCTCAGGTCTAGGGGGTCATTGCCGCCAGCCGACCTGGACTGCCGGTGGGGCGATGCGATCGAAGCCCGGCCGGCGGCACGCCGCGATCACAACTTGATGGCGAACCCGTTCAGGTCCTGACTAAAGGGCGTAGAGCTCATAAAGACGACTGTCCCGAGTCTCAGGAGCGAAAATTCGTTGAGAAATCCGCCGACACCATTGTGCGCTCATCTGCGCTCGATTGAAAGTAGGTTTCAGGTGCCGATATCCCCAATCCTCTTGACGCAGCGGAAAATTCCACCGTTTGACGGGCAATACCCAGCCCAATCCTCTTGACGCACTGTCAAATACGAAGCGAGGTTTCAGGCGAGGTTTTGGGTTTAGCGCGAACATGCGGAGCGTGTCGCGTGAAGGTCTAGACGGCGGTCGTGACGCGGCACCCAATTACTTGCGCCTCTCGCCCCGTGCCCGCTTGGCCGTCAGGCGGTGATGTCAAGTCACTCAGCGAGCACGCCGGCATTGCCCAGATCGGAGGAATCTTCAGCCGTGCCGGAGCATCATCACACATATGCGAAGGAATCGTGTTCACCGTCAATGAGATCGCCACGCTTCCGCTTTTCTCGACGCTTGCGGAGGATGAGCTGGAATACCTTGCCGGCGCCGTTGAAGACATCCACCTCGTCGCCGGGGAGTACGTAGCCCACGAGGGCGAAGGCAGGTTTCTGGCGGTCGTCGTCGAAGGTAGGGCCGAGCTGACCAAGCTGGTGAACGACGTCGAGCAGGTGATCGGCGTCCGGCTCCCAGGGGAGCTCGGCGGCGAGATCCCGATGACCCTAGGTACGCCATTGCCAGCCAGCATGCGAGCCATCGAGCCGTCGCGCGTGATGAAGGTGCCCATAAAGGTGTTCCACACGCTCGCCGCCATGGCTCCCCAGATCTCTGCAACGGTCGGTGCCGCCGCGTTGGAGCGCCTGGAGATGCTAAGAAACGCCACCGCGCAGCCGCTCGAGCCCGCGATGTTCATAATCGGCCCGCGCGTCGACCCGGGCGTGCACGGCTGCGACAGCTTCCTCCATCGCAACCAGATCCCCTACGAACGCCTGAACCCAGACGATCCTGCCGCTGTCGCACACACCGGAGGTAGAGCCCCACTCGCCGGCCCCTATCCAGTGGTGGTGCTGCGCGACGGCACTCGGCTGATTGCCCCGACGATGCGTGTCGTTGCCACGGTCGCTGGACTGACGGTAGCGCCCGGCCGGACGCACTACGACGTGGTGATAGTAGGCGGCGGGCCGGCGGGTCTGACAGCGGCGGTCAACAGCGCTTCCGAGGGCCTGCAGACAGGGCTGATCGAGTCCTTCGCCCCGGGTGGGCAGGCCGGCACCTCGACCCGAATCGAGAACTACACGGGGTTTCCATTCGGCGTCTCTGGGGACGAGCTCGCGAGCCGGGCGCTGCAACAGGCGAAGCGGCTGGGCGCCGAGATTGTCGTGACCCGCCGGGTCGAAGCCATCGACCCGGCAGAACTGACCGTCAGGCTGGATGGAGGTGACGTCCTCCGAACGAAATCAATCGTGCTCGCGATGGGCGTGGAGTGGCGGCGCCTCCAGGTCGATTCGGTCGATCGATTCGTCGGCTCCGGTGTCTACTACGGTGCCGCACGCAGCGACGCCAGTCTGGCGCAGGGAAACGACGTGTATCTGATCGGTGCGGGCAATTCTGCCGGTCAGTCCGCCATCTTCTTCTCCAACCACGCTCGATCGGTGACACTCCTCGTGCGGGGCGAGTCGCTTGCGGCGAGCATGTCTCACTACCTCATCGAGCAGATCGCAACGAAAGCGAACATCCGAGTGGAAACCCGATCCGAGGTTGTCGAGGTCCACGGAGACGAACAGCTCGAGGCGATCGAGATCATCGATCGAAGGACGGGCGCGACATCTCGACGGGATGCGAGGGTGCTCTTCGTCCTCATCGGCGCCGAAGCGGCGACTGACTGGCTACCCGCGGAGATCTCGCGCGACAAACACGGCTTCGTCTTGACGGGCACCGACGCGATGAAGGCGGGACAGTGGAAGGCCGATCGCGAGCCGTTCGCTCTCGAAACGAGCGCGCCGGGGATCTTCGCGGTCGGCGATATTCGCTCGGGATCGGTGAAGCGCGTGGCTGCATCCGTCGGTGAGGGCGGCATCACAATCGCCTTCGTGCATCGCTACCTCCAACTCTCTCGCTAGCGTGGCCAATCTGCCCTCGGATTCCGCCAATGCGGAGGCTCTCTCGCCTGCTGGCTGAGCACGCCACGAGTACGAGCAGACGGCCCTGGAACGGTGTGCGACCTATATGTGGGCAGGCTTGGACGCCTCGGACGGCTCAGCGATTTCAGTCGTTCGCCGACGCAGCCTCACTGATGATCGACACTTCCGGTTCGGCGTCAGGTTGCAAGAACCACAAGGTAATTGGCGTAGTCGACTACGTCGACGACGCCAGCTACGCGGATCGCGTCGTCTGATAACTTTCGGGCCCGGACTATGGGATTTTTTGGCCGACCCGAGCTGGCCGCATACCACCGATGCCACGTGACGTTGATGAAAAAGAAAGCTGGCCAAGGCTTTTGGCCTTGACCAGCTTCCCTGTGTGGAGCTGCCGGGAATCGAACCAGGCGCATAACACGGTGTGACCTGCGACGATGCCGATAGTGAGCGCGCGAAACGGCCCGAAAGTACGCGAATCGACCTGCGGATACGCGAAATGTGTTGATGGCATCAACACTACGAAAGCGCCTCGACCTCGGGCTGGCCGACGGATCTGCCATCGGGTACGTTCTGCGACTTGTCGATAGCGCTCGCCCAAGCCGTCGGTGTACCTGGCAGCGTGGGGGCGATGGTCTGCTCAGCCGCCAGCGCAGGGTCGACGATCCCGGCAGCGCTGGCGTAAGGGCCGAGCCGAGGACGCGCAACAACGGCTAAGTCGTCGAGACCAGTCAGCGATGCGCGTCAATCAAGGTGGCAACCGCCTTCTGTGCATCCTGAGTGGCCAGCGGAGGCGTGGCGAACATCTCGGCGATCATCATCGCTACCGGTGTGGTCCACAGCAACATGCCCAACGCGACGGCATGTTCACCCGTGGTCGCATGGTTCAAACGGGCCATTAAGTTCGCCAATGCCGCGCCGAGACGTTCCATGCGCCGCCCATCAAGCCCGCTGCGCAACTGCTTGGTCGAGATGAGAATCTCTAGCCCCGCCATTGCTTTTGGATTGGCGAATGCCTCCCACGTCGCCCGCACCAAGTCTTCTGTGTCGGTGACCTGCGCCGGATCGGACAACACTTCAAGTGATGAGCAAAGACGCTCGACTGCATCTTCGATCACCGCCGTCAGCAGACCATCGCGGTCACCGAAGTGATGCTGGATGACGCCCCAACTCACCCCTGCGCGTTCAATGATGTGTCGCGCGCTAGCCGATGAGAAGCCTTCCTCGCGAATGCACCGAACTGTCTCGTCGATGAGTAAGTCGCGAGTCCGGTCCCCCCGCTCCTGCCGCCCGGTGCTCGGACGACGCGGAGCGGTGCGTTTGCGCCCAGTCATCTCCGTAGTCCGCCCTGCTCACCGCGTTGCCTCATCCACGACACCTTAAGTCAACACCCTTGCCACTAAAACATGGCATGTGCCATGCTTCGGGGCAAGCAGCTACCCGTTCGCCAAAGGACCGGCTCATGACAGAAATAATCGACGTTGACGGCAAGCGAATGTCACCGGAGAGGCCGGGTCTTTCATCACTGCAAAAGTCGCTCTTCGGCGTCTTGGCGTTTTTCTTCGTCATTCATATTGTGTTCTGGTATCTCGAGTTTCACGCTGGGGTGTCACACGCGGTTGCGTCCACCACGTTGGTCGTCTTCGTCGTCGGCTGTTTCTTGACAGCACTTGCGCTGCCTTGGCTTCCGCTTCCCGACCAGCGCGACCGGACCAAGTGGGAACGCCTGAGCGCGATGGTAATCGTCTGGGTCTTCATCGCCCTGATACCGCGCTTCATCTGGGAATTGCCGTGGCTGTTGTTCTTCAACCAGATCAGAGACGGTGTGCAGCACGGGTCGGCCTGGACCTACATGTGGTCGCCAATCCTGCTCGGAGGAGACGCACGCTACCTAAACGGTGACCCGCTCATCGTCGTCTTCGAATGGATAGCCTTCTTCGTAGGACTGTTCGAGGCCTATGCGCTGGTGCAGTTCTTCCGAAACGGTAAGCGGTTCACTAACACTCAGCTCTCGTTCATCATGGCCGGAATGATCGTCGAGGTCACCCTGCCAGCGGTCTACTTCGGGGTAGAAATCGCCAACAACATGCAGAGTATGACGAGTCCGCTGGAGATGTGGATCAAGTTCGTGGTGCTGAATCTGTTGTGGTGCACCATGCCACTCGTCACCTTCGCCTGGGGCGTTCGCAGACTGGCACGTCAAGATCTCGCGGTAACCTTCTAGACCAAACACATTGGTGACCACAACTTTGGATTCAGCCTTCCGCACGGTGTTCGCGGCACGATCGACGTCGTCGGGCAGGAGCTCCGTGCCCTCGCTCCAGCGGCAGCCCGATGCCACCCGGAACTCAACGAGTGGACGCCAACCCAGTCATGGGCTGTGATGGCTAAGAAGTCCGGATCGGCGCCGAGCGACTCCAGCGCTTTGGTGGCCCGAATTTGTCGACGAGCTTCTAGGACTTCTTAGCCGAAGCCATGTCCTCGAACGCGTCGAAGACTACTTGTCGTCGAGCCGATACATAGGTGCTGCCGTCCCTGCGCTCGCCAGGCCGGGGCCGATGCCATACGGCGCGCCTAGACCAGAATGTTGATGAGGTGTTGATGAAAAAGAAAGCTGACCAGGGCTTTTGGCTCTGACCACCTTTTCCCGGTGGAGCTGCCGGGAATCGAACGAGGCGCAGAAATCCCGTCGAACTGGGGAAACGGCGGGATTGACGACGCGAAACGACGCCAAACGACGCGAGATGTCCTGCGGATGCGCCAGCGGTGTTGATGGCATCAACGCTGATCGCTGGCCCGTAGTGATCGACGTCCGGACGGCGGCAGATGGTCACAAATGAACCGCTGCCGACCGAACCTCCACGTCACACAATGGCGACGTTGATTAAGACCACTTACACCGCCACGGATCACCGAATCCGGGTCATCAGTGCGGGACTGATCGATGAGTTGCCGTCTAACTGAGGCCCAACCGGTGGGCGCGGTCATTCGTCGATGCTGATGGCACGCTCAGGGCAGTTCGCGACCGCCATCCGCGCTTTGTCTTCCCATTCCGGAGGGATGTCGTCGACATGGACGAATGCCTTGGCGTCGTCATCAACGTCGAAGATCTCGGGGTACGTCATTGCACATCGACTGTGGCCCTGGCAGGCGTCACGCTCTATGCGTACACGCATCGTTTCCTCTCCCCTGCAGCCGATCTCGATTCGAGGATTGAAAGCATCCCGCTCAATCGATGCCCTTGAGCCGAGTGCCGATCACAGATTCATCGGTAAGTGCCTCGATCGCCGTTTCGTCCAATCCGAGCAGCTCCTTCAAGATCTTCTCGTTGTGTTCTCCGACCGTGGGTGCCGGCGACCGACACCATCGATCGACGCTGCGGAACTTAAATGGAATAGTCGGAACCTGGTGCTGACCGACGATCGAGTGATTCAAATGTTCGAAGTAGCCACGCGCGACCATCTGCGGGTGTTGAGGGCTGAACCGCGCGTCGTAAAGCATCGAAGCAGGAACCCCAGAAGCCGACAGCATGGCCGCTGCGTCGGCGCTGTCTTGCCCAGAGGCCCACTGCTCAAGATGTTTGTCGATCAAATCATGCGCACGCCAGCGCCCTTCGTGCGTGTCGAGCGAGGGATCATCCGCCCAGCCTGGTTGGCCGAGCACCGTTTTCAATGCGACCCATTGCTCGTCGGACGCGATGGAGAGAGCCAACCACTGCTCGTGGCCGCGACATGGGTACAGACCCTGAGGCGCCGAGTCCCTACTGCGATTGCCGAGTCGCGATAGAAGGGTGCCATAGGCGGTGAACTCGATGACCTGCTCAGCGGCGGCATTCAGCGCCGCTTCGACCATGGATACCTCGATGAAAGAGCCATGGCCGGTTTGTTCGCGCCGACTTAGGCCAACAAGCATTGCGAAAGCGGAATGCATGCCCGCCAACGGGTCACACGGTCCGCGCGGTATGCGCGGTTGATCGTGTTCGTGGCCGGTCACCCACGCCATGCCGGTCATCTGCTCCATAGTCTGCGCGAACCCGACATGGTCCCGCCACGGTCCGTCCAGACCGAAAGCGGGCATACGAGTCATGATCAGTCGCGGGTTAACAGAACTCAGCGCTTCCCATGTGATTCCGAAATTCTCGAAGACGCGCGGCGAGTAATTCTCCACCACGACGTCGGCTTTTTCGGCAAGCCGGAAGAACAACTCACGACCTCTTGGTGACGAGAGGTCGAGCGTCAATCCTTTCTTGTTGGCATTGGTGGCTAAGTACATGGCCGAGCGCTCCCACCAGCTGGGCTGGTCCATGAATGCTCCAGCGGTCATCCGTGCGCCGTCTGGATGCTGAACTGACTCCAAGTGAATGACCTCGGCGCCCAACGCCGCCAAGATGTGGGTTGATGAAGGCCCGGCCCACCAGGCGGTGGCGTCGATGATGCGTATGCCACCCAGCGGTAGATTCCCTGCTGACACCGAGTTTCCTGGCGTGCGCGGCTTCTGGAGAAGTGCTGTCGCATCGAGCTCACCGAGCCGTGGCGCAATCTTCGGCTCTCCGCCCGGCCGTGTGCCATCGATCCGGTAGGGCGGGAGCGGATGAGTGAATGATCCGTCGGCGCTCGCGGCCCATACGCCTCGCGCGTTGAAGTGCGGATGGTCCAGCACAGTGCGCCCGTTGTTGACCTGCGCAACCGGAATCCGAAGCGCGGAAGCGACTTCCACGATCTCGGCGGTGGTTCGCTGAGTAGTCCAGTCCCGCACAATCTCGTTCCACTGCTCCGTCCGCTCATACCGCGTCGGAGCCGACGCCCAGGCCGCATCGTGTTCGAGGAGATCGGTACGCCCGATCATCACCAGGAAGGACTCGAACTGCTGATGGGTGTTGGTATTGAAACCGACCCAGCCGTCGGCCGTCGGCTCGATCGACGGCAGTTCGGTCATTCTCGGTGGAGCCGATATTGGTGGACTGCCGGCGAGGGCGTAGTACAGGTCGATGAATCCGCTGGCGCTGAGATGGCAGGCTTCCATCAACGAACCGTCGATGATCTCGCCGCCGCGTCCGGCACGGGCGCTCAGAAACGCAGCCATCGCACCGACAGCCGCATAGCTACCGAGGACCCATTCGAAGATGCGGCCGCCCGCTTGCAAGGGAGGTTGGTCCGGCCGGGCCCGCAGACCCATGGTTCCGCTTTCGGCCTGCAATGTGAACTCTGTTGCAGGCTTATCTCGATACGGACCTGTCAGGCCGAACGGTGACAACACGGCTATCACCAAATCGGGTGACTGACACAACATTTCGTCGTGGTCGATCCGGCCATCGACTCCGGCATCGATCACGATGTCGGCTGTTGCGATCAGATCGTCAACGTGCGGTTCACCGTAAACCCCCACGACCGAGCGCTTTCCGGCGTTCAGAAATGTGAACAAAGCCCCGTCGCCGTCCGGGCGCCGCCCCGTACCCCTGCGACGAAGCCGATCGCCGTCTGGTGACTCGACCTTGATCACTTCGGCGCCGACATCGGCAAACAGTTTGCCGCAATAAGGCCCAGCGATCTCGTCGGCGATCTCGATGATCCGCAGACCCTGAAGGATGTTCATCGCTCACTAATCTCCGATCACTCCCTCGCGCCGCAACCGGGCAAGTACTACTTCATCGCAGCCCGCCAGCGTTGTGAGTACCTCGTCGGTGTGCGCCCCGACGGTCGGCGGAAGTGCCGCGGCGAATGGACGGTCTGGCTTGGTCTTGATCGGCGTTGCGATCAGCCGCAGATGCGGCCGGCTCGTGGCGGGCGGTTCGTACACCATGGCGCGTGCTTTGACGTGTTCGTCGTCAAGTAAGTCGCTGCCTTCAAAGGCCGGAGCACCAGCGATATCGGTGGCTATGAAGAAGTCAATCCAGTCACGACGACTCCGGCTCTTGAAAAGTGTGGTGAGTTCACTGCGCAGGCGTTCGTCGGTTTGCGGATCGTCGCCTAGGTGCGCGCGGCCGGGTTCATACAGATCCGTTCGGTCTACGGCTTCGCAAAACCTTTGCCAGAACTTGTCTTCCAACGCGTTGAACACCACGTAGTTGCCGTCGCTGGTCTCGTAGTACTGATACCGGAGGGATGCATGCATATTGTCTGAGTAGCCGGACAGGTCATTGGCGAGGGCCGTCAGTTTCTGGAAGTTCCATGCGATCGCGGCGTCGACTTGAGAGACCTCGACATACTGCGGTTTCTGGTCGCGGCGCGCGCTGTGCAGTGCAGCCAGAACCGCGATCGCAGCGTAGAGCGGACCGGCCAACACACCGGTGGTGCCGGTGGCGCCGGCCGAGAGCCGCGGTGTTCCGTCGGCCTGGATCAGCGGCGGGTTCAGGCCGGCGAAGCAGTCGAAGGACAGCCCGTGCGTGGGGAGCTTCGCGTACGGGCCGTAGCTACCCATTCCGTTAAGGCTGCAATAGACGATTGTCGGGTTGAGTTCGACGACATCGTCGTAGCCGAGGCCGAGTCGCTCGGCGGCGCCGGCCCGCAGACCGTCGATCAGCACTGTGGCCTCTGCGGCAAGGCGCCGAAAGATCGCGGCCCCCTCCTCCGATTTCAAGTTGAGCGTCACGCTCTTCTTTCCGCGGTTCCACTGGAGGTTTTGCACATTGTCAGACGGAAAGAGCTCACCACGGAACCCGCCACCCCCGGGTTGTTCGATCTTGATCACCTCCGCACCGAGGTCGGCGAGGTGTCCGCCGAGCGCGTCAGGCGAGAAAAGGGATAGCTCGAGCACCCGAACATCGTGAAGCACGATAGTCAACCTTTCAGGATTTCGGTGCCCATTCGAGCTGAAGCCCTACATCAACGAGATCGACTTGATCTCGGTGAACTCCTCGAAGCCCCAGCGGCCCTGCTCACGGCCAAGGCCGCTGTGCTTGAAACCACCGAAAGGGCCACCGCCGTTGAACATTCCACGCGCGGGCACAGACCAGCCTGGACCTGCGCCGTTGCCCGGAGAAGTGCCAGGATCACTCTGACCACCGCCACAACACTGCACAATCACTGTGCCGGTGCGGATTTGGCGCGCTACGTTGAAGCCACGTGCGGCATTGCGCGTCATGACTACCCCCGCCAGCCCGAAGTCGGAGTCGTTAGCGATCCGTATCGCCTCCTCCTGAGTCTGGTAGGTCAGGACCGTCAGCACCGGGCCGAAGACTTCTTCCCGGCAGATCCGCATGTCGTTGCGACAGTTGATGAATGCGGTTGGCTCATAGAAGAAACCTTTGCTCAGGTGCGCGGGCCGCTTACCCCCGACCACTAACGTAGCCCCTTCATCGAGTGCCGATTGCACATAGCCCTCAACCCGCTGCCGTTGCTGTTCACGAATCAGCGGACCCACCACCGTGGCCGGGTCGCGAGGGTCACCAATTGTGAGGTTTGGCGCCATATTCTTGACGCCTTCCACGTAGCAATCGAGAAGGTGCTCAGGTAACAGCAGGCGCGACGCGGCGACGCATGCCTGTCCCGAATGCATCAGCACTTGACCGAAACCGATACCGGCAGCATCAGATTCAGTGACGTCGTCAAGAACGATGTGGGCACTTTTGCCGCCCAATTCCAGCTGGGCTCGCTTCATCGTCCGCGCCGAAATCTCCCGGATGCGCTTGCCGGTCGCTGTCGACCCCGTGAACGCGATCATGTCGACGAGGGGATTCGTCGACAATTCCTCCCCCACATCGCCGCCACCCACCACGACGTTGAAGACACCCGCCGGTATGCCCGCCTCCTCACCAATCCGGGCGAGTTCCAGCGCATTCATCGGCGTCCACGGATGTGGTTTCAAGACGACGGTGCAACCGACGGCCAGCGCTGGCAGGCACTTTTGCAGGTTGATCGAGAAGGGGAAGTTGAACGGTGTGATCACTCCAACCACTCCGACGGGTTCTCGGACGACGACAGTGCCGCCAAGCCCGGTCGGTGACACCGTCGGCGCTCCCGGGGTTTCGACCCAGGTGACATCGTGCTCTGCGAATTCGCTGTAGTAGTACGATGCTTCGATCGCTCCACCCACCTGCAGGAAGTCGGTGAGGAAGCCCACTGAGCCGATTTCGGAAACGATGAGTTCGCGAAGTTCGTCGCGCCTCGACTCCATGATTTCGCTGAAGCGCTTCAGTATTTTCGCGCGGTCGCGCACTGACATCCACGGCCAAGGACCTTCGTCGAATGCCCGGCGCGCCGCTTCGATTGCCATGACAGCTTGCTTGGCGCCGCCGTCGAGAACGCGGCCGACCACTTCTTCGGTGGCCGGGTCGATCACATCTATCTGTGCACCAGCATTGTCACTGGTCCACCGGCCGTCGATGAAGTTCTCGTATTGGCGGATTGCCACGCTGTTCCTTTCGTGTCCCGGTCGAGCCCGTCTATCGAGCGAAGCCCGTGCGCAGCCGCGGCTACCGCTAGTTCGCCACCGGATACGGTGCAGGCTCAAAGTTGAAGACGCGCCGCGCATTGCCCTGCAGCACCTTGTACTTGTCCGCGTCCGACCTACCTTCGAGACTCTTGTGCGCGGCCTCTAGCGAGCGCGGCCACAGGCTGTCGGTGTGCGGGTAGTCGGTTTCGATCATCACGTTCTCGACACCGATGTAATCGAGGTTGGCGGCACCGAATTCGTCCTCGATGAAGCAGCCGTAGATGTGATCGCGGAACAACTGCCGAGGCGACTCCGGGAAGACGGCGGGGTCCGCGGCGGTTGCGCTCATTCGCATGGTTGCCGGGTCGAC
>NZ_JBAPMI010000185.1:0-20027 GCF_049278535.1 Mycobacterium sp. | reverse complement strand
GGCAGCGGGCCGCTTGCGCGGCGGCGGAGCCGCGTCGGAGCCCGCGCCATTACCGTTCGGGCGGTCGCCCGGTCCGGCGTGGCCCGGCTCGTTCGGTGACGTCACCAACGGCTCCTAACTGTGCATCCGCTAGTCGTCCGCACCCTCGTCGGCTTCCTCGGCATCCTCGGCTTCCTCGGCGTTGCGGGCGATGGCTAACAGTGTGTCGCCCTCACCCAAGTTCATCAACCGAACACCCTTGGTCTGCCGGCCGGCCTTGCGGACCTGCTTGGCTTTCGTCCGGATCACGCCACCGCCGGAGGTGATCGCATACACCTCGCTATCGTCATCGACCATCAGCGCTCCCACGAGCTTGCCACGGCGGGTGTCGTACTGGATCGTCAAGATCCCCTTACCGCCCCGGCCCTGCGCGGTGTACTCCTCGATCGCGGTCCGCTTTGCGTAACCGCCGGCGGTCGCGACCAGCAGGAACGTGCCCTCGCGGACCACGTTCAGCGACAGCAGGTAGTCGTCGGTGTTGAACCGCATGCCTTGTACACCCGAGGTCGCCCGGCCCATCGGCCGCAGCGCATCGTCGGTCGCGGAGAACCGGATCGACTGGCCGTTGGCCGAGACCAGCAGCAGATCTTCCTCGGAGGAGCACAGCACCGCGCCGACCAGCTCGTCACCGTCGCGCAGGTTGACCGCCACGATGCCGCCCGACCGGTTGGAGTCGAAATCGGTCAGCTTGGTCTTCTTGACCAGGCCGTTACGGGTGGCCAGCACCAGATAGGGCGCATCCTCGTAGCTCTTGATCTGGATCACCTGGGCGATCCGCTCCTCGGGCTGGAAAGCCAGCAGGTTGGCGACGTGTTGTCCACGCGCCGTGCGAGATGCTTCCGGAAGGTCGTACGCCTTGGCCCGGTACACCCGGCCCTGGGTGGTGAAGAACAAGATCCAGTCGTGCGTCGAGGACACAAAGAAGTGCCGCACGATGTCGTCCTGCTTCAGCCCGGCGCCCTGAACGCCCTTGCCGCCACGCTTCTGGCTGCGGTACAGGTCTGTCTTGGTGCGCTTCGCGTACCCGGTTTCGGTGATGGTGACGACGACGTCCTCGCGAGCGATCAGGTCCTCGTCGCTGACGTCGCCGTCAGCGGCGATGATCCGGGAGCGCCGGTCGTCGCCGTGCTTGTCGACGATCTCGGCGAGCTCGTCGTGCACGATCGCACGTTGCCGCTCCGGCTTGGCCAGGATGTCTTCCAGGTCGGCGATCTCGGCCTCGATCTTGGCCAGGTCGTCGATGATGCGTTGCCGCTCCAAGGCCGCCAGGCGCCGCAACTGCATGTCGAGGATGGCCTGGGCCTGGATCTCGTCGATGTCGAGCAGCTCGATCAGGCCGGCCCTGGCGATGTCGACGGTCTCCGACGCACGGATCAAAGCGATCACTTCGTCAAGCGCGTCAAGGGCTTTCACCAAACCGCGCAAGATGTGGGCGCGCTCGTTGGCCTTACGCAGCCGGTAGGTGGTCCGCCGGATGATCACGTCGAGTTGGTGCTCGACGTAGTAGCGGATCATCTGGTCGAGCCGCAGTGTGCGCGGCACGCCGTCGACGATCGACAGCATGTTGGCGCCGAAGCTGGTCTGCAGCTGGGTGTGCTTGTAGAGGTTGTTCAGCACCACCTTGGCCACCGCGTCGCGCTTGATCTCCACGACGATGCGCAGGCCGACCCGGTCGCTGCTCTGGTCCTCGATGTTGGAGATGCCGGCCAGCTTGCCGTCGCGGACCTGCTCGGCGATCGAGGTGATGAAGTTGTCGTGGTTGACCTGATACGGCAGCTCGGTGATCACCAGCGAGGTGCGGCCACGCGAATCTTCTTCCACCTCAACGACTCCGCGCATCCGGATCGACCCGCGACCGGTGGTGTAGGCGTCGTGGATGCCCTGCGATCCGACGATCAGACCGTACGTGGGAAAGTCCGGGCCCTTGACCCGCTCGCGGACCGCGGCCAGAGTGGCCTCTTCGTCGGCCTCGTGGTTGTCCAGGCACCAATAGACCGCCTCGGCCAACTCGCGCAGATTGTGCGGCGGAATGTTGGTCGCCATGCCGACCGCGATGCCGCCCGACCCGTTGGCCAGCAGGTTGGGGAACCGGCTCGGCAACACCGTCGGCTCTTGCACCCGGCCGTCGTAGTTCGGGATGAAATCGACTGTCTCCTCGTCGATTTCACGCAACATCTCCATGGCCAGCGGAGTCAGCCGCGCCTCGGTGTACCGCATCGCGGCCGCCGGGTCGTTGCCCGGCGAGCCGAAGTTTCCCTGCCCGTCCACCAACGGGTAGCGCAGCGACCACGGCTGCGCCATCCGGACCAGGGTGTCGTAGATCGACGCGTCGCCGTGCGGGTGGTAGTTACCCATTGTCTCGGCGACCGACCGCGCCGACTTGGCGTGGCCGCGGTCCGGGCGGAACCCTGAGTCGAACATCGCGTAGAGCACCCGCCGGTGCACGGGCTTGAGGCCGTCGCGCACTTCGGGTAACGCGCGGCCGACGATCACGCTCATCGCGTAGTCGATGTAGCTGCGCTGCATCTCATGCTGGATGTCGACCGGTTCGATGCGGTCGGCGGCTTCACCGCCGGGCGGCAGCGTGGTGTCTGTCATCTATTCCCTATCCGAGATTTTCAGTGGGGGAGACGTGTAGGAGTACCGGATGTCTTAGACATCAAGGAAGCGCACGTCTTTGGCGTTGCGAGTGATGAAGCTTCGGCGCGCCTCAACGTCCTCGCCCATCAGAATGGAGAACAACTCGTCGGCCGCGGCGGCGTCGTCGAGGGTGATCTGACGCAGGATCCGGACCGAGGGGTCCATCGTGGTTTCCCACAGTTCCTTGGCGCCCATCTCGCCGAGACCCTTGTACCGCTGGATACCGTCCTCGGTGTTGATCTTCCTGCCGGCCTTCTTGCCCGCCTCGACCAGACCATCGCGCTCCCGGTCGGAGTAGGCGAATTCGGGCTCGCTGCGCTGCCACTTCAGCTTGTACAGCGGTGGCTGGGCCAGGAACACGTGGCCGTTCTCGATCAGCGGCCGCATGAACCGGAACAGCAGCGTCAGCAGCAACGTGGAGATGTGCTGGCCATCCACGTCGGCGTCGGCCATCAGCACAATCTTGTGGTAGCGCAGCTTGGTGAGGTCGAATTCGTCGTGGATTCCGGTGCCCAGCGCGGTGATGATCGCCTGGACTTCAGTGTTTTTCAGCACCCGGTCGATGCGGGCCTTCTCCACGTTGATGATCTTGCCGCGCAGCGGCAGGATCGCCTGAAACATCGAGTCGCGGCCGGACTTCGCAGAGCCGCCGGCTGAATCACCTTCCACCACATACAGTTCCGAGCGACGCGGGTCAGTGGAACGACAGTCGGCCAGCTTTCCGGGAAGGCCGCCCAGGTCGGTTGCGCTCTTACGCCGCACCAACTCTCGGGCCTTGCGGGCCGCGATGCGGGCCTGCGCCGACGACACCGCTTTGTTGACGACGGTCTTTGCGTCCGACGGATTGGCATCGAACCAATGCTGCAACTCCTCGTTGCAGATTTTCTGGACGAACGACTTGACCTCGGTGTTACCCAGCTTGGTCTTGGTCTGACCTTCGAACTGCGGCTCGCCGACCTTCACCGAGATGACCGCGGCTAGGCCCTCGCGAATGTCGTCGCCGGTGAGGTTGGGGTCCTTGTCTTTCAGCAGCTTCTTGTCTTTGGCGTATTTGTTCACCACCGTCGTCAAGGCCGCCCGGAAACCCTCCTCGTGCGTGCCGCCCTCATGGGTGTTGATGGTGTTGGCGAAGGTGTGCACCGACTCCGAGTAGCCGCCGTTCCACTGCATGGCGATTTCCACCTCGTGACCGGGACCCTTCCCGGAGAAATCCACGATGCTGGAGTGGATCGGGTTCTTGGTCCGGTTGATGTGCTTGACGAAATCGACCAGGCCGCCGGGGTAGTGGAAAGTGCGGTGCTTGACCTTGTGCGGCGCAACGGATTCCGCGGCTTTTTCTTCCGCGGACTTCGGTGCTTCGGCGGTGTCGCTGACGACTTCGTCGACGATTTCTTCCCTCGTCACCCGCTCGTCGGTCAGGTTGATGGTCAGGCCCTTGTTGAGGAACGCCATCTCCTGCAGCCGACGGGCCACGGTCTCGAAGTCGTAATTCGTCGTTTCGAAGATGCCCGGATCCGCCCAGAACCGAACCGTGGTGCCGGTCTTCTTGGTCTTGTCGCCTTGCTTGAGCGTGCCCGGCTCCGAATGGTCGTAGGTCTGGTACCACTCGTAGCCGTCGGTGGAAATCTCGACCTCGAGTCGGGTGGACAACGCGTTGACCACCGACACCCCGACCCCGTGCAGACCACCGGACACCGTGTAGGCGCTGTCGTCGCCGCCGAACTTTCCGCCGGCGTGCAGCTGGGTCATCACGACGTCGACAGTGGGGACGCCGGTGGCGTGCGTGGCCACCGGGATGCCGCGGCCGTTGTCGGTGACCTGGACGCCGCCGTTCTCGAGGATCTTGACGTCGACGGTGTCGGCGTAGCCGGCCATCGCCTCATCGACCGCGTTGTCGACGACCTCCCATATCAGGTGGTGCAATCCGCGCTCACCGGTGGAACCGATGTACATGCCGGGGCGTTTACGGACCGCTTCCAGGCCCTCCAGAATGGTGATGGAGTCGGCGCCGTACGCTTTCGCATTCTTCTTCGGGGCAGCCACGATCGGGGGGCTCTCCTTGGGGTTGTGCGCGAGCAGTCCGATGGCTCTGCGCTGGTTTTCGTCAGTCTACCGGTAAGGCTGCCTCGGACCGATCCTGTGAGGGCGTTTCTGCACAGCTATCTGCGCCGTGTGCGGAATTTTTCGCTTCGGGCTGCGTCCTGACGCCTGGCGAGGCATTTTTCTGCCTTGTGATGGCCCTCAGCGAATCGCCCGGAGGGTCACCCATAGGTGTCCCGCGGGCCCCTTCCGGCGATGTGCAGTCGCCCCTTCCGCCACGACGGTGTGACCGGTCCGGTGATCCGCAGGCTGTTCACCACACCGTCGCCCACCTCCGCCGCAATTTTGGCCAGCACCTGGTTCTGGATGATTCGTAATTGGGTGGCCCAGGCGGTCGACTCCGCGACGACGGTCAGCACCCCGTCGCGCAGCGTGGTCGGCGCAGCGTGGTCGGCGATGTGTGAGCCGACGACCGTCGGCCACTGCCCAAACACCGCCCCCTCGGCGACACGCCCCGACCAGCCCTGCCTCTTGGCCACGTCGCGGGTAGCGCTGGCGAGCGTTTGCGGATCCCGCGCGTCGGGGCCGGGCCCAGACCAGCGGCGCCGGCCTCCGCTGCCGGCCACTCGGCGGGTGGGCGGAAGACGGCGGCCGCGTCCCACGTCTTTTCCTTGCGTGCGGGCGGCGCCGCGGGCCTCTTCCAGGACCCGCCTGACCAGATCCATGCCCGCCAGGTCACCGAGATGCTCGGGCGGTCCGGCACTGGGTTCGGGGGTGTCGTCGTCGGGGCTCAACTGTCGCCCTCCTCTTCGTGCTCGTGCAACACCACGGCCGAGGCCGGCCCGCTGTCGTCGTCGATGAGGGTGATGTCCACCCGGTCTGCCAGCCAGTCGCGCGGAATGTCGTCGACGACGGCCGCGGTCACCAGGACCTGTTCGGCAGAAGCGGCCGCCGCGGCCAGGGCTTCACGGCGGGCGGTGTCGAGTTCGGCAAAGACATCGTCGAGTAACAGCACCGGGTCACTTCCCTCGGCGCGCAACAATTCGTAGGCCGCTAAGCGCAACGCCAACGCCATCGACCACGATTCACCGTGGCTTGCAAAGCCTTTCGCGGGTTGTTCACCAAGTCGCAGTTCCAGGTCATCGCGGTGCGGACCCACCAGGCACACACCGCGTTCGAGTTCCGCGTCGCGGCGCACAGCCATCTTTTCCAGCAGCGCCGTGCGCAACATCTCCACATCCACGTGATCCGGCTCGAGGTCGATGCTGGCGTGATAGCTGATCGCCGCCGGCCGCGACGCCGGTGCCAGCCGTTGGTAACTCTTCTGCACCTCCGGAGCCAGCTCGTTCACCAAGGTCATTCGAGCGGCCATCAACTCGGCGCCGTGGGTGGCCAAATGCCCGTCCCACACATCGAGGGTGTCCAACGCGCCTCGGTCACCCCGGAATCGCGCGCCGGACGCGGACTTCAACAGCGCCGTGCGCTGGCGCAGGACTTTGTCATAGTCGGCCCGGATCGCCGCCACGCGCGGCCGGCGCACCGCGGCCAGATCGTCGAGGTAACGCCGCCGATCTCCCGGGTCGCCGCGGACCAGCGCCAGATCCTCGGGCGCGAACAACACCGCGCGCAGCACCCCGAGCAGCTCGCGGGGACTTCGCACCGGGGAGCGGTTCAACCGAGCTTTGTTGCCCCGGCCGGCTGCGATCTCGAGGTCGATGGCGCATTCGCGGCCGTCGTTCACCACGATCGTCGACACCACCGCCCGCTCGGCGCCGACACGGACCAGCGGTGCGTCGGTGGCAACACGATGTGATCCCAAAGTCGACGAATACCACAGGGCCTCAACGAGATTCGTCTTGCCGTAACCGTTGGGCCCGACGAATACCGTCCGCCCCCGCGTCAGTTCCAGCTCGACATTCACCCAGGACCGGAAGTCCCGCAAGCCCAGATGACGAACGTACACCTAATCGCTAACCAGGCAGACGAACCGGCATCAGCAAATACACATACTCGGTCTGCACAGCGGGGAACGGCCCGCTGCCGCTGGGTTGCGCGTCGTCGGCGGCGGCCGGCCGCAACACCGCCGGTCGGCTTGGTGTGGTGAACCCGAACGACACCCGATCGGAATGCAGCGAGCCCAAGCCATCGGTGAGGTAGGTCGGGTTGAACGCAATCGTCAGCGGTTCGCCGGCGAATTCCACCGCGACGTCTTCTTCGGCACGACCCACGTCGTCTGCGCCGGCCGACAGCCGCAACACATCTTCGGCAAATTCCATCCGTACCTGGGCGCCGCGATCGGCCACCAGGGCAACGCGCTTGATCGCCTCGGTCAGCTCCGCCACCCCGACGGTGGCGACCGCGGTGTGTTCGGTCGGCAGCAGCTGCCGGAACTTCGGGAACTCCGCATCCAACAGCCGGGTGGTGCTGCGCTTGCCGTTTCCGCTGATGCCCAGCAATCCGTCCTTGCCGACCGCGGCGCCGGCCCCCAACGACAAGTGCACCTCGGCGCCCTCGGCGCCGCTCTTGGCGGCCTCGGACAGCGTCTTGGCCGGCACCAAAACCGCGGCCTCGACGTCGGGTGCAGAAGCCGACCAGGTCAACTCCCGAACCGCAAGGCGGAACCGGTCGGTCGCGGCCAAAACCACGGACTGGCCTGAGATTTCAACGCGAATACCGGTCAGCATCGGCAGCGTGTCATCACGGCCCGCCGCGACGGCCACCTGACCGATCGCCTCGGAGAACACATCGGACGACAGGGCGCCGGTCTCTTCCGGCAGGGTGGGCAGCGTCGGGTAATCCTCAACCGCCATCGTCGGCAGCGAGAACTTCGCATTTCCGCACGCCAGGGTGACTCGGGTGCCCTCGACCTGAACGTCGACGGGTTTGTTCGGCAATGCCTTGGTGATGTCTGACAACAATCGGCCTGACACCAGAGCTGTTCCCGGAGAGGCAATTTCAGCTGCCAACCGAACTTCGGCGGAGACCTCGTAGTCGAATCCGGAGATCGTCAGACCGTCGTCCGAGCCGGTCAACAACACACCGGCCAGAACCGGCACGGTGGGCCTGGTCGGCAGCGTCCGCGCCACCCACGCCACTGCGTCAGCGAAGTCGTCCCGCACCAGGCGGAACTTCAAGTCGGTCAGGCCGACTGTGGTCGTCGCCACGTCCATTGCGTCCCTTCATCACCTCGAACAGCAAGCCCAACTTCAGCGGCTCCACCCCACGTGAGGCGCGGTACTCCCCGCCGACGGACGCCAGTGCCCGTAATCAATTCCGACGACCGAAACGGCAGTCGAACCACAACCGTAGAGCGTCGGAGGCCATCTTGAAAGCTAATCGAAATCAACGACAGTCGGCTCTTGCCTGGCCCGATACCGGGGTGTGGAACGGCCCATCCCCAGAGGCGTTTTCTAACGAACAAACTATGTAGAGATTTCAGTAACAGTATTAGGGCCTGTGCAAGTTGGGGACAGCATGATGTCTGCGCTGCTGGGGAAGCCAACCAGGTTGTGCATGACGCGGGGCCGGGTTGTGTGGTTTGTGTGTAGCGGTTGGGGATCGGCCGCGGTTGTGCACTGGACGGCGGGTCGACGGCGGACTGTGCGGGGCTTGCGCACAGCGGTATCCACAGCTGATCCTGTGACAGGTGTTATGGCCGTGCCAGAAGTTTTTTCGGATTTTGCAGTGTCAATCAGCGCTTGGAGCGCTGACGAATCCGAGTGGTGAGCTCTTTGACGTGATCGAAGATCTCACGTCGCTCGGCCATCTCGGACAGGATCTTCTTCTGCGCGTACATCACGGTGGTGTGGTCGCGACCAAATGCCTGGCCGATCTTGGGCAACGACAAGTCGGTCAGTTCGCGACATAGGTACATGGCGATCTGTCGTGACTGCGCCAGGGCACGGGTCTTGCCGGGACCGCGTAACTCCTCGACGGTGGTGTCGAAGTACTCGGCGGTGGCGGCCATGATCGTCGCGGCGCTGATCTGCATGGTGCTGGCGTCGGCGATCAGATCGCGCAACACGATTTCGGCCAGAGACTTGTCGATCGGGGCCTTGTTCAGCGATGCGAACGCGGTGACCCGAATCAGCGCGCCCTCCAACTCCCGGATGTTGCGTTCGATGCTGCTGGCGATCAACTCGAGCACATCATCGGGAACATTGAGCCGTTCCATCTGGGCTTTCTTGCGCAGGATGGCGATGCGGGTTTCGAGCTCCGGTGGCTGAACGTCGGTGATGAGACCCCACTCGAACCGGGTGCGCAGCCGATCTTCAAGTGTCGCAAGCTGTTTGGGCGGTCGATCGGAGGAGATGACGATCTGCTTGTTGGCGTTGTGCAGGGTATTGAAGGTGTGGAAGAACTCTTCCTGAATACCTTCTTTGCCCTCGATGAACTGGATGTCGTCCACCAGCAGCACATCGACGTCGCGGTAGCTGCGTTTGAACGCCACCTTGCGGTCGTCGCGTAGTGAGTTGATGAAGTCGTTGGTGAACTCTTCGGTCGAGACGTACTTGACCCGCATGCCCGGGAACAGGCGTTGGGCGTAATTGCCCGCGGCGTGCAGCAGGTGCGTTTTGCCCAGGCCGGACTCGCCCCAGATGAAGAGTGGGTTGTAGGCCCGGGCCGGCGCCTCGGCGATTGCGAGTGCGGCGGCGTGAGCGAACCGGTTCGAGGCACCGATGACAAACGTGTCGAAGGTGTAGCGCCGGTTCAAGCTGAGACCGGCGGCCGCGTCGGCCGCGGTGCTGTGCGGACGCTCGGAGAAGTACGACGGCCAGTTCTGGTGGGCGGCGGCCAGCGCCTCGCCGTCTTCGTCGATCTCATCGAGGTCGGGTTCATCGAAGGCAGCACCGGTGCCGTCGGTGGTTTCGTCGCCGGCCAGCGGCGAGATCCGCACGCCGAGCTCGATCTGTTGGCCGAGACGTCGGCTGAGCGCTTCGGTGATCTGGGTGCGGAGGTGACGTTCGATCTCGTTCTGCACGAAGCTGCTCGGCACCGAGAGAAGAGCAAAGCCTTCGACGATAGTCAGCGGCTGCACCAGGTTGAGCCACGCTCGCTGCTGTGGTGTCAGCGGTGGGACGTACGGTTCACCGTTGAGGGCGGCGCTGTCGGTGGCGAGCTCGCCGTTGAGTTCCGAGACGACCGCGCTCCAGACCGTCGCGAAGCTTGATCCGGGGTCCTCGGTCAACGACGGGTCCCCCTGATAAGTCTTGGAAGTGCAGTTAGTAGATGAGACGACGAACTGTCCACATGGTTATCCACAAGTGTGGACAGCAGAGCCGCCATGGAGCCACAGCTTACCGCTGACGGCCCCGGGATTGGCGCTCGCTGGTGCCAGCAGAACTCAGCTGGCTAGGAGGCCGATCTGCCATCCTCGCTTCGTTGTCTGGTGCTGTTCCGGTCTGAAACGGCACTGCCGAAGCTAACAGTTTTCGGCGCGCGCGCCAACCGTTCTGCAACATTCGGAAGGCCTTTCCGAAGATTGCTCAGCGGACCGGTGGCGGGTGTGACGTCAGTAAAGGATCAGCGTCGAATCGGCTGCCGTCGAGGCGTGGTTTGACCGGGCGAACGCCGGTCAGTACCCTCAGACAGTCGCCCGAAAGTCGGCGATACGGCTGCGATCCGAGCATCAAGTCCCGGAGCCTGCGCCGGTTACCAGCGAGACACAAAGCCTACCGAGGCGTCGTGGGGGCAAGCATGACCCAGCGGCACGGGGAACCGGGTCGAGCACGATGCCAGATGCAGCAAGGAGAGAGTCGTGGCAAAGGGCAAGCGGACCTTCCAGCCGAATAACCGGCGCCGTGCCCGCGTGCACGGATTCCGTCTGCGGATGCGGACCCGGGCTGGCCGCGCAATCGTATCGAATCGGCGTAACAAGGGACGTCGCTCGCTGACTGCTTGATTTCAGATCCCGGTGTAACGGCGGTGCTTCCCGCGCGAAACCGCATGACGCGGTCGACCGATTTCGACGCCACGGTCAAGCACGGAAAGCGAGCCGTACAACCGGATCTGGTCATCTATATGCGGCACGCGACAGGTAATCCGAAGCTGGGACTGATCGTTTCTCGATCGGTCGGCTCGGCCGTGCAACGGCATCGACTTTCCCGACGGCTGCGCCATGTCGCCCGCGACGTGATGGACGGTTGGAATCAGTCGGAACACGTGGTGATCCGCGCATTGCCGAGCAGCCGAGACGTTGTCTCGGCCCGGTTGCGCGACGAACTCCGGGCCGGCTTACGGCGCATCGAGTCGACAGGGTCCAAGCGGTGAATGACATAACGTCACGGTGTGCGCGGTCGGTGCGAAGCGCCGAGTCCGCAGTCATCCGCGCCATGATCTTCGTTATCCAGCTCTACCGGCACATGGTGTCGCCGCTGCGGCTGCCCACTTGTCGCTTCACCCCGACCTGTAGTCAGTACGCGGTGGACGCGCTGGCGGAGTTCGGGTTGGTGCGGGGGAGTTGGCTGGCCGCCATCCGGTTGGCGAAGTGTGGTCCCTGGCATCGGGGAGGATGGGATCCGGTACCGGAACACCGGGGAGCCGGGGTCCAAGACTGGGTCGCCCCAGCGACGCTAGGGGAGAGTGATTCTGTTGTCCTTTGATCCATTCAGCCTTGACTATTTCTATTACCCGGTCTCGGCGATCATGTGGCTTTGGTACAAGGCGTTTGCCTCGTTCCTGGGTCCGGCGAACTTCCTCGCCTGGACGCTGTCGGTGATGTTCCTCGTCTTCACCCTGCGCGCGATCTTGTACAGCCCGTTCGTCCGTCAGATCCGCACCACCCGTCAGATGCAAGAGCTCCAACCACAAATCAAGGCGCTGCAGAAGAAGTACGGCAAGGACCGGCAGCGGATGGCACTGGAGATGCAGAAGCTGCAGCGGGAGCACGGGTTCAACCCGATCCTCGGCTGTCTGCCGATGCTGGCGCAGGTGCCGGTGTTCCTCGGGCTGTATCACGTCCTGCGGTGTTTCAACCGGACCTCGACCGGCATCGGACAGCTCGGCCTGTCGCCCGAGCGCAACCGCGAGTTGGGCAACTACGTCTTCAGCGCGAAGGACGTCGGCCACTTCCTGGACGCGAATCTGTTCGGTGCCCCACTGGGCGCCAGCATGACGCAGCGCGGCGCGAGCCTGGAGGCGTTCCAGGGCTTCGACTTCAGTCGCCCGGCGGTCGCCGCGGTCGGGGTGCCGGTGATGATCCTGGCCGGCATCGCGACCTACTTCAACAGCCGCGCGTCGGTGGCTCGGCAGAGCGTGGAGGCGGCGGCCAACCCGCAGACCGCGATGATGAACAAGCTTGCGCTGTACGTGTTCCCGCTCGGGGTTGTGGTCGGCGGGCCGTTCCTGCCGCTGGCGATCATCTTCTACTGGTTCGCGAACAACATCTGGACGTTCGGTCAGCAGCACTACGTGTTCGCGATGATCGAGCGAGAAGAAGAGGAAAAGAAGCGCGAGGCGATCGAGCGCCGGGCGGCGAACGCGCCGGCGCCGGGGGCCAAACCCAAGCGGGCGGCGCGGGGCGCGTCCGCGGACGGCAACGGTTCGTCGGCGACCGAGAGCGTGGCGGGGGACGCCGTTGCCGGGGACGCGTCGCCGACGGACACGGGCAACGCCGATACAGTCGGCCGCGCGCCGCGGCCCGGAGCCAAGCCGAAGAAGCGCCGGCGTTGATCGACCGCGCCGCCGCATCGACAGATTTCACCGGGCGAGGCCCCGGGTACGGGAAGGAAAATAGGCAGACATGACCGACGTCGACACCAACGGACACGACACGCACGAGGCGGCAGCCCAGGAGGATCTGGACGAGGCTGCTAACGGCGCCACACCAGCCGAGGGTGACAGTGAAGACAATCTGGAAGAGCGTTTGGTCGCCGAGGGAGAAATCGCGGGCGACTACTTAGAGGAACTGCTCGACCTCCTCGACTTCGACGGCGACATCGACTTGGACGTCGAAGGCAGCCGCGCGATCGTCAGCATCGATGGCAGCGACGACTTGACCAAATTGGTGGGCCGCAAGGGCGAGGTGCTCGACGCGCTGCAGGAGCTGACCCGGCTGGCCGTCCACCAGAAGACCGGGGTGCGCAGTCGGCTGATGCTCGACATCGCCAGCTGGCGCCGGCGCCGGCGCGAGGAGCTGGCCGCGCTGGGCGACAAGGTTGCGAGAAGGGTGTTGGAAAGCGGAGAACGGGAAGAACTCGCACCGATGACGCCGTTTGAGCGCAAGATCGTGCATGACGCCGTCGCAGCGGTCAGCGGGGTTCACAGCGAGAGCGAGGGCGTCGAGCCGGGGCGCCGCGTCGTCGTCTTGGTGGACTGAACGGTCACCGAGTTACAACTGTGTAGTTCGGTCGCGCGCCGGCGGCGGGGACGGAACGGGAGGAATGTTTCACGTGAAACATGGCGATTCCCGCGACCTCGCCGGGTGCCCGGTCCCCGTGCCGCCAGAGGCGGCATCCCAGGTTTTTGGGGAGCGGTTGGCCATCGCCGTGCGCTACGCCGAGCTGTTGGCGGGGATCGGCGTCGAGTGGGGATTGCTTGGGCCCCGCGAAGTGGAGCGAGTGTGGGACCGCCACCTGTTGAACTCCGCTGCGGTTGCCGAGCTGATTGAACCGGGGGAGCGAGTAGCCGACATCGGGAGCGGCGCCGGCCTGCCGGGGCTCCCGCTGGCGATAGCGAAACCAGGACTGCGGGTGGTGTTGGTGGAGTCGCTGTTACGTCGGACTGAGTTCCTCCGCACGGTCATCACCGAGCTCGGCCTCGACGTTGAGGTGGTGCGGGGGCGCGCCGAGGACGCGGCCGTGCGGGAGGCCGTCGGCGGAAGCGACGTCGTGGCCTCGCGGGCAGTGGCGTCGCTCGACAAGCTGACTCGCTGGAGTCTGCCGCTGCTGCGGCCGGGCGGCCGGATGATGGCCATCAAAGGGGAGCGTGCACCCGACGAGGTCCGCGAGCATCGGCGTGTGATGACTAAGTTGGGCGCCACGGATGCCAGGGTGATGGAATGTGGCGTGAGCTATCTATCCCCACCGACAACGGTGGTGGTTGCTTGGCGCGGGAAGCCGGAATCCGTCCGGCGGTCCTCGCGCCGACGGTCGAACAGGGAGAGCCTATGAGTGCGCCACACGACCAGTTCGGCCCCGCCGTCGAGGTAGATGTTTCACGTGAAACATCGGATCTCGACACTCCAATCGGGGCGGCCGCCGAGCGGGCGATGCAGGTGCTGTCAAAGGCTTACCAACCGCTGAGTCGCCCACCGCATCGCCGACTCTTCACGATCGCCAACCAGAAGGGCGGCGTCGGGAAGACGACGACCGCAGTGAACCTGGCGGCGGCGCTGGCCGTCCAAGGACTCCGGACGTTGGTGATCGACCTCGACCCGCAAGGCAACGCGAGCACGGCGCTGGGCATCACCGAACGGCACTCGGGGACGCCGTCGTCGTATGAAGTCCTTCTCGGCGAGATCAAGCTGAAGGAGGCGATGCGGCAAAGCCCGCATAGCGAGCGCCTTTTCTGCGTGCCGTCGACCATTGACTTGGCCGGCGCCGAGATCGAGTTGGTGAGCATGGTCGCCCGCGAAAACCGGCTGAAGACCGCGCTAGCCGAGCTCGATACCGTCGACTTCGATTACGTCTTCATCGACTGCCCGCCGTCGTTGGGTCTGCTGACCATCAACGCGTTGGTCGCCGCGCCGGAGGTGCTGATCCCGATCCAGTGCGAGTACTACGCGCTGGAGGGAGTGTCGCAGTTGATGAACAACATCGAGATGGTGAAGGCCCACCTGAATCCCGGGCTGAACGTCAGCACCGTCATTCTCACCATGTATGACGGCCGGACCAAGCTGGCCGACCAGGTGGCCGACGAAGTCCGTCGCTACTTCGGAACCAAAGTGTTGCGCACCGTTATCCCGCGCAGTGTAAAAGTCTCCGAGGCGCCGGGCTACAGCATGACCATCATCGACTACGACCCCGGGTCTCGCGGTGCGATGAGTTACCTCGACGCCAGCCGCGAACTCGCCGAGCGTAGCCGACCCGCAGCCGATAAAGGGGACACAGAATGAGCCAACCATCGCGCCGGAAGGGCGGCCTCGGCCGAGGTCTGGCTTCGCTAATCCCGACCGGGCCGGCCGACGGTGAGTCGGACGCCTCACGCCTCGGGCCGCGAATCGGTGACGCCGCCGCCGATGTTCTGATGGGCGGACCGCCTGCGGCGGGCGCTAACGACATCGGCGCGGTATACCGCGAAATCGATCCGAGTCTGATCGAACCGAACCCGCGCCAGCCGCGGCAGGTATTCGACGAGGAGGCACTGTCCGAACTCGTGCACTCGATCCGCGAGTTCGGCCTCATGCAGCCGATCGTGGTGCGAGCGGTGGACATATCCTCGCCGGGCGGCCCGCGCTACCAACTCGTCATGGGGGAGCGGCGGTGGCGCGCCGCTCAAGCCGCCGGGCTGACCGCCATCCCTGCGATCGTGCGGGAGACCGCCGAAGACAATCTGCTGCGCGACGCCTTGCTGGAAAATATCCACCGGGTTCAGTTGAACCCATTGGAAGAAGCGGCGGCGTACCAGCAACTCCTGGACGAGTTCGACGTCACCCACGATGAACTTGCGGCCCGGATCGGCCGGTCCCGCCCACTGATCACCAACATGATCCGACTGCTGCGGTTGCCGATCGCCGTCCAGCGCCGGGTGGCGGCGGGCGTGCTGTCGGCCGGCCATGCCCGGGCGCTGCTGTCGTTGGAGGCCGGGCCGGACGCCCAGGAGGCGCTGGCCGCCCGCATCGTCGCCGAGGGATTGTCGGTCCGGGCCACCGAGGAGGCAGTCACTCTTGCCAATCGCAGCGAGCCCAGTCAGCCGGCGGCGCCACGACGCAAGCCGATCCACATGCCGGGCCTGCAGGATGTCGCCGAGCAACTCTCCAGCGCATTCGATACCCGCGTCACGGTGAGCCTGGGCAAGCGGAAAGGCAAGATCGTTGTCGAGTTCGGTTCGGTGGACGATCTCCAGCGCATCGTCGACTTGATGAACGCGTCGAAGAACTGACCGTACACACCGGCTGATTACGTCACTGTGACAATCCGCGAGATCAGGCCGCTCTGACGTGCTCCGATTGTTCGAATCCGACTGCGCACCAGGCTATTTCATGTCCGACACGGCGACGGGCACGCCGCGGGCGGCCAATCGGCCCGAAGCGACCAACCCGGTGCCGTTTCGGAGCCCGGCAGCGGGCGCGCGCGAGTATCGCGGCCGCCCCCATCCTGGGGGTACGCTCGGCTGCGGGGTGGGAGCACCACCCGCTCGCGGGGAAACCGGGCCGCCACCGACCGTTCCCCACGGAGGCCCAGGAGTCTAGTGTCTGCTCGAATCACACCTCTGCGACTCGAAGCCTTCGACCAGCTTCCCAAGCACGCACGCCGCTGCGTCTTTTGGGAAGTCGACCCTGCAACGCTCGGCCAACAAGATCAGCTCGCCGATCCTGAATTCGAGAAGGAAGCGTGGCTGTCGATGGTCATGCTCGAGTGGGGATCGTGTGCGCAAGTGGCCATGGGCGCAGCGGTGGACGGCGGCCAGGGCGAGCCGGCCTGCCTCGGCTACGCTTTTTACGCCCCACCGCGCGCGGTGCCGAGGGCGCGGCGATTTCCCACCGCGCCGGTCTCCGCCGACGCGGTGCTGCTGACGTCGATGCGGGTCGAACCCGGACCGGCCGCCGAGGAACTGCCGTACAGCCTCGTCGCCCGGGTGGTCGACGAATTGGTTCGTCGTGGCGTGCGCGCGCTGGAGGCATTCGGCCGCACCGAGATCGTCGCGGAGTTGGCCAGCCTGCCGAGCACCGAGCCCGAGCTGCAGCCGGTGCTCGAGGTACTGGGTGACTGCTCGGCCGAGCACTGTGTGATCGAGGCCGACTTTCTGCGCGACGTGGGATTCGTTGTGGTGGCGCCGCATCCGTACTTCCCGCGGCTACGGCTCGAGCTGGACAAGGGCCTGGGCTGGAAGGCCGAAGTCGAGGCCGCCTTGGAGCGACTGCTGGAGAGCGCGGCGCTGCAAGAACCGGTCGCGGCGGGATCGCCGGCGGGGTCTTCGGCTAGGAGCCGCTGACCCGACTCGCCTGCTCCACCGCCAACTCGTGAGCCAGCAGTTCGGCGAACGTGAAGGTGCCGGTGGGCCGGTCGTTTTTGCCGAGCAGGTACAGCCGCTTCACCGCTGCGAGGATTCCCTCGGCAATCGCGTCGCGAGTCTGCGTGGTGGTGAGCAATCCACGGTCGCCGGGGTTGGTGATATAGCCGACGTCGACCTGAACCGTGGGCATCCGGGTCAACCGGAGCAGATCCCACGTCCGACCATGGGTGCGGCAGTCCCGTAAACCGGTGCGCGCCACCACTTCACGTTGAATGAAGTCGGCGAGGTTGCGACCGATGGTGGACACCGAACCATGGGAATTCCCGAAGTGGAACGACGCGACGCCGCTCGCCGACGGGCTGGGCTGGGTTTCGCACCGCAGGCTGATCATCAGGTCGGCGCCGACAGCGTTGGCCGTCGCGGCGCGTTCGGCATCCGATGGGCTGCGGTTGGTCGGACGGGACAGGAACGTCTCCATGCCGATCGCAGTCATCCGGCCTTCGAGGCGACTTGCCAAGTCCCACAGGATATCTGATTCGCTGATCGGCCCCACGGATTCGTGAGCGATCAAACCGTGGTCGGCACCGCCGCGGCCCGGATCGATGATGATGCGCTTGCCGGACAGCTTCGGGCCCGATCGCCGCACCAGCTCCTCTTCGCGAATGGCGTGCAACGAACCGCCGGTGACCCGCGAACTGAGAAAGTACAAGGAGCGCAACGTTTCTGGGCCGCAGATGCCATCGGCGTACAGGCCGTACTCGCGCTGGTAGGACATCAACCCGTTGTGGGTCTGCAGACCGAAGTATCCGTCGACCAGGCCGGTGTAGAAACCGAGATCCTGCAAGCGGGCCTGCAGCGTGGCGACGTCGTCGCCATACATCGGCGCACCGAACTGATGGTGCAGGGTGCGCGCACCCAACCGGTAGGAGGCTTCGCGCAGTGCCCGGTTGGTGGCTTCGCCGACGACGCCGTCGACCAGAAGTCCGCGATGCTGCTGAAACGCCCGAACGGCATGGTCGAGCTCGTCGTCGAATACTTCCAGCGCGACGTGCTTTCCGGTGCTCAGCTCCGAATCCCCGCCGTCCAGATGGCCCAGCGCGGTCAGCGACGCCCGGATGTCGGTGACCGCGGCGCTACGGTCGCCGCGGCGCAGCGTTTCGCCGACGCCGCCATCCGGTCTCGACATTCCAAGGCCTCCGGTAATCCGGTGGTAGCAGCCCTGCCGCTTCTTGACAGGCTTGGCGGTATTGTCGCAGACGCTTGACGTTTTCGGGAAAACGCCAGGCAAACCGCGTCGATCTTTCGCCTGCTAGCCGACGTTGGGAACGGCGTCTGAGAGTTCTCGCAGCAGCGCCGCTTTGCCCTTGGCTCCAACGATGCGTTTGACCGGCTCGCCGCCCTTGAACAAGATCAACGTCGGGATCGACACCACGTCAAAATTGCGCGCGGTCTCGGGATTTGCGTCGACGTCGAGCTTGGCGACGGTGAGCTGCCCGGCAGTTTCGGCGGCGATCTCGGCCAATACCGGTGCCACCATCTTGCACGGCCCGCACCAGGTAGCCCAAAAGTCAACCAGCACAGGCGTATTGCTGGCCAGTACTTCGCTTTCGAACGATGCGTCAGAGACGTCTACAGGCGCGCCGGTTTCAGTCATCGGGTGTACTCCTATCAGAGGGTCGCGGTCGCCGGTGCTCCGGCGGATTTGGTTTGGGTGCGCTCGCCGGGCTCGGCCTGCTCGGCCAGCCAGCGTTCGGCGTCGATGGCCGCCGAGCAACCGGTGCCGGCCGCGGTGACCGCCTGCCGGTAGGTGTGATCGACCAGGTCGCCTGCGGCGAACACGCCGTCGACTGAGGTGTAGGTCGAGCTGCCTTTGACCAGCACGTAGCCGTCCGGATCCAGGTCGACCGCACCGCGAACCAGCTCAGAGCGCGGGTCGTGGCCGATCGCGACGAACACCCCGGTCACCGGCAAGGTGGTTTCCTTGCCGGTTGTCGTGTCGCGAAGCCGCAAGCCGGTCACTGTGGACGCACCTTCGACGGCCTCCACGACGCTGTTGGTGACGAACTTGATCTTGTCGTTATTGCGGGCCCGGTCGAGCATGATCCTCGAGGCCCGAAACTCCTCGCGGCGATGCACCAGGGTGACGCTGCGGGCAAACTTCGTCAGGAAGGTGGCCTCTTCCATGGCCGAGTCGCCGCCGCCGATCACGGCGATGTCCTGGTCGCGGAAGAAGAAGCCGTCGCAGGTGGCACACGAGCTCACGCCGCGGCCGAGCAGTTCCTGCTCGCCGGGCACGTGCAGATAACGGGCCGCGGCGCCCATCGCCAGGATGACGGCGCGGGCGTGCAGGGTCTCGCCTTCGGAGGTGGTGACGGACTTCACCGGGCCGTCCAGCGACACCGATTCGACGTCCTCCATGCGCAGATCGGCGCCGAATCGCAGTGCCTGCTCACGCATCTGGTCCATCAACTCGGGTCCTTGGATGCCCTCACGGAAACCGGGGTAGTTCTCGACCTCGGTCGTGGTCATCAGCGCACCGCCGAACGAGACGCCCTCGAAGACCACCGGCGCCAGCTGTGCGCGCGCCGCATATAGCGCCGCTGTGTAGCCGGCGGGCCCGGACCCGATGACGATCACGTCGTGAACAGTGCCGGTCGAGGAACTCATGCCAACCTTTCAAGTACTTAGAACCGCTTCAAAGCACTGGAACGCCAGGGTAGGCGGTGCTGTTCCCGCGAACACTACGGAGGGTTGACCGTCCTGTCAGCCGACAGGCCGGTGTTGGCTGCGCTGCAGGTCGGCGCCACCGCGAGTGCTCTGAGCGCGCCGGGCGCATCGGCGGGCAGCAGGAGCAGCACGGCCGGATGCCCGGCGATATCGACCGCCCGGGCACCTAGCACCCGGGCGTTGGCCGGGTAACCCAAACCGGACAGGCAGGAGGCGCGGCGACGTGGATCGGCGAGTGGCCCGAAATCGGGTTCACGGTCGAGCAGGGCGAGGATCTGCTGATCCGACAGAGGAATCGTTTGCGGCGGCCGCGAGACGGTGATGTGTTCGATGGTGGTCGGCCGGCTCGTCGTTGCGGTGGGGGCCGTAATTAGCGCCTTGGTGCCCAGCCAGGCCGCGGCGGCCAACGCGGCCAGGCCGGCCGCCGCCACCGCGAGTCGCGCCGAGCGCGGGAGACGCCCCCGGCC
>NZ_JBAPMI010000184.1:0-2258 GCF_049278535.1 Mycobacterium sp. | reverse complement strand
TGGCGACCGCGACCGACAACGTCCAGCTGGGCACGCTGGTCACGGGCAACACCTACCGCAATCCGGCCCTGCTGGCCAAAGAAATCACCACGCTGGACGTGATGAGCCAGGGTCGCGCCGTCCTCGGCATCGGCACCGGCTGGTACGAGCTCGAGCATGACTCGCTCGGCTATGAGTTCGGCACCTTCACCGACCGCTTCAACAAGCTCGGCGAGGCCCTGCAGATCATCCTGCCGATGTTGGAGGGCCAGCGGCCGACGTTCGAGGGCAAGTACTACCGCGTGAAGTAGGCCATGGCCGAACCGCGCTTCCGTGACCACATCCCGCTGATGATCGGCGGCAGCGGCGAGAAGAAGACAATTCCGTTGGCCGCCAAGTACTTTGACCACCTGAACATCATCGCCGGATTCGACGAGCTGCCGCGCAAGGTGCAGGTGGTCAGGGACCGCTGCGAGGAGATCGGCCGTGATCCCGCGACACTCGAAACCAGTGTGCTTGCGATCGCGATCATCGACGAGAACGTCACCATGGATGTGGTTCCCGACGACTACAAGCAGCAGGCCGTTGTCGGTGGGCCGGAGCAGATCGCCGACCAGGTCAGGACCAAGATTCTCGACGCCGGTGTGGACGGCGTCATTCTGAGCCCGGTGACGAGCCTGAACGGATACCAGCCGGGCGCCATCACCGCGGTGGCAGAGAAGTTGCGGCCGATGCTCCTCGGTTAAACGCCCGGGCTGCGTGGCAAATCTCACGGCCCTTAAGGGATGCGGTACGGCTACCGTAGTGTCTGTATAAGTGCACGTGTAGTCCGTCGAGGAGCTGAAAAATGAGCCATCCCGGAGCCGCTGCAACCGAACGACACAGGGTGGTGATCGTCGGTTCGGGATTCGGTGGCCTGAATGCCGCCAAGGCACTCAAGCACGCCGACGTCGACGTCAAGATGATCGCCAGGACCACCCACCACCTGTTCCAGCCGCTGCTGTACCAGGTGGCCACCGGCATCATCTCGTCGGGCGAGATCGCGCCTCCGACACGGATCATCCTGCGCAAGCAGAAGAATGCGCAGGTGCTGCTTGGCAATGTCACACACATCGACCTGGCCACCAAGACGGTCAAGTCGGAGCTGCTGGGTCATTCCTACGTCACGCCGTACGACAGCCTGATCATCGCGGCCGGTGCCGGCCAGTCCTACTTCGGCAACGACCATTTCGCGGAGTGGGCTCCGGGAATGAAGACGGTCGACGACGCGCTCGAGCTGCGTGGCCGCATCCTCGGTGCGTTCGAACAGGCCGAGCGCTCAAGCGATCCCGCGCGGCGCGAGAAGCTGCTGACATTCACCGTCGTCGGCGCCGGGCCCACCGGTGTCGAGATGGCCGGGCAGATCGCCGAACTCGCCGACCACACGCTGAAAGGCGCGTTCCGCCATATTGATTCGACGCAGGCGCGGGTGATCCTGCTCGACGCGGCGCCTGCGGTGCTGCCGCCGATGGGCGAGAAGCTCGGCCTGAAGGCGCGGGCCCGACTGGAGAAGATGGGCGTCGAGATCCAGCTGGGCGCGATGGTCACCGATGTGGACCGCAACGGCATCACGGTCAAGGACGCCGACGGCACCATCCGCCGAATCGAGTCCTCCACCAAGGTGTGGTCGGCCGGTGTGTCGGCCAGCCCGCTCGGCCGCGACCTCGCCGACCAGTCCGACGTGGAACTGGACCGCGCGGGCCGGGTCAAGGTGCTGCCGGACTTGTCCATCCCTGGCCATCCGCAGGTATTCGTGGTCGGCGACATGGCGGCCGTCGAAGGCGTGCCTGGCATGGCGCAGGGTGCGATCCAGGGTGCGAAGTACGCGGCGAAGGCGATCAAGGCGGAGCTCAGAGGCGCCGACCCGACGCAACGCGAGCCGTTCCAGTACTTCGACAAGGGTTCGATGGCGACGGTGTCGCGGTTCTCCGCGGTCGCAAAGGTCGGCCCGCTGGAATTCGGCGGCTTCATCGCGTGGCTCGCCTGGCTGGTGCTTCACCTCGTCTACCTCGTCGGCTTCAAGACGAAGATCACCACGCTGCTGTCCTGGACGGTGACGTTCCTGTCGACTGCGCGCGGAAACCTCACCATCACCGAGCAGCAGGCGTACGCGCGAACCAGGATCGAGCAGCTCGAGGATCTGGCGGCGGCCAAGGAAGGCGAGCGAGCCGCGAGTTAGCGGCCCGCCTCCGCCAGCCGGTCGCCCTGCCAGGTGGCGAGGCAGCCGCCCGCCGCGAGGT
>NZ_JBAPMI010000183.1:0-11166 GCF_049278535.1 Mycobacterium sp. | reverse complement strand
TGGCCAAAAAAATCGCCGGGAAAACATTCTCCACACCAGAAGAAGCAGGAGTCACCCCGCCAACCGAAGAGGAATTGGCGCACTACCGCAAACTTTTCGACGAGGGTCAGGAGCGGATCGACCGCCTCACTGAAGCCGACTATTGGACGGAAGTCCCGAAGAGGTTCCGGGATGACATGTCCGGTACCGAGTACGAAGGCTGGCAAGACAAGTAGTCGCTAAAGAAATCGCGGGAAAGATTTTCTCGACACCTGAAGAAGCCGGTGTTACCCGACCGACTGAAGCGGAGCTGGCGAACGCGCGCAAGTTATTCGACGAGTTTCAGGAGCAGATCGACCGCGTGCCTGAGGAAGACCGTTAGACCGAAGTCCCGAAGAAATTTTGGAACGACACTTCCGGCACCGAGTACGAGGACTGGCAAGACCACTAGGCACACAGCCCGCCAACCCCGGCTCAACGCATCGTTGGCAGATAGTGTGAAACCGTGACCGCTTCCGGCGGCCCGGGCACTGTCGAACCCGGCCCCCATGCAGAACCCGACCCCGCTGAGCAGCAGTTCGAGACGTTGGCGACCAATGCCAGCGCCGAGCGTGCGCTGGCAGACATCCAGGCCGACGAAGCCGCGAATCCCGAGCAGCCACCTGTCGACTTGACCGCGGCAGCGTTCTTCGACGTCGACAACACCTTGGTGCAGGGCTCGTCGCTGGTCCACTTCGGCCGCGGCCTGGCCGCCCGTAAGTACTTCACCTATCGCGACGTCCTCGGATTCGTCTACGCGCAAGCCAAGTTTCAGGTCCTCGGCAAAGAGAACAGCAACGACGTCGCCGCCGGCCGCCGCAAAGCCCTGGCCTTCATCGAGGGTCGATCCACCGACGAGCTGATGAGCCTGGGCGAAGAGGTTTACGACGAGATCATCGCGGAGAAGATCTGGGAGGGCACCCGCGACCTGGCCCAGATGCACCTCGACGCCGGCCAGCAGGTCTGGCTCGTGACCGACACGCCCTACGAGCTCGCGATCACCATCGCCCGCCGCCTTGGCCTGACCGGCGCACTGGGCACGGTCGCCGAATCGGTAGACGGCATCTTTACCGGCCGGCTGGTCGGCGACATCCTGCACGGCCCCGGCAAAGCTCACGCGGTGCGTTCGCTGGCCATTCGCGAGGGCCTCAATCTGAAGCGCTGCACCGCCTACTCCGACAGCTATAACGACGTGCCGCTGCTGTCCCTGGTCGGGACGGCCGTGGCGATCAACCCCGACGCCGCCTTACGCGACTACGCCCGCAAGCGCGGCTGGGAAATCCGCGACTTCAGGACCGCCCGCAAGGCCGCACGGATCGGCGTACCGTCGGCTCTGGCACTGGGCGCGGCGGGCGGCGCACTGGCTGCGGTGGCATCGCGGAGGCAAGCTCGCTGATAGGCTGCGCCGCTGAGCACCCATAGAGTGGAGAGCAGCGCATGTCATTGCCCGCGGGCGCCGAGGACCTGATCGGAACGCACTACCGGTACCCGGACTACTTCGAGGTAGGGCGCGAGAAGGTCCGCGAGTTTGCACTCTCCATCAAGGACTCACATCCCTCGCACCAGTCCGAGGAGTCCGCCGCCGAGTTCGGCTACGACAACGTGGTGGCGCCGCTGACGTTCCTGGCGGTCGCCGGGCGGCGCGTCCAGATGGACGTCTTCACCAAGTTCGACATCCCGATCAACATGGCCCGGGTGCTGCACCGCGACCAGAAATTCCTGTACCACCAGCCGATCAAGGTCGGCGATCGGCTGTACTTCGACACCTACCTGGATTCGGTCATCGAGTCCCACGGCACGGTGATCGCCGAGATCCGCAGCGAAGTCACAGACGTCGACGGCAACCCCATCATCACCAGCATCGTCACCATGCTCGGCGAGTCGTCAAACCCCGACGCGAACGCTGAGGCGACAATCGCGGCAATTGCATCCATCCGGGCTGGCGCTTAGTGTCAGCCGGAACCTTTCAGGGGGGAACCCAAATCAATGAGCTCTAATCTCACTCCGCACTTTGACGACGTCCAGTCGCATTACGACCTATCGGACGACTTTTACCGGCTCTTTCTCGACCCCAGCCAGACCTACAGCTGCGCCTACTTCGAGCGCGACGACATGACGCTCGAAGAGGCTCAGCAGGCGAAGGTCGACCTGTCGCTGGGCAAACTGGGCCTGGAGCCCGGCATGACCCTGCTCGACGTGGGCTGTGGCTGGGGGGCCACGCTGCGCCGCGCGATCGAGAAGTACGACGTCAACGTAATCGGCCTGACGTTGAGCAAAAATCAGGCCGCCCACGTGCAGAAATCGTTCGACGAGCTGGACACCCCGCGCTCCCGGCGGGTGCTGTTGAACGGCTGGGAGCAGTTCCACGAGCCAGTCGACCGGATCGTCTCGATCGGCGCCTTCGAGCACTTCGGCTTCGATCGCTATGACGACTTCTTCAAGATGGCGTGGAACGCGCTGCCGGCCGGCGGCACCATGATGCTGCACACCATCGTGGTCCCCAGCGAAAAAGAATTCGAAGATCGGGGCATCAAGAGAACCATCTCGATGGCGCGATTCGCCAAGTTCATGATGGACGAGATCTTCCCAGGTGGCCGGCTGCCTTCAGTGGCGCTTGTCGAGGAGCACGCGACCAAGGCGGGCTTCGAGGTCGCGCGGATTCAGCCGCTGCGACTGCACTACGCGCGGACCCTGGATCTCTGGGCGGAGGCATTGTCGTCTCGCAAGGACGAGGCCATCGCGATCCAGTCCGAAGAGGTCTACGAGCGCTACATGAAATACCTCACGGGGTGCGCCAACCTGTTCCGCGAGGGCAGCTGCGACGTAGCCCAGTTCACCCTGGTCAAGCCGGCTTAACTCAAACCCTCAGCCGAAGAACATATTGCGACGGCCGGCCAGCAGCTGATACAGCGTCTGCTGGATGGTCTCGCGCACCTGGTCGGTCAGCTCGAAGGTGACCATTGGATCCTCGGCGTCAGCGCCCTCGTAGTGCGCGGTGTCGATCGGTTCACCGAACGCGATGTGCCATTTCGACGGCAACGGCACCAACCCGGCCGGGCCGGCCAGCGGGAACAGCGGGGTGATCGGGAAGTAGGGCAGCCCGAACAACCGCGCCAGCAGCCGAACGTCGGTCAGCATCGGGTAGATCTCTTCGGAGCCCACGATCGAGCACGGGATGATCGGCGCCTTGGCGCGCAACGCTGCCGCCACGAAACCACCGCGGCCAAACCGCTGCAGCTTGTAGCGGTCCTTGAAGCGCTTACCCAGACCCTTGTAGCCCTCCGGGAACACGGCAGTCAATTCGCCCGCGGCCAGCAGACGGTGTGCATCAGCGGTGCACGCCATCGTGTGTCCGGCCTTGCGGGCCGCCGCGCTCACCATCGGTAGGTCGAACACCATGTCGGCGGCCAGCAGACGCAGATCCCGATGCGCAGGATGCTCGTCGTGCACGGCCACCGAGGCCATCAGCCCGTCGAACGGCAGCACGCCGGCATGGTTGGCCACCACCAGGCCCGCGCCGGTATCGGGTAGATGCTCGATCCCGCTGACCTCGACCCTGAACCACGAGTTGAAGAAGAATCGCAGCAGCGGCCGCACGATTGCATCGTTGAAGTGTGGGTCGAAGCCGAACTCGTCGACGTGGTAGTCGCCCATGAGCCGGTGCCGCAGAAAATCGGCGACCGCACTGACCTTTTGCGCGAGCTCGTTGCTCGGCTGATCGGCGTCGGATCGACTGCCCGCGCCGCGACGGTGCTGATCGATTTCGCGTACGACCGCGGCGATCTCGTCGGCGGATGCGCGGGTGTCGGGTTCGGAGAGGAGTGAGGGATGCTGACGAGAGGTATGGGTGCGTTGCCCGGCACGCCGCTGAGCCGCTGCACGGCCTGAATTCCCGTGCAGCGGAATGACTTTCGCCTTCGAATCGCCCGCCATTAGTAAACCTCCCCCCACCCTTAGTTGATTGTGGTTCGGCCACCAAAGCGCTGCGCTGCTGCTACGGCCCGACCTTCAATGGAGCCTACCCATTCGGGGTCGATAATGGGAGTCAAACCTCGGCCGCGTACATAATCGTCAAAAGCCTCCGCAGTCGACCACTTCGGGTGGTATCCGAGCTCTTGTCGCATCCGCGTTGTGTCCATCACCCGGCCGTAGCTCAGGTAGTCGAGTTGCTCACGATTGATCTCGGTGTAGCGGTTGGCCCGACGCAGTGAATCCAACGCCGCGAGACCAAATCCCGGTACCGGGAGCGCAACTCGGCCGGCCCGCCGGATCGCCTGCGACAGCATGATGACCCCGCTCGCGCCGATGTTGAAGGTGCCGGCCCTGCCGGCCATCACCGCGCGCTCCAAGGCACCTAGCGCATCCTGCTCGTGCAGCATCTGCAATCGGGCGTCGCGGCCGAGCACCGTGGGGACCAGCGGCCCGGCCAGGTAGCGCGACAGCGAGGTTTCCATCGCCGGGCCGATCATGTTGGCCAGCCGCAGAATCGTCACCGCGATGTCGGGCCGCCGCCGGCCCAGCCCGCGGGTGTAGCCCTCGATGTCCAGGCTGTCCTTCGGAAAGCCTTCCCGGAAAGGACGGCGGCTGCTGCTGTCCTCGGTGAACATCACCGGGTCGTGCGCGCTGGAGCCGTACACCTCGGAGGTCGACTTCAGCACCACGCGACGCACTGACGGCGCGTTCTGGCAGGCCGCAAACAACTGCATCGCCCCGAGCACGTTGATTTCCTTCAGCGCCGCGCCGCCGCCGGAGCGCGGCGCGAACGACGCGGCCGCGGCGTGAACCACGGTGTCGACGTCGCCGTTTCGGATCACCTTGGCGACAAAAGGGTTGCGAATGTCGGCCCGGACGAATTCGGCGCGACCCATTCGCCGGAGCATGTCCTTGCTGGGCGCGACCGCGTCCACCGCGATGACCCGGTTGATCATCGGGTTTTGCGCCAACCGGGCGGTCAGGTAACCGCCCAAGAACCGGCACGCCCCGGTGACCAGCACAACTTTCGGGTATTGCACGGCATCGGTGCCGGTACCTGACTGACCGTCCGACGACTCCACGTGATTAGCCTATCGACCTCGCGCTGGCGCGGCATCGGCTGCGAACGAGGGCAGCCGCGAGCAGAAGTTACTTACCGAGTTTTCTGCGCTGCACCCGCGTGCGGCGAAGCAGCTTACGGTGCTTCTTCTTCGACATCCGCTTGCGCCGCTTCTTGATTACTGAACCCATAACTCCGCTATCTGTGTGGCGGCCCGAGTCCGCCATGGCCGGGCATATGCAATAACCCAGACACTCTACCCAGGTGAGCGCATCGAACACCAAAGCCGGTGCCGGCACCCAAATCCGGCGCAGCGGTCAACGGGCCATGCGGGCACCACAAACCGCATCCGGGTACTCCGGATGCATCGGGACACGCAGAACCCCGCATTGCCGCACTGGAACGCTATCCAGCGTCGAAGTAGGAGGTCTCCAGCATGTCGTGCACGGCTTTCGCGTGCACGCGGAAGGATCGCCCGACGCGGACCGCGGGCAGCTCACCGTTGTGAACCAGCCGGTAGACCGTCATCTTGCTGACCCGCATCAGTGCCGCCACTTCAGCAACCGTCAGGAATTGCGTCCGGGGCTGCTGACCGTCAACGGAACCTGTGTCTCGTCCCGATTTACCGCCAGCCGATGGCCCGTTCATAGACGTCATCGCAACCCAATCAGTCAGGCTCCTGCAGTCCCAGCGGCTTCCCCTCCGCTGGCACCCACAGGTGCATACCAAGTAGGAGAATAGCGGGACTAGTGTGGTTATTGCGACGGGTGGTGGCAAATAAATAAAATTCTATAAATTACTCAGGTGTAATTCTTAGCTGCTCAGACCGTGTTTTGGCGGCCCGTACCGCCTCGTCGACCGCCGCCCGCAAACCGTGCTTTTCCAATTCCCGCAGCGCAGCCGCAGTAGTGCCACCCGGCGAGGTAACAACCGCGCGCAGCAGCGCCGCAGTGGTATCCAGCGACAGGTCACGCCGGGCGTCGCTGCCGGTCCCCCGGTCCTGTTCCATCCTGTCCAGCAACAACGCCGCCGAGCCGGCCACCGTCTGCGCCACCAACTCGGTGGACACCGCGCGACTCAGCCCCACCCCGACGCCGGCGTCCACCAACGCCTCGATCATCAAGAAGAAGTACGCCGGACCCGAGCCCGAAACGGCCGTCACGGCGTCCATGTGCTCCTCGGAGACCGTCAGCACCGCACCTACCGAGTCGAACAGCGCGGCGACCTCCTTGAGCTGCTCAGGGGTCGCGAAACGGCCCGCAGCCATCGCGCTGATCCCCGCACCGACCAACGCCGGTGCATTGGGCATCACCCGGACCACCGGGGTCCCGGCCAGCAGCTTGGATTCCAGGTAGGTCGTCGTGACCCCGGCCGCGACCGAGATGAACACCTGATCCGGGCTGTCGTGGGCAGCGGCCGCGGTGACCTTGCCGATCTCGCCGACTACCGAGCCGACGTCGGAAGGCTTGACGGCGATGATGACGAACGTCGCGTTCTCCACCGCGTCGGGCAGCGACGTCACCAGCACGCCGTACGTCTCAGCGAGGTAGCGGGCACGGTCGGGCATCCGCTCGGCCACCGCCAGGTCCTTGACCTGCCGCCCGGCCCGCAGCAAGCCCGACAGCAGGGCTTCGCCCATGCTCCCCCCACCCACGAGCGCGATTCTGGCCATGCCGCTAAGCATCGCAGACCGGTGCGACTTTCTCAGCTAGGGCGCGGGCACCATCGCCAGCTGGCGGCTTTGCACCACAATGCGACCCTCGGAGTCGACGACGGTGTGGTCTTCGTCGAACCAGTCCTGACCGATCTGCACGCAGGTGCAGACCACCCGCAGCCAGCCGTCGGCCGGCAGACCCCTCAGATAGGCGGTGAGCTGCACGGTCGGCGCCCAGCCGGTGCGGTCCACGGCGAAACTGACCGGCGCCGAGATGTCTCCGCACATCAACGCGAACAGCACATCGGGTGCCGCGTCGCGAGGGCGCACCCAGTTCTGAATCACCGGCGGCTTGCCATCGGTGGAGATGCCCAGCGTCGAGGTCAACGTCCGCACCTCGCAGCCCTCGGCCAGGTTGACCAGCCCGGCCAGCCGGTGACCGGGGGCGATCGGCAGCACGTCGTCGGGCGGTTCGGGAGTCATCAGGCCCGCCGCCGGGTTGGCCGAGATCAACGGCGGCACCAGATGCTCCGGCTCGCCGAGAGTGACCACCGCGTGCACGGCGGTGCGATCGCCCTGGGTCAGCTCGACGTCGACGACGCTGACCCGGCGTCCCCGCTTGCGCATCGACGTCACCAACCGCATCGGACCGGGATCGGGCGCCCACAGGAAGCTGGCCGAAACCGCAACCGGCTCAACGGGTCCGCCGTGAGCGGTGCGAGCGGCGTTGGCGCACAACGCAACCATCGCACCGCCGTGCACCTTGGGCCCGATGGTCCAGCACTTGTTCAGCTCGCCCTCATAGACGTTGTACACGCCGTCGGCGTCGATCTCGCGAAGCTGCATCGCTTCGGTGAATAGCGCGGTCAACTTGTCGAATTTCCTTCTGGGTCAATGGCGCCGCTCCACCTACCTACCTCGGATCGCGCTGCCGTGTTCATCGTCGTCGGCGGTGTCAACGCAACAAATGCGTGCGGGCGAATTGCAACGACTCGGACAGGATTGCCTCGCGTTCGTGAGCTGACCGCGCCGACGACGTGGACACCTCCAGCACGACGTGGCCGGCGAAGTCGCCGGCAGCCAACATCTGGCAGACCTCGACTGTGGGTTGGTTGCCGCGGCCCGGCGCCAGGTGTTCGTCGGCGGGTAGACCGGTGCCGTCGCACAAGTGCAGGTGCACCAGGCCAGAACCCATCCGCTCGGCCATGTCCAGCGCGTCGGTGCCAGCCGTCGCGGAGTGCGACAAATCAAGCGTGTAGTGGGCGTGGTCACCGTCCAGTGGGTCATAAGACGGAGCGAACGCCGAAACGCCCGGCCCGGGTCCACCGCCGCGTCGACGCATCCGCTCCATCGTCTGGCCGGAACCGAACAACCGGTCGGCGCGGAACGGAAACATGTTCTCCACGGCCACCAGGATGTCGGTGGACGCCTCGAGTTCTGCTACCTGCTCGGTGAAGCCTTCGACGTAGCGGCGCTGCCACCGGAACGGCGGATGCACGACAACGGTCTGGGCGCCCAGCTTCTCGGCGGCCCGCACGCTGCGATCCAGCTTGGTAATCGGGTTGGCGCCCCACACCCGCTGCGAGATCAGCAGACACGGCGCATGCACCGACAGCACCGGCATCTTGTAGCGCCGTGAGAGTTTGGCCACCGCGCCGATGTCCTGGCTGACCGACTCGCCCCACACCATCAGCTCGACGCCGTCGTAGCCGAGGTTGGCCGCGTACTCGAAAGCGGCCTCAGTCTTCTCCGGATAGACCGAGGCCGTCGACAGACCGACCTTGATGGCTGGGCGCACGTGGAGCGCTTAGCCGGATTGCAACAACGCTAAGGGGCCCAGTGTGACCAGCGCCCCCACCGCCACCGCAATCAGCGTGCTGCCGATGTCCTCGGTCTTGCGCACCACCCGCACCCCGACCACCAGGCCGAGGATGACGAGCACCGAGAGCACCAGCGCGACGATGTTGTTCCACCGCCACAGTTGGTCGAACGCGATGAACAATCCTGCGCCGAACGCGACGGCCAAAAACGATTGCAGCACAACCATTCCGCCGAACCGCATGCTCTCCGAGCGGGACCACGTGTGTGGCTCACCGTCAGCGTCGAAGTCGTCTTCGGGGTAGTCCTCTTCCTCGGCGACGTCGTCGATGTCGTGGTAGGCCGCATCGCGTGAGTCGACGTCGTTGGCCGTGGACGACTGCAGGTACGAGCGCACGTAGGCGGAGTCTTCAATGACCGGCTCGGCTTCTCGCACATCGGTGTCCATCACGTCCACCGACATACCCGCGTAATCCTCGAGTGGATCGGGATTCATCCCCTCGGCGCCGGCCCGGTCCGACGACTTATCGTCCCGCTGCTCGGCACGGTCGGGGTCGGGCCGCCCGTTGGTGCGCACCGGGCGCGGATACGCGCTGCGCTGGAGCCGTGCTTCTCGCTGCTCGGTCGCCGATTCGCGTGGACGGGGCGGCGCCGATGCCGGCCAACGCGGCTCGGGTTCCGACCAGTACTTCTCGGCGGGCTTCTCGACGGGTGCTTCGGCAACGTCTTCGTCGACGTGGGCGATTCCGTGGGCCCGGTGGGCACGCGATCCCGAACCCGGCCTATCGGCCGACTCGGGCTCCATGTCGTCGGTGATGATCGGGATCTCGCCGGTCAGTTCGGCGACGGTCACCGCGTCGGAGTTGCCGCGGCGACGGCGACGGCGCGCCGGGGCCGGGGCGCCGAGCGTGCCGTTTTTGGCCAGCAACTCGGCGACCGATATGGGTCGGGTGGTGTCGTGTGGTCCGGTCATTTCTTGCCGCCATTCCGCTCGGCTCGCCGACTACCAGCATCTCGCACGGAAGTCTCAACGAAGGCGGTTCCGTCGGCCTCACTATCGAGCTTTCGCAAGATGAGACCTTCCCGTAACGCCCACGGGCAAATGTCCACCGTTTCAATTGACAGCGCTCGCATACTCGCCTCCGCGACCAGAGCTCCCGCCACAATTTGCGGCGCGCGCTCGGCGCTCACCCCTTCCAGTTCTGCACGGTCAGCGGTCGTCATCCTAGATATGAAAGATATGAGTTGTCTGAGGCCATTCGCCGTTAGCGTTCTCTTAACGCGTGGTCCCGCGGCCGACGGCGCGGCACCCGTGAGCCGGGCCAGCGAGCGGAAAGTTTTCGACGTTGCCACTGCGAGATCGGGGCTGCCGGCGTCGAGCATTTTCGCCGCGGCGTCGGCCATCTCGGCGTCCAGCCAGTCACGCAGCATCCCGACTCGGCGCCGCCCTGGCGGGTCGTCGCTGAGCCATTCACGGGTCAGTCGTCCGGCGCCCAGCGGCAGCGACAACGCGACTTCGGGTTCCTCGTCGACGCCGTTGGACAGCTCCAGCGAGCCGCCGCCGATGTCGAGGTTGATGATCCGCCCCGCACTCCAGCCGTACCAGCGGCGAACCGCCAGGAAGGTCAGCCGCGACTCGTCGACGCCGCGCAGCACTTGCAGCTGCACTCCGGTCTCTTTGCGCACCCGGGTCAGCAGATCATCGGAGTTCTTGGCGTCGCGCACCGCCGACGTGGCGAACGCCATCAGCTCGGCACACCCCGAGCTGTCGGCGATCTTGTCGAACTCCTCGATCGTCTCGATCAGCTTGTCGGCGCCCTTGCGGGTGATCTTGCCGGAGTTGTCGATTGACTCGGCCAGCCGCAGCGTGGCCTTGGTCGAACTCATCGGCGTCGGGTGCCCGCCGCGGCGGGCATCCACCACGAGCAGGTTGACCGTGTTGCTACCGACGTCGAGAACACCTAATCGCACGAGACACAACCTTACGTGTGAGCAGCCTGGCCACGGATTGGTCTACCGTTAAAACTGTGGCAAGTGCGCAGCCAAACCATCCCGGTGAAGTCGAATTGGACTTCGCCCGTGAGTGGGTCGAGTTTTACGACCCGGACAACCCCGAGCACCTGATCGCCGCCGACCTGACGTGGCTGCTGTCCCGCTGGACGTGCGTGTTCGGCACGCCGGCGTGTCAGGGCACGGTCGAAGGCCGGCCCGACGACGGGTGCTGCTCGCACGGAGCGTTCCTGTCCGACGACGACGATCGGGCCCGCCTCGACGATGCTGTGGCCAAACTCACCGACGACGACTGGCAGTTCCGCGAAAAAGGTTTGGGCCGTAGGGGTTACCTCGAACTCGACGAGCACGAAGGCGAACCCCAGTACCGCACCCGCAAATACAAGCAGGCGTGCATTTTCTTGAACCGGCCCGGCTTTGCCGGCGGTGTTGGCTGCGCCCTGCACAGCAAGGCCCTCAAGCTGGGTGTGCCGCCGTTGACGATGAAACCCGATGTCTGCTGGCAGCTGCCGATCCGGCGCAGCCAAGAGTGGGTGACCCGGCCCGACGGCACCGAAATCCTCAAGACCTGGATCACCGAATACGACCGCCGCGGCTGGGGCTCCGGTGGCGCCGACTTGCATTGGTATTGCAC
>NZ_JBAPMI010000182.1:0-11886 GCF_049278535.1 Mycobacterium sp. | reverse complement strand
AGTTCATCCGCGAGGCACGGCTGTGCCGCAAGTACGGCGCCGCCGTCGTTGTGATGGCCTTCGACGAGCAGGGCCAGGCCGACAACCTGGAGCGCCGCAAGGAGATCTGCGGGCGCGCCTACCGGATTCTGACCGAACAGGTCGGCTTCCCGGCCGAGGACATCATCTTCGACCCGAACTGCTTCGCGCTGGCGACCGGTATCGAGGAGCACGCGACGTACGGGATCGACTTCATCGAGGCCTGCGCCTGGATCAAGGAAAACCTTCCAGGAGTGCACATTTCGGGCGGCATCTCGAACGTCTCGTTCTCGTTCCGGGGCAACAACCCCGTCCGCGAGGCGATCCACGCGGTGTTCCTGTTCCACGCCATCGAGGCCGGCCTGGACATGGGCATCGTCAATGCCGGCGCACTGGTGCCCTACGACTCGATCGACCCCGAGCTGCGGGAAAGGATCGAGGACGTCGTCCTGAACCGTCGCGAGGATGCCGCCGAAAGGCTGCTGGAGATCGCGGAACGGTTCAACAGCAAGGACCAGGCCTCGGGAATGGGAGACCCCGTGGCAGCCGAGTGGCGTAGCCTCCCGGTCCGCGAGCGGATCACACACGCCCTGGTCAAGGGCATCGACGCCGACGTCGAGTCCGACACCGAGGAATTGCGGGCGGAGATCGCCGCCGCAGGTGGTCGCCCGATCGAGGTGATCGAGGGCCCGCTGATGGACGGCATGAACGTCGTCGGTGACCTCTTCGGCGCGGGCAAGATGTTCCTGCCCCAGGTCGTGAAGTCGGCCAGGGTGATGAAGAAGGCCGTCGCGTACCTGCTGCCGTTCATCGAGGCGGAGAAGGAAGAGTCTGGCGCCGCCGCTGGAAAGGACACCAACGGCACGATCATCATGGCGACCGTGAAGGGCGACGTCCACGACATCGGCAAGAACATCGTCGGGGTCGTGCTGCAGTGCAACAACTTCGAAGTGATCGACCTCGGGGTGATGGTGCCCGCCGAGAAGATCCTGGCTGCGGCCAAGGAACACGACGCCGACATCATCGGGCTGTCCGGCCTGATCACCCCGTCCCTGGACGAGATGGTCAACTTCGCCGTCGAGATGGAACGCCAGGGGCTGGAGATCCCGCTGCTGATCGGTGGCGCGACCACCTCGCGCGCCCACACGGCCGTGAAGGTGTCGCCGCGTCGTACCGGTCCGGTGGTCTGGGTCAAGGACGCTTCCCGCTCGGTGCCGGTCGCTGCTGCGCTCCTCGACGACAAGCAGCGTCCAGCCCTGCTGGAGGCGACCGAGACCGACTACGCAGCCCTGCGCGAACGGCACGCTCAGAAGAGCGAGCGGCCGATGCTGACGCTGGAGAAGGCCCGCGCGAACCGGACGCCGATCGACTGGGACGGCTACACGCCACCGGTGCCTGCCCAGGGGCTCGGCGTGCGGGAGTTCCTCGACTACGACCTCGCCGAACTGCGCGAGTACATCGACTGGCAGCCGTTCTTCAACGCCTGGGAGATGAAGGGCAGGTTCCCCGACATCCTCAACAATCCGGCCTCGGGTGAGACTGCCCGCAAGCTGTACGACGACGCCCAGGAGATGCTCGACACCGTTATCAAGGAGAAGTGGCTGACTGCCAACGGGGTGATCGGGTTCTTCCCGGCGAATGCGGTCGGCGACGACATCGAGGTCTACACCGACGAAACCCGTGCCGAGGTGCTGACCACGTTGCACAACCTGCGCCAGCAGGGCGAGCACCGGGAGGGCATCCCGAACCGGTCGCTGGGCGACTACATCGCGCCCAAGGACACCGGGCTGGCTGACCACGTCGGCGCCTTCGCCGTCACCACAGGGCTCGGCAGCCAGGACAAGATCGTGGAGTTCAAGGCGGCCAACGACGACTACAGCGCGATCCTGCTGGAGTCGATCGCCGACCGGCTGGCAGAAGCGTTCGCCGAACGGATGCACCAACGGGTCCGCAAGGAGTTCTGGGGATTCCAGCCTGACGAGAAGCTGGACAACGAGGCACTCATCGGCGAGAAGTACGTGGGAATCCGCCCCGCCCCCGGCTACCCCGCCTGCCCAGAGCACACCGAGAAGGCGACGCTCTGGGAGTTGATGGACGTCCAGGAGCGGACCGGCATCGAGCTGACCGAGTCGATGGCTATGTGGCCCGGTGCTGCGGTCAGCGGCTGGTATTTCTCGCACCCGCAGTCGCAGTACTTCGTGGTCGGCCGGATGGCCCAGGACCAGGTCGCCGACTACGCGAAGCGCAAGGGCTGGACCCTGCAGGAAGCCGAGCGCTGGCTCGGTCCCAACCTCGGCTACAACCCGGAGGACTGAGCGATCGAGGACACCGACACCGGTGCCAAGCCAGCCATGGCCGCTGACGACGCCGGCGGCGAGCTGCCGTCGGCTTCCCATGAAGACCTGCCGGTAAACAGCCACGACGCTCGGGTCGCCTTCCTGACCGCCGCGCGTTTCGCGTCGGTGGCCGCGATCGGCGGGCTGTTGTTCGGCTACGACGTCTCGGTGACCAACCGCGCAGTCAAGGCGCTGCAGGCTGATTTTCACATCGGCAACGCACTGCTGGGTTTCGCCGCAGCATCCGGGGTACTGGGTGCGGCGATCGGAGCGGTGTGGGCCGGCCGGATCGGCGACCGGTTGGGGCGCCTGTCGATGATGAAGCTCTCGGCGGCATCGTTTTTCGTCTGCGGGCTCGGCGCCGGGTTGGCACCAAGCATATGGATGTTCATCGTCTTCCACCTCATCGGCGGCATCGGTATCGGCTTCTCGTCAGTTGCGGCTCCGGCCTACATCGCCGAGGTCTCACCCCCGCGCTTCCGTGGCCGGCTCGGCTCACTGCAGCAGCTCGCCATCGTGTGCGGCCTGTTCGGCGCGGTGGCATCGACCTGGGTGCCGTTTCACCTCGCGGGCGGTGCGAGCATGCCGCTCTGGCTGGGTCTGGCGGCCTGGCGCTGGACCTTTCTCGGCGAGTTGACGTTGGCACTGCTGTACTTCGCGCTGCTGTTCACGATCTCCGAGTCGCCGCGTTACCTGGTTGCCAGACAACAGGTTTCACAGGCCCGTGAGGTGTTGAGGCAACTGCTGGGCCCGCGCGACGTCGAGCTGACGATCACTCGCATCGCGGGCTCTTTGGAGCAGGAAAAACAGCAGTCGTGGCGCGATCTACGCAAGCCGACGGGCGGGCTGTATGGCATCGTCTGGGTCGGTCTGGGGCTGGCCGTTTTTCAGCAGTTCGTCGGCATCAACGTGATCTTCAATTACTCCGATTTGCTCTGGCAGGCAGTGGGATTCGGCGAGAAATCGTCGTTCACCATTGCATTGGTGACCACCGGGGTCAACGTGCTGATCACCCTGGTGGCGATCGCGCTGATCGACCGGCTCGGTCGCAGACCGCTGCTGCTGGCCGGATCGGCGGGCATGTCGCTGATGCTGATCGCGATGACGGTGGTGTTCGCCGGCGCAGCCTTGCGCAACGGCCAGCCGCAACTCGACGGGGCGTCCGGGATCATCGCGCTGGTGGCCGCCGACCTGTTCGTGGTGGCGTTCGCCGTTTCCTGGGGCCCGGTGCTGTGGGTGTTGCTGGGCGAGATGTTCCCCAACCGCATCCGCTCCGCGGCGCTCGGATTGGCCTCTGGCGTGCAGTGGATGGCCAACTGGACCGTCGCGGTGACCTTCCCGGCGCTGCGGCATGTACTTGGCGTGGCCTACGGCTTCTACGCGCTGTGTGCGGTGCTGTCGCTTCTTTTCGTGTGGCGATGGGTTCGGGAAACCAACGGGGTGTCCCTGGAGGACATGCCCGACGAGGTATCTCCGGCGGGCGGATCACCCGCCGCGACCTGAAACCGCCGTGACTTTGCTTAGCCACCCATGAAACAATCGCTGGCCGTGAAGACCTTCGACGATCTGTTTGCCGAACTCGGCGAACGCGCTCGCACCCGTCCGCCCGGCAGCAGCACCGTTGCCGCGCTGGACGGTGGAGTGCACGCGGTGGGCAAGAAGATCCTCGAAGAGGCCGGCGAGGTGTGGTTGGCGGCCGAACACGAATCCGATGAGGCGCTGGCCGAGGAGCTCAGCCAGTTGCTCTACTGGGCTCAGGTGATGATGATCGCCCGCGGCCTGACCCTCGACGACGTGTATCGGAAACTCTGATGACGCCGCCTCACCGCAACGGCTCCACCCGACTGCGCGTAGCGGTCCCCAACAAGGGTGCGCTCAGCGAATCGGCGGTCGAGATTCTCTCCGAGGCCGGGTATCGACGCCGGACCGATCCCAAAGATCTGACGGTGATCGACCCGCACAACCATGTCGAGTTCTTCTTCTTGCGGCCCAAGGACATCGCGATCTATGTCGGGTCGGGTGAGCTCGACTTCGGCATAACCGGACGGGATTTGGCGCGGGAGTCACGCGCGCCCGTTAACGAACGACTGGCGCTGGGCTTCGGCTCGTCCAGCTTCCGTTACGCCGCTCCGGCCGGGCGCAATTGGACCGTCGAGGACCTCGCCGGTCGGCGCATCGCGACCGCGTACCCCAACTTGGTCCGAGAAGACTTGGCGGCCCGTGGGATTGAGGCGACCGTGATCCGCCTCGACGGTGCAGTCGAGATCTCGATACAACTCGGTGTCGCCGACGCCATCGCCGACGTGGTGGGCTCGGGCCGCACCTTGAACGTGCACAATCTGGTGGCCTTCGGCGAAACGCTGTGCGACTCAGAGGCGGTCCTCATCGAGCAGGTCGACCCCGACGCCGGCAAAGGCGGTCCGGACTCCGCCGTCCGCGACCAACTGGTGGCCCGGGTGCAAGGCGTGGTGTTCGGCCAGCAGTACTTGATGCTTGATTACGATTGCCCGCGTTCAATTCTCGACGACGCGACATCGATCACACCGGGGTTGGAATCACCGACGATCGCCCCGCTGGCCGACCCTGATTGGGTGGCGGTGCGGGCCCTGGTACCGCGCCGCGACGTCAACTCGATCATGGATGAGCTGGCGGCGATCGGCGCGAAAGCCATCCTGGCATCAGACATCCGGTTCTGCCGATTCTGATCATGAATGCCGCGGTGGGACGGCGGTCGCTGTGTTAGCGTCCCGCTAGAGCCGCGTTCGTTTGTCGAGCCCTGGGAGGGGTCGCCATGTCGCACATGACGCATTTCTATGTTCTGCTGCTAGCCCTGGGAATTGGTGTGATCGCCGGTCTGCGATCCATGACAGCCCCGGCGGTCATCTCGTGGGCCGCGGCGCTGCACTGGATCAATCTGAACGGAACCTGGGCTTCCTGGGTTGGCAATTGGATAACCGTCGGCATCTTCACCGTGCTTGCGCTCGGCGAACTCTTTGTCGACAAACAACCCAAGACACCGCCGCGCACGGCGCCGCCGGCGTTCATTGGCCGGATCGTCGCCGGCGGGTTCGCGGGAGCGGTCGTCGGCACCGCGTGGGCTGTCACCTGGAGCGCGCTCGGAGCTGGTGTGATCGGCGCGGTGCTGGGCACCCTGGTCGGCCACCAGGCTCGCGGGCGGCTGGCCGGCAAGGTTGGCCGTGACCTGCCGATCGCTCTCCTCGAAGACGCCGTCGCGATCGGCGGTGGATTCGCGATCGCCGCAGTCACAGCTGCTCTGTGACACGGCGTTTCGACGCGATCGTAGTCGGCGCCGGCCAGGCCGGGCCCCCGCTGGTAGGGCGGCTGACCGCGGCCGGTCACACCGTTGCGATGGTGGAGCGCAAACTGATCGGCGGAACCTGCGTCAACACCGGCTGCATCCCGACCAAGACCTTGGTGGCCAGTGCGCAGGCCGCACACATGGCCCGACGCGGCGCCGACTTCGGTGTCGACACCGGCCCGGTCAGCGTGGATATGCGAAAAGTCAAGGCGCGCAAGGACGCCATCATGCTGGGCGACCGCAAAGGCGTCGAAGACTGGCTTGACGGCATGGAGGGCTGCACCGTCATTCGCGGGCATGCCCACTTCGAGGATCCGCACACATTGCGGGTCGGGGACGAGACATTGCACGCCGACCGCATCTTCCTCAATGTCGGTGGCCGTGCGGTGCTGCCCGACATTCCCGGGCTGACCGACATCGACTATCTCACCAACGTGTCGATCCTCGACCTCGATACTCTGCCCGAGCATCTCGTCATCGTCGGTGGCAGTTACATCGCCCTGGAATTCGCCCAGATGTACCGGCGTTTCGGCGCCAAGGTGACCGTGGTCGAAAAGGGTCCGCGACTGACGTGGCGCGAAGACGAGGACGTCTCCGTCGCAATCAAGGCGATCCTGGAGAATGAAGGCATCGACATCGTCGTCGACGCCACCGATATTCGGATATTTAAGCGCGACAACGGATTCAACCTGACGCCGCGAGCGGGTATGGCACCGATAGCGGGCAGCCACCTGCTGATGGCGGTCGGGCGGCGCCCCAACACCGATGACCTCGGTCTCGAGCAGGCCGGCGTCCGCACCGATGCCCGCGGATACATCACCGTGGATGACCAACTGAAAACCAGCGTCGACCACATCTGGGCGATGGGCGACTGCAACGGCAAGGGAGCGTTCACGCACACCTCCTACAACGATTTCGAAATCGTCGCGGGCAACCTGCTCGACGATGATCCGCGCCGGGTCAGTGACCGGATCCCCACCTATGCGCTCTACATCGACCCTCCGCTGGGGCGCGCCGGTCTGACCGTTGAGCAGGTTCGTGCCTCCGGTCGCCCCGCCTTGGTCGGCCAACGACCGATGACCAGGGTCGGACGCGCGGTGGAAAAGGGTGAGACGCAAGGGTTTATGAAAGTCGTCGTCGACGCGGAGACGCAGCAGATAGTCGGCGCGGCCATCCTCGGTGTCGGGGGCGACGAGGCCATCCACGCCATCCTGGACGTCATGTCAGCCAAGGCTCCCTACCAGACGCTGGCGCGCACGATGCACATTCACCCGACGGTGTGTGAGCTGATACCCACGATGCTGCAGGAGATGTCGCCGCTGCAGTAGTCGCCGATCAGGCAGCAGGTTCGGCCTTGTGCTGCAGGACGGTGTCGGGGTTGCCTTCGTCGGGAGCGTCGGGCCAACCCGGATAGGGCGGCGGAGTACCCCCGAACACCGGACAGTGCGAATGGTGTGCACACCAGTCGCACAGCCGCGACGGCCGGGGCCTGAAATCGCCTGTGACACCGGCAGATTGAATGGCGTGCCACATCGCCATCAGCGTCTTCTCGAAGCGCACCAGCTCGGCTTCGTCGGGGGAGTAGTCGAGCAGCTGGCCGTCCGAGAGATAGATCAGCCGCAGCCGCGTCGGCAGCACTCCCCGCGAGCGCAGCAGCGCTACCGCGTAGAACTTCATCTGGAACATGGCCTTGAACTCGGCCAGCGCCCGCGCCTCGGGCGGGGCCTTGCCGGTTTTGTAGTCGACCACCCGCAACTCGCCGGTGGGCGCGACATCGATCCGGTCGATGATCCCGCGCAGCAGGGTGCCGTCGGCCAGCTCGACCTCGATTCGCTGCTCGCAACTCTGCGGGTCGAACCGGGTCGGGTCTTCCAGGCGGTAGTAGCCGGATAGCAGCTTGCGGGCCTCGTCGAGGAGGTCGCTCTGCTGCTCAGCGTCCAACTGGTCGGCCAGCTCGGGTTCGGCGGCGATCACCTGCTCCCACGCCGGACCGACCAGCGCATCGGCGGTCTGCGGGCCGCGTTGCGCCGCGGGAAGGCCGTAGAGCTGCTCCAGGGCGGCGTGCACGACCGATCCGCGCACCTGCGCTGTTGACGGTGGCTCCGGGAGCCGGTCGATGGCGCGGAACCGGTACAGCAGCGGGCATTGCTTGAAGTCAGCCGCCCGCGATGGGGACAGGGCCGGCCTCCTGGCTGGCTTGCCCGGTTCGTCGCGGCTCATATCCGCAGACTAGGTCCCAGGTCGGACAACCCCGCGCACCCGTCGCGGCGCGTCTGCTGGCAGGCTTACCGGCTGTGTCCGCAACCGGCCCGTTCGCCATCGGTGATCGCGTTCAGCTCACCGACGGCAAGGGTCGGCACTACACGGTGTTGCTCAGCCCCGGCGGCGAATTCCACACGCACCGCGGGGCGATCACACATGACGCATTGATCGGGCTGCCGGAAGGAAGCGTGGTCAAGTCGGCCAACGGCGACCAGTTCTTGGTGCTGCGGCCGCTGTTGGTGGACTACGTGATGTCGATGCCGCGCGGCGCGCAGGTGGTCTACCCGAAAGACGCCGCGCAGATCGTGCACGAGGGCGACATCTTCCCGGGCGCGCGGGTGCTGGAGGCAGGTGCCGGGTCCGGAGCGCTGACCCTTTCGCTGCTACGCGCGGTGGGACCGGGCGGGCAGGTGATCTCCTACGATGTCCGCGCCGACCACGCCGAGCACGCACGCCGCAATGTGGAGACGTTCTTCGGTGGCGACCCCGACAACTGGCAGCTGGTCATCAGCGATCTGGTCGACTCCGATCTACCCGACGGCTCGGTCGACCGGGTCGTGCTGGACATGCTCGCGCCGTGGGACGTGCTCGACAGAGTGTCACGGGCGGTGGTCGCCGGCGGCGTGCTGATCATCTACGTGGCAACCGTTACTCAGCTGTCGAAGGCAGTGGAGGCGCTGCGCGAGCAGCAGTGCTGGACCGAACCGCGGGCCTGGGAGACGATGCAGCGGGGCTGGAATGTGGTCGGTCTGGCCGTCCGTCCTCAGCACAACATGCGCGGCCACACAGCGTTTTTGGTGTCCGCGCGCCGACTCGCTGCGGGCACCGTCCCCCCGACCTCGCTGCGCAGGAAGCAACGCCCAACCGAGCCGTGATCAGTCGTCGCTGCGACGCAAATCCCTTCGCACCGATAACAATTCGAATTCCGGGTGCGCGGCCACCAGGCGTTCGGCGGCATCCAGAACATCGACGGCGTGCCGGCGATCGGCCGACGCCATCGCCACTCCGATACCCGCCCGCCGGTGAAGTTCCTGCGATCCGGTCTCGGCGGCGGAGACGCCGAACTTGCGCTGCAACTCGGCGATCAACGGCCGCACCACCGATCGCTTCTGTTTGAGCGAGCGCACGTCGCCGAGCAGCAGGTCGAACTCGAGCCAGCCGATCCACATCGCCGGGTCAGTGACCGGGCGCCGCCGGCGCCGGCGCGGAGTCCGTCCTGAACGCCAGCAGGGCGTCGGCGGTCCGCGCCGATAGCTGCCAGCCGCCGTCAAACGGCTTGAACTCCATGGGGAAAGCAAACCTGGGACCGTGCGAATTGGTTGAGCTGACATCGACGTTGGCCACCACGCCGGCGGGATCTCGGTCGGACCAGCCGATGTCGCGCACTTCGAACTTCACCGGCGTGTAGCCGCCGTTCAGCAGTGCATTGGAGAACTGGTCGAACACGCTGGCGTTGTCCGGCGTGGCGCCTTCAACGAGGCCCAGCTTCTGGGGGCCGGGTACCGCGGCGTCGGCCAGCCGGTACAACACGCCCGTCAACGCATCGGGCGGCGGCAGCGGCGCGGCCTGTGGGGCTGCCGCCGGACTCGGCGACGCGGACGTCGACGGTGGCGAGGTCTCCGGCGAAGCGTCGTCGTCGTCGTTGGAACACCCCGGAAGTCCGAGTACCGCCGCAATCGCGGCGGTACTCAAGACCGCGTTGAGGCGTCGGGGCATTCAGCGGCCGTCAGTGCCCTGACGAACGCACGGCCGAGATCAGGGTCATCGCCGAGTCGTGCGACAGCTTCCAGCCACCCTGGTTGACGAACGTGAGGTTTTCGTACGTCGGGGCGAGGTGCGGGCCCGTCGCGGTGAGCGCTGCGGCCGCGGCACCCGGACCGGCGGGCGTGATGCTGGTGAAGTTGAACGTCAGCGGCAGGCTGCCCTTCGAGGCGGCCTTTTGCAGCTCGTGGTCGGCAAGGGAGGCAGGAACGGGGATGCCGCCTTCGATGAGATTGCCTTTGTTGGCGAACGGCACGCTCGGGTCCTGAAGCGTGTTCAGAACGCTGGCCAGCTGATAGGCGCTGGGCAGGTCCACGCCGGCCGGCGCGATGGGGTCCTGCGGTAGCGGCTTGCCGAAGACGACCGGCTGAACTCGAGGCGACACAGCGGTAACGGATGCAATACACGTCACACCTGCGGCCGCGGCACCGATAGCGGCCAGCGCCGCCATGCCTGTGGCTAGGGTTTTCACGGTCACAGAGGTCCTCCCGGTAAAGCCGACTAAACATGATGTTAACGCTGTTGCCTGTGTGCCCCAATTCGAGTTCCCGCAGGAATTGGAAATCGCCGGTAGCGTTGAGGTATCCACCGCACCATCGTCCCGGAGCGGGAAAGGAGCGCACCATGGGTGAGTTTGAGCGTGAAGCGTTCGGTAACCCAAGCGAACCAGACCTCTCCAGCGAAGACGCTGCCGAGTTGGAAGAGCTGCGGCGCGAGGCCGCAATCCTTCGCGAGCAACTCGACAACGCGGCCGGATCGCACAGCGCCGCACGCAGTCCGCGCGATGTGCACCAGCTCGAGGCCCGCATCGACTCGCTTGCCTCCCGCAATTCCAAATTAATGGAAACTCTTAAAGAGGCCCGGCAGCAACTGCTGGCGCTGCGCGAGGAGGTCGACCGGCTGGGGCAGCCGCCCAGCGGCTACGGCGTGCTGTTGGGTGCCCACGAGGACGACACCATCGACGTCTTCACCTCCGGTCGCAAGATGCGCCTGACATGCTCGCCCAACATCGACGTGAAGTCGTTGCGCAAAGGGCAGACGGTTCGGCTCAACGAGGCTTTAACTGTCGTCGAGGCCGGCACCTACGAATCAGTCGGCGAGATTTCAACTTTGCGCGAGATCCTCGCCGACGGTCACCGCGCTCTGGTGGTCGGCCACGCCGACGAGGAGCGCATCGTGTGGCTGGCCGAGCCGTTGGTGGCCGAGGACCTGCCCGACGGTCACCCCGACGCCCTCAACGACGACCAGCGGCCTCGCAAGCTTCGTCCCGGCGACTCGCTGCTGGTGGACACCAAGGCCGGTTACGCCTTCGAGCGCATCCCCAAGGCCGAGGTCGAAGACCTGGTGCTCGAAGAGGTGCCGGACGTCACCTACAACGACATCGGTGGCCTCGGTCGGCAGATCGAGCAGATCCGCGACGCCGTCGAGCTGCCGTTCCTGCACAAGGAGCTTTACCGCGAGTACGCACTGCGCCCGCCCAAGGGCGTGCTGCTCTACGGCCCGCCCGGCTGCGGAAAGACGTTGATTGCCAAGGCCGTCGCCAACTCGCTGGCCAAAAAGATGGCCGAGGTTCGCGGCGACGACGCGCGCGAGGCCAAGTCCTACTTCCTCAACATCAAAGGCCCCGAGCTGCTGAACAAGTTCGTCGGCGAGACGGAACGCCACATCCGGCTGATCTTCCAACGGGCGCGCGAGAAGGCGTCCGAAGGCACACCGGTCATCGTGTTCTTCGACGAGATGGACTCAATCTTCCGAACCCGCGGCACCGGGGTTTCCTCGGACGTGGAGACCACGGTGGTCCCGCAGCTGCTCAGCGAGATCGACGGTGTCGAGGGGCTGGAGAACGTCATCGTGATCGGCGCCTCCAATCGTGAGGACATGATCGACCCCGCGATCCTGCGGCCCGGCCGTCTGGACGTGAAGATCAAGATCGAGCGCCCGGACGCCGAATCGGCGCAGGACATCTTCTCGAAGTACCTTGTCGAGACGCTGCCGGTGCACGCCGACGACATCACCGAGTTCGACGGTGACCGCGGAGCGTGCATCAAGGCGATGATCGAAAAGGTCGTCGACCGGATGTACGCCGAGATCGACGACAACCGGTTCCTGGAAGTGACTTACGCCAACGGCGACAAAGAAGTCATGTACTTCAAGGACTTCAACTCCGGCGCGATGATTCAGAACGTCGTC
>NZ_JBAPMI010000181.1:0-5400 GCF_049278535.1 Mycobacterium sp. | reverse complement strand
CTACGTGGCTCACTCGATCGCGACGATGGCCGAAGTGCTGACGGCCAACCCCGGCACGCGCGGCCTGATCACCGCCAACGGCGGATACCTGACCAAGCACAGCTTCGGCGTCTACGGCACCGAACCCCCGCAGTCCGAATTCCGTTGGGAAGACACCCAATCCGCGGTCGATCAGGAGCCGACCCGGACGGCGGCGGTGGAATGGGAAGGCGTCGGCACGGTTGAAGCATGGACGACACCGTTCGACCGGGACGGCCGACCGGAGAAGGCTTTCCTGTCGGTTCGCACGCCGGACGACCGTCGCACGCTGGCATTGATCACCGACGCCACGGCGGCCGCGGCCGCTGTGAGCGAGGACATCGGCGGCGCCAAAGTCACGGTTGCGGCCGACGGCAGCGCCACATTGCCATGAGTTATCGGGGTTAGCTGAAAGTCACCTGAGAACCGACTCGCGCGTCTATTGTCGTTTTGTCGACTAGACGCCGTGGAGGTGCTCGGGCGTGCGGATCCTGCTGACCGGCGTCACCGGACTCCTCGGGCGTGCCATGGCCCGGCAACTGATTGCGGCCGGGCACGCGGTCAGCGGCATCGCTGCACACCCCCATGTAGCACTGCCTCCCGATGTCGACTTCGTCTGCGCGTCGATCGGCGACCCGGTATTGGAGCAGCTGGCCGACACCGCTGACGTGCTCCTTCACCTCGCCCCGATCGAGAACGCGGCACCCGGCAGCGCCGGGATCAACGGCCTGGTCCGGGTGACTCATGCCGCGTCCCGAGCGGGCGCCCGGCTGATCTATGTATCGGCCGCGTCCGGAGAGCCGGCGCTCTACCGGCAGGCCGAAGCCTTGGTTTCCAGCGGCTGGGCGCCGAGCCTGGTCGTGCGGGTAGCACCGCTGGTGGGTCGCCAACTCGATTGGATGACCTGCCGCACCATCGGCAGCCTGTTGCAGGGCAAGGCACCGACCGGACCGGTGCGCCTGCTGCATTTCGACGACCTGATTCGATTCCTGGTGCTTGCGGTGGCGACTAACCGCAACGGAATCGTTGACCTCGCGGCTCCGGACACCACCGACTTTGCCACGGCACGGCGGTTGCTGCGTCCTGGCGGGCAGCGACCGCGGCTCGGACGCCTGCCCACCTGGCCCCAGCTGATCCCCGAACTCGACGTCGCCTCGGCGCAAAGGGCATGGCGGTTCGAATTCGGTTGGGGTGCAAGCGATGCCGTCGAAGATACGATGCGGGGCCTGGCGGGCCGCCGGCTCGGCGCCGGCGGCGCTGTCGATCTGCCGGGACATCTGCCGCTGCCGGTCGACCTTGTCCCGCGAACCGAGCCGTTGGACGGCACGGTGTTGCGGTCGGCATCACCGGACGGCTTGGAGGGCGAGTTCGACGACCGGGGCGACCCGCGCTTCCCGGTTTTCAGCGCGGCACCGCTCGCCGAGAATCTCCCCGGGCCGTTGACCCCGATGACGCTCGACGTCCAACTCGCAGGGCTACGTGCCGCCGCGCGGGTGATGAGCCTTGTGATGGCTGGCGGCAACGTCCTCGCCGGCGAATGGGGGAGCAGGGCGATCGCGGTGTTCGGTCACCGCCCCTACGTCGGCGTCTCGGCGGGCGTAATCGTCGCAGAGCAATTTCCCGGCTGGGACGTCGACGAGGTCAGGCGCACGTCGCTTGTCGACTTACCAGTCGATGCGCTGTTGCCGCTGGGCCGGCCGCCGACGGCCGGCTACGCCGCCAAGGCAGGAGTCGTCAAACGGGCGTTGGCATTGTTGCGGCACCTGAAATCCGACACCCAGGCCTATGTGGCGGCCGCTATGGCCGAACATCTCGATGCGGCGCAACTGATTTCGCAATCCGACGCCCAGCTGCAGGCGCGGGTCCGACTGCTGCGTGACAGGATCCACCAGGGTTGGAGTCTTACCGGCCGGTGGCTGATCGACAGCGGGGTGACGGCGGCGACGGTGGAACGTGCCGGTCTGCGCGTCACCGTCTCGGGGATCGGCGCGTTGTTGGACAGCGATGCCGTCGCGTCCAAGACCTCGTCGTTGGCCGCCCTGATCCGCGACGATGCACAGCTGTGCGCGCTGGCCCTCGAACGGGACCTCGAGGGCGTCAGCGCCCAATCGCACACCATTGGTGCCGCGTTCACCTCCGCGGTCCGCCGGATCGGACACCGCGGTCCGGGCGAGGTCGAATTCGCAAACCTGATGTTCAGTGACGATCCACCGATGTTGCTTGCCGCCGCCGGCCGCGCCGCTACCGACCTTCCCCAGCCGACGTCAGCTGCCGGATCGGAGCCGAAGCTAACCGAACGGATGGCAGCCAGCGCCCGTGCCTCCCGAGAATTGGCCTACGACACGACTATTCGTTTCACGCACGAACTACGAATGACCCTGCGCGAGCTGGGTGCTCGGTTTGTCGACGCGGAGCTGATGGACGTTGCGGGCGAGGTCTTCTACTTGAAGTGCGACGAAGCGGTGACGATTCCCTCCGACGCGCGGCTGCGGATCAAACGGCGGCGCGCCGAGCGGGAACGTTTTCAAGGGCAACGACTGCCCGACGTCATCGCGGTCAGCTGAGATCGCCCAGCGGCGCCTGCGGGTCGGCCAACTTGACAACATCCACGGCGCTCTTCTTGCCGATCAAAGTCTTGATGTCATCGAGCACATCCCAGACGTTGACGTTCATCCCCGCCAGCACATGCTTGTCGCCGTCGAGCCAGAACGCCACGAACTCCCGGCTGTCGACGTCGCCGCGGAACACGACCTGGCTATAGCTGGGCGCATGGCCCGCGTATTCCATACCCAGGTCGTACTGATCGGTGAAAAAGTAAGGCAGTTCAGCATATTCACCGGGTTCACCGAGCATCCCGGCCACCGCGATGGCCGGCTGCTTGAGCGCGTTAGCCCAGTGCTCGGTGCGGATCCGCTCTTCGAACAGTGGATGTTCGGCCGCGGCGATGTCGCCCACCGCGTAGATGTCGGCGTCACTGGTACGTAGGGATGCGTCCACGAGCACCCCGCCGTCACCCGTCGACAGGCCGGCCGCCTCGGCGATTTCGATGTTGGGCTGCGCGCCGACAGCAATCAGGACCCGGTCGGCGGTGACTGTCGAACCGTCGCCCAACTTCAGACCGGTGGCTCTGCCGTCCTTGACGGTGATTTCCTTGACCTCGGTTTCAAGCCGCAGATCGACACCGTGGTCGCGATGCAGCTGGGCGAACACATTGCCGACTTCTTCGCCGACCGCAGCACTCAGCGGCACCTTTGCGGTCTCGACCACGGTGACGTCGATGCCGCGCTCGCGTGCGCTCGCCGCGACCTCCAGCCCGATCCACCCGGCCCCGATGATCGCTAGCGACGTACCTTCTTTGAGAGCCGTGTTCAGGTTCGACGCGTCGTCGAATTTGCGCAGGTGATGCACTCCAGTCGCATCAGAACCCGGAATCGACAGCCACCGCGCACGTGACCCGGTAGCCAGCAGCAACTTGTCGTAGCGGACATCGTTGCCGTCCGCGAGAGCGACGGTGTGAGCCTTGCGGTCAATCGCCAGCACATCAGTGCCAACCCGTAGGTCGATGTCGTTGTTGCGGTACCACTCTGAGTCGTGCACAGTGAAATCGCTGAGCGATTTCTTGCCCGCAAGGAAATCTTTTGACAGCGGCGGCCGCTCGTACGGTAGGTATTCCTCGTCCCCGAACAACTCGACTTTGCCGTCGAAGCCTTTCTCGCGCAACGCTTCGGCCGCCTTCGCTCCGGCAAGTCCGCCGCCGACGATAACGAATGTGCTTTTGTTGGCCACGATTGCTCCTAACTGTTTGTCACCTGCTGGCGCACTTCGTCGTCGAGCGAAGCACGGACCAGCGCTGCGGCCAGACGTGCATTGGCCCGTGGTGCGAGAGCACCCAGTTTCGTCGGATCGGTAGGTAATCCCAGCGCCTTGGCGGTCCGGGTGGCACGTTGGTCGAAGTGCGGCCGGACCCATGTCCAGACGTCTTGGACTTCGCGCAGGAAGATGTCAGCGCCGGTGTCACCAATTCCCTTGAATTCCTTGAGCATTCGCCTGGCGGCATCGACGTCATGGGCACCACGTCGGGCAATATCGCGCAGGTCACCGGAGTACTCATCGACAACTCGCTGAGCCATGTCGGCCAGCCGCGTCGCCGAGCTCTCGTCGTAGCGGACATAGTGCGCGCGGCCGAACGCGTTGATCATGGTTCGCCGGTCGGCCTCCAAGACGGCCTTCGGCGTCTTGAGCCCGTCGCTGAACAGTTCATGGCCGGCGCGCATGGCGATCGTCGCGTCGATCGGCTTGCTGGCCAACATGCACAGCACCAGCAACTGAAACAATGGCATCGGCTTGTCCCGTATCTGGACATCCGCTTCGGCGGCATACGTCGTTCCGGCGACTTTCAGCAGTCGTCGAACTACCTGCTTCTGCTCGTCCATTAGCCAGGGGCGTACCCGTAGTTGGGCTTCGCAAACGTGACGACTATTTGGACGGTAGGGCTCGCGCGTAGTCGATGCCGCGCGTCACCCAGCCGGTCAATTGCCGTTTGGTCTTGACGCCGTCGGCGTCGACCCGGATCCACCCGCGTACCTCGCGTCCGGCCATCACCATTGGGCTGACATGGGCTCGCGCCAAGAGCTTTTCGGTGTCATCCGGCGGTACCCGGACCATCAGGCCGCCCTGACGGCTGACGGCCACGGACATGTTGCCGTTGATCAGGAAAGCCAGACCGCCGAACATCCGTTTCTCGTCGACACCGCGCAGCGGGCCTAGCAACTCACGGATACGGGCCGCGAGGTCGGTGTCGTAGGCCATGGAGTTTTCGCCTCAGTCCAGGTCCACCCGGATCGTCAGCAACTCGCTGCCCATCAACCGCACCAGGGCGCTGTTAAATCCGGGCAGACTGCGCAACCGCTCGTCTGCGTCATCGCCGGGCAAAAGGTGGGCGGTTCCGGTGCGCCACTTGCCGCGGATGCGGAGCCGCACCGCCGGGTTGGCCTTGATGTTGAGCACGTAATGCGAATGCTCGCCATGCTCCGAGACCATCCAGAATTGGTTGTCGACGACCCGGCCCCCGATAGCGGTGCGACGAGGCTGCCCGGACTTTCGCCCGGTGGTCTCCAGCATGGTCATCGGTGACCGTCGACCAACTGGATTGACCACCAGGCGTTGAGCCGTGTGAACGATGCGCCGTTTGAGCTGCTGCAGGTCGGTCATGCCCGCAGGCTATCCGACATCAGGCCGCGGCGGTCACCGCTTGTGTTGCGGGCTCCAGTGCCTGCGCGACGATCGCGGCGACATCGGTCATCGGTTTGACGTCCAATGCCTCGAGCACCTCGGCGGGCACGTCGTCCAGGTCTGGCTCGTTGCGCTGCGGGATGAACACCG
>NZ_JBAPMI010000180.1:0-5575 GCF_049278535.1 Mycobacterium sp. | reverse complement strand
GTCGATGTCGAGGCCGTCGTCCTGCCCGGTCAGCGCGAAACCCGGCTCGCTGCTGAATACGTCGCAGCGCAGCCGCTGGGCCGCTTCGATGTGGCTGGGATCGGTGGACAGCAGCAGGGAATACCGTGGCTCGGCCGACGAACGTGTCCCCGGGACCGGTTTGTCAGCGGCGATGAGGACCGACTCAGTGCTCATGGGCGCCACTCCTCCCCATTGCTGCTCTGCATCGTCGTGTCGCGGCTCATGCCACCACATTTGCGTTGTTGATCAGCTAAATGGCATCGGAGCCGTAACGTGTCCGTGCACGGTAGATGACGATGTCGCAGCTCAAGTCCGAACAATTGGCTGCGCGCAACGTTGCCTGGGTCACAAATTTGGTCCAGTATTCAGCCGTGACGTCTAGCAGCAGCGCGGAATCGTTCGATCCCGAAGCGCTGCGCGCGAAGTACGCCGAGGAGCGCCGGCGACGTCTGCGCTCCGACGGCATCTCGCAGTATGTCGAGATCACCGGCGCATTCAGTAAGTTCGGCGACGACCCGTGGGCCGACCCGGACTTCGACCGCGACCCCATCGTGGATTCCGTCGACGTCGCGGTCGTCGGCGCCGGCTTCGGCGGGCTCCTTATCGGGGCGCGGTGCAAACAGCTCGGCGTCGAGAATGTGCGGCTGATCGACAAGGCCGCTGATGTCGGCGGCACCTGGTACTGGAATCGCTACCCCGGAATCGCCTGCGACGTCGAGTCCTACGTCTATATGCCGTTGCTCGAAGAGCTCGATTACGTCCCGACCGAGAAGTACGCCAAGGGCGCAGAAATCTGGGCACACTGCCGCCGGATCGCCGAGCACTACGATCTGTATCGCGATGCATGCCTGCAAACCGAAGTCCAGGAAATCCGTTGGGAGCCAGATACTTCCCGGTGGGTGATCTCCACCGACCGGAGCGACGAGATCCGCGCCCGATTCGTGGCGATGGCCAACGGCTACCTTCAGAGGCCGAAACTGCCTGGGATAGCCGGCATTACCGACTTCGGCGGTCACACCTTTCATACCAGTCGCTGGGATTACGGATACACCGGTACCGACCTGAGCAAGCTGTCCGACAAGCGGGTCGGAATCATCGGCACCGGCGCAACTGCCATTCAGTGTGTGCCACGGCTGGCCGAGGCAAGCGGTCAGCTGTTCGTCTTTCAGCGCACCCCATCGACGGTTGACGTGCGCGCCAACCGGCCGACCGAACCGGACTGGGCCGCGTCGCTGGAGCCAGGATGGCAACAGCGTCGCATAAAGAACTTCCAAATCCTCACTGCCGGAGGCACATCCGACGAAGACCTGGTGGACGACGCATGGACCAGCCTCACCAAGAAAATGCCGATCGTCAACGAGGGCGGGCCGAACGCCGCTGAAATGGCCGACTTCGCCAAGATGCAAGAGATCCGGGCGCGCGTCGAAGCCATCGTCACCGACCCGGCCACCGCCGAGGCGCTCAAACCGTGGTACGGGTACTACTGCAAGCGGCCGTGTTTCCACGACGAATACCTGCAGGCGTTCAATCGCGAGAACGTCGCGCTGGTCGACACCCGCGGCCTCGGCGTAGAGCAGGTCACTGCTGACGGCGTGGTCGTGGACGGGGTCGAATACCCACTGGACTGTTTGATTTTCGCGACCGGTTTCGAGGTAGGCACCAGCTACTCGCAGCGCACCGGCTTCGAGATCATCGGCCGCGACGGGCTCACCCTCAGCGACAAGTGGGCCGACGGGGTTCGCACCCTGCACGGCTTGCACGTCAACGGTTTTCCGAACTGCTTCATCGAAAGCATCGCGCAGTCCGGTTTCACGGTGAACTTCCCGTACCTCATCGACACCCAATCCCGTCACATCGCTTGGGTGATCGCGTGGGCGCTGCAGCAAGGCGCCACCGAGGTGGAGGCGACCGCGGACGCCGAAGCCGCCTGGGTCGACTCGGTCGTGCAACGCTCCAGCGTCATCGCCGGCCGGCGGGAATCCTGCACTCCCGGCTACTACAACCGCGAGGGCCAGGCGAGCGCACGACTGAATCAGGACAGCTTCTTCTTCGGCAGCCCAACCGAGTACACCGACATCCTCGACACCTGGCGGACGACGGGCGCCCTCGACGGGCTCGACGTCCGCGAGTCGACACCGAGCGGTCGAGTCAGCTAGACAGCGCGATCCGCAGAATCAGGCGTGGTTTCTGTCCACGCGCGGCAATGCGTTCGATGAAAGTCACGACGATGAACTCGAAGCCGTACTTGCGGCGAATCACACCGGCCAGCCGCTGGACGGTCGCCGGCTCGGCAATCACTTCGGCGACACCATCAACCGGCTGAGCGCCTTCGCGGACCTTCCCGCCGCGGCTGCATGCCACCAGCACCACCCGGGGGTTGTTCCTGGCCCGCTTGGCCTTCCAGCTGTCGGCCGGCGTCCACACGAAGAGGTGATCCCCGTCGCGCCCGATCCACATCGGCGTCGCGACCGCGGTGCCGTCTTTCTTGAACGTCGTCAACGACACGAATTTCTCCGCGGCCAACGCTGACAAAGCGTCTGTCATCGCGCTCCTTGATTCGGATGCTGCACGCCAGGGTATGGCAAGCGGATGAGTTCTGACGCCCGGCGTCACCAACCCATGGATCCCGGAATTCCCTTGAACGGGCCGACAATCCAGCTGTTGATCCAGCCGCCGTAAAATCCGCCCGGCTGCGGAGTCACCTGCTCGCCGTCGACCGTGCACCGGTCGACCGCCGCGGCCATCACGGCGATCGCGCCCGCAATCGCGGCGAAATCGGGACTGGGCTGCCGGTAGGTCCATGCCGCTTGCGGCGCCACCCGTGTGTCGGTCACCAAGTCGTAATAGGTTGCCTGGCCCTTCCATTCGCACAAGGAACCACCGCTTGCCCGACGCAGGACTCCGTCGGCGAAGGCGGTACCGGGCAGATAGTAGGTCGGCGGGTGGCTCGTTTCCAGCACTCGCCAGGCGTGGCTGGTCGACGCGATCGTCCGGCCACCCAACTCGATGGTGATCGAGCCGGTGAACTCCTCGAGCCGAGGCGGGCGCGGATAGTCCCACACCGACTCCTGTCCGGGACCGGGCGTATCGGGCGGGGGCCAAGGTTGCACAGCGTCATTGTGCCCCGGTTCACACAATGTGTGACCCGCCGCCCGGCGGGTACCCCCACCGTCGGGCCGTACCCAGGCGGCCCTCCGGCGAAAGAGGGCGCAGTGAGGCAAGCCGTCGATCCGGTCGCGCAGTGGCCGGGAAAGGCCTATCCGTTGGGCGCCAGCTACGACGGCTCGGGCACCAATTTCGCGGTGTTCAGCGAGGTGGCCGAGAAAGTGGAGCTGTGCCTCTTCGACGCCGACGGCGCCGAATCCCGGGTGGCGTTGAACGACGTCGACGGCTTCGTCTGGCATGGGTTTCTGCCCGCCATCGAACCGGGCCAGCGCTACGGCTACCGGGTTCACGGACCCTACGATCCGTCCACCGGGCACCGATGCAACCCGAACAAGCTGCTGATCGACCCGTACGCCAAGGCGATCGACGGCAACTTCGAGTGGCATCAGGCGCTGTTCAGCTACAACTTCGGCGACCCCGACAGCCGCAATGACGACGACTCCGCGCCGCGGATGCCGAAGTCGGTGGTGATCAACCCATACTTCGACTGGGGCAACGACCGCCCACCCGGCCACGAGTACGCCGACACAGTGATCTACGAGGCGCATGTCAAGGGCCTGACCCAACTGCACCCGGAGATCCCCGAGCAGATCCGCGGCACCTATGCGGCTATCGCGCACCCGGTGATAATCGAGCACCTGAAGAGCCTGGGCGTCACCGCGATCGAGCTGATGCCGGTGCACCACTTCGCGAACGACTCCACTCTGGTGGACAAGGGGCTGTCAAACTACTGGGGTTACAACACAATTGGCTTTTTGGCCCCCGACTTTAAATACGCCTCCAGCAGCACGCCCGGCGGTCAGGTGCAGGAGTTCAAGACGATGGTCCGTGCCCTGCACGAGGAGGGCATCGAGGTGATCCTCGACGTGGTGTACAACCACACCGCCGAGGGCAACCACCTGGGTCCGACGTTGTCGATGCGCGGGATCGACAACGCCGCGTACTACCGGTTGGTCGATGACGACCGGCAGTACTACATGGACTACACCGGGACCGGCAACAGCCTCCATGTCGGTCATCCGCACACCCTGCAGCTGATCATGGATTCGCTGCGGTACTGGGTGATCGAGATGCACGTCGACGGATTCCGTTTCGATCTGGCCGCAACGCTCGCCCGCGAGTTCTACGACGTCGACCGGCTGTCGGCGTTTTTCGAACTGGTGCAACAGGATCCGACGGTCAGTCAGGTCAAGCTGATCGCGGAGCCGTGGGATGTGGGCCCGGGCGGCTACCAAGTCGGTAACTTTCCGCCGCAGTGGACGGAGTGGAATGGCAAGTTCCGCGATACCGTGCGCGACTACTGGCGCGGCGAACCGGCGACGCTGGCCGAGTTCGCGTCCCGGCTCACCGGGTCGGCGGATCTCTATGAGCACACCGCTCGGCGCCCGGTGGCATCCATCAATTTCGTCACCGCCCACGACGGCTTCACCTTGCGCGACCTGGTGTCGTACAACGAAAAGCACAATGAGGCCAACGAAGAAGGCAACAACGACGGCGAGAGCAACAACAAGTCCTGGAACTGCGGCGCCGAGGGGCCGACCGAGGATCCCGAAATCAATACGCTTCGCGCTCGTCAGCAACGCAACTTCCTCGCGACGACGCTACTGTCGCAAGGGGTTCCGATGATCTCGCACGGCGACGAGCTCGGCCGCACTCAGAACGGCAATAACAACGGGTTCTGTCAGGACAACGAGATCACCTGGGTGCACTGGGAGTCGGCGGATACCGATCTGCTGGAGTTCACCCGGTCGGTGTCCGGCCTGCGCGCCGCGCATCCGGTCTTCCGCCGTCGCCGGTTCTTCAAAGGGGTGCCGGTGCGCCGGCGCGGCGCCGACGCACAACCGGATATCTCCTGGTTTCGGCCGGACGGCTCCGAAATGATCGACGACGACTGGGATTCAGGCTTCGGCAAGTCAGTCGCGGTCTATTTGAACGGCTTGGGCATCCCCGACCTCGATGCCCGCGGGCAGCGGGTTACCGACGACTCGTTTTTCCTGTGCTTCAACGCCCACCACGAGCCCATCGAATTCACGTTGCCGCCGGGCGAATTCGGTCGAGCCTGGCTGCCAGTCATCGACACCGCCGAAGCCTCGAATCCCGACAATCCGCAATCGATTCCGTCGGGAAGCACAGTTCGAGTCGATGCGCGAGCGACGGTGGTACTGCAAGCCGACGGTGAGTAAGCGTTGGGCGCAGCCGATTCCGGTCAGCCGTGCGGTGCCTCGGAGATCTTGGTGTCCGGCTTGCCTACCGTCTGGCAGTAGGTCGCAGCCGACAACCGGGTCGCGGTGATCTCCAGATTGGAGGGATCAGCGCCGCTCTTGTCCTTGAGCATCTTGCTGACCTCGTCGTTCTGCTTCTTCTCGTCCTGCGTGGTGAAGTCCTTGCA
>NZ_JBAPMI010000179.1:0-8048 GCF_049278535.1 Mycobacterium sp. | reverse complement strand
AGACCGAAGTGCGAGCAAAAAGCTCCAGCCGGCCGGGATGATCGAGGCCCACGCCGACGACGCGACCACCAGATCGTTGCCGTCAAAGCGGCGCTGCAGGCACGGAATGACGTGCACCGGAACTTCGGCGAGCGTGTCGATGAGGCTCACCGCGCTGCCGAACACCCTCCGGGTCTGTGGATCGGACTCGGCCGCCGCGAGTCCAGGAAGATATTTCGTGCCGATGCTGCGATAGATCTCCGCGATCGCGGCCCGCTTGTCGGCATCGGTGATCACCAGCCAGCGCCAATCCTGCGCGTTGCTCGACGTGGGTGCCTGCATCGCCAGCTCCAGGCACTCCAAGATCACGTCGCGACCGACTGGTCGCGTCAGGTCAAGACGCTTACGAACCGCCCGGGTGGTGGTGAGCAATTCGTCGACCGAAGCGATGTCCACTCGTCTCCTCGCGCCGCCGTCAGACGTCGATTGCGCAAGACTGATCGACGCCCAGGACACTCAACGAGCGTCCGAGGCCGAGGAACACCGCGACACAAAGCGTCAGATCGAGGATTTCCGGATCGGAAAAAAGTTCACGCAGTCGCCCGAAGAACGCATCGTCGATCGATGCATGGTCATTGGCGAATCGCTCGGCGAACTCGATGGCAAGACGTTGCCGCGGCGTGTAGCCCGGGTAGGTGGCATAGGCCGCCACGTTTTCGTACAGGTCGGGCGCGACGCCCGCGTCGAGCACCGACGGTGCGCGAAAGTCGGAGCACGCGACGCAGTCGTTGATTTGCGCGATTCGCATTCTGGCCAGTTCACGTTCCTCGGGCGGCAGAACGCTCTGCTGGTAGGCGCCGTGAATCATTCGCTCGACCATGTCGCCGAGTTGTGGACGCAGCGTCCAGATCATTGCGGCCTCACCGCCGGGGCCGTCGGGCACATCAAGCCTGGCCATGGATGTGAGCAAACCAGATGTCCGGCTCGACTGTCCAGGTTGCGGCCCGTGGACAGGACAAGACGCCGGGATTACCGTCCATTGAGCGGGGGCACGGCGCAGCAGCGCGCACAGGAGGTCTCGCGGCATGCTGTTCATGCACGAGGTGCACACGGTGCGCGGGCGCGCCGAAGACGAGTTCGAGGCCGCGTTCCGAGATGGCTGGATGGCCATGCTCGGTGCCGGTGACGAAGCCCGGTTGCTCTGGTACGCCAACCAGGCCCACGGCAGCGGACCCGCCTACACCGTCGTCACAGTGACCGCCGTTCGTGACGGTGCGGCATGGGAACGCCTGGCTCGACGCATTCAGCGGGGCGATCTGCGGCAGTGGATGCGTGAACTCGACGCGCTCCGCCATGACGTATCCGCCAAGCTTCTGGTGGCGCTTCCGTGGTCGCCTCTTCAGGTCGTGCCTTTCGGCGAAATCCCAAGCGATGGACGGAAACACGAGCTGAGCCTCTACATGGAAGACACCATGTGGCCGTACGAAGACAAGTTCACCGAATACATCGACCGGTGCGGCGAGGTGTACTCCAAGAGCTTGGAGACCGCGGAGTCGATGCTGGACATCCAGGCCGGCTTCCAGCCGGCCCTGGGCAGTCACCTGCGCCGTGAAGTTGTACTGATGCAACGGATCCGCCGGCCGGAGGCGCTGCTCAACCTCCTGCGGAATGAAATTCCAGCCCGCTACCGTGCGCCGGGAACCTGGATGTACGACGCTTTGGATCTGCGCGACCAATGGACCAGTCGGCTGCTTCGGACCTCCTCGTGGTCACCGCTGTATTGAGCCGTCGATGAACATCGGCACAATCGTCGACGCGGCCGCCATTGGCGATCCGGACCGCGTCGCGCTCATCATCGGCAGGGAGACAATCGGATACGGCGAACTGGCCACCGCCGTCCACCGTTGCGCCGCCGGTCTGGCCGGCCACGGCGTGGCACCCGGAGCCCGCGTCGCCGTCGTCGACGGCGGGAGCTTGCTCTCGATCGCATCGGTGCTCGGGGCCGCGCGCATCGGTGCAGCGGCAGCGCTGATGAACCCCGCACTCACCACACCAGAGCTGCGGGCCCTGACGCAGAATGCGCGATGCGGCGACGTCGCAGTCGCCGGCGATGCCCACGCTGCTGCCCGGCTCCACGAAGCGGGTCCGAGCCGGGTACTGACATCCGCTGATCTGTTGAGCGACAGCCCGATTCCCGCGGCGAAGACGGCCGAAGATGTCAATGACCTCGAAGCCCTTATCTTGTTCACCAGCGGTACCACCGGGCTCCCGAAGGCGGTCGGAATCACCAGCGGGCAACTGAGCACGCGCATCCACGGGATCGGGAAACCGTTCCGGCCGGAGGCCGCGCCCACCATCGCGATGATGTGTGTCCCGTTCTTCCATGTCGGCGGGTCTCTCGGCATGCTCGGCAGCCTGTACTCGGGCAACACCTCGGTCGTGCAGGAGCGGTTCGACGCCGCACAGTGGTTGCGGCTGGTGCAGGAGCATCGGGTGCGCACCGCGTTCCTGGTGCCGACGATGCTGCAGCGGATCCTCGACCATCCCGACTTCGCCGGCACCGACCTGACTTCGCTGATCGCCATCGCGTACGGGGCGGCGGCCGCGCCGGTCGCTTTGGTGCGCCGGGCCATGGCCGCGCTGCCGCATGTCGCTTTTGCCAATGTGTTTGGCCAGACCGAGACGCTCGGCGCCTACACAACCCTGCTGCCGGACGATCACCGCGATCCGATCCGGGTTGGCTCGGTCGGGAGGCCGCTGCCCGGCGTTGAGGTTCGCGTGGTGGATCCCGAGACGGGGACCGACGTCGATGCGGGCGTGGTCGGCGAGCTGTGGGTGAACACCAGCCAGAACGTCACCGCAGGCTGGCTGCATACCGGTGATCTCGCATGGCGCGATGCCGACGGTTACATCTATCCCAGCGGGCGGCTTGTCGACATCATCAACCGGGGCGGAGAGAAGTTCGGGCCGATCGAGGTCGAGGAGGCACTCCGTGCTCATCCGGCGGTCGGCGACGTAGCGGTGGCCGGCATCACCGACGACGAAATGGGCCAGCGGGTCGGGGCGGCGGTGGTGGCCAGCCGCCCGGTGACGCTCGATGAGCTGCGCTCGCATTGTCGTGATCGCATCGCCTACTTCAAGCTGCCCGAGCGGTTGATCGTCGTCGACCACATCCCGTACAACGAGACCGGCAAGGTCAACCGCCGTCGGCTCGCCGCGTTGATCGTCGAGAACGCCTGAGCCACCGAGAGGAGTCGCTGTGCTGTTCCTTCACGAGACCCACCGGGTTGTCGGCATCCGCGAGGACGATTTCGAGGCGGCCTACCGCGAAGGCTGGATGCCCACTCTGGCGCAGGACGACAACGCTCGGCTGCTCTGGTATGCCAACCATGCTCACGGCACGGGGGTGGCGTACAACGTGGTCACAATCACGGGCATCACCGACGGCGCGGCGTGGGAGACGCTGGCCGGTAGGGCGCAAAGTGGCGACTTGGCGCCGTGGATGCGTGAACTGGACAACCTGCGTCACGAAGTCACCGGCAAGATCCTGCTGCCGGTCGAGTGGTCGCCCCTGCAAGAAGTGGACCTCGCGACCGTGCCCACCGATGGCGCAACGCATCCGCTGAGTTTGTTCATGGAGGACACCGGCTGGCCCTACGCCCCGCTGGACGATTACATCCACTCGTGGGATGAGATCTACTACCGCCTGCTTTCCAAGGCGCCGCCCGGCAAAAGGGTGCTCGAAATCCAGGCCTGCTTCCAGGTGGCGCACGGAAGCCACAAACGCCGAGAAGCAATGCTGTGGCAGAAGATTGACGCGATGAACGATTACGCCACCCTCAAGCATCTGCTGACTACCGACATCCCACCCGAGCACCGCGGACCGGGCACCTACATGTTCGAAGCGCTGAAGTATCGCGATCAGTGGGAGAGTCGACTGCTTCGGACGTCAGCGTGGTCACCCCTGTACTGATCTCGGCCTAAAGCTGTTCTTGCCGTTCAGGATCCGGTCAGCCTCAGCCGCCATGTCGACGACGATTTCAGCGGCCGGACGAACGGCGTGGATGAGACCGATCGACTCGCCGATCAGGATGGCAGCGGCCTCGAAATCTTCCGCGGTAACCGCGGCTTGATACGTGCGTACCACTTCCGGCAGCGATGCGTGCAGTTCGGCCTCGTTGCCATGCCAGCCATCGACGAACGGGTTACCCAGCGCCCGTGCGTTGTATTCGGGCGCCCAATCCAGCTGACGCACATAGTCATAAACCCGCGTGCGGTAGGTATTGTCCCCGCTCGAACCGATCGCCCGCTCCTGGGCACGCGGCGACACCAGGGCTTCCGGGGAAGCCCAGAAGCGAGTGCCCACCACCACGCCGTCGGCACCCAGCATGAGTGCCGCCGCAAGTCCGCGCCCGTCGGCGACGCCGCCGGCCGCCAGCACCAGCGTTTCGGGCGCACGTTCGGCCGCGAGGTCGGCGACTTCGGGCACCAAGGTGAACGTCGTGCGCACCGTCATTCCGTGCCCGCCCGCCTCACTTCCCTGGGCGACCAAGATCTGCGCGCCGGCGTCGAGAGCGCGGCGCGCGTGGTCAAGTGTCTGGACCTGCGCAATGAGCGGCACGCCAGCCGCGTGAATGCGATCGGTGAACGGGTACAGGTCGCCGAAGGACAACATGATCGTCGCCGGTTGCTGTTCCAGCGTCACCTCAAGCAAGTCGGGGTTGCGCGCCAGACTCCAGGTGATGAAACCGCACCCGACGCGTGCCCCGTCGGCCAGACCGAATTCGCGCGCCACCCAATCGGAGTCGCCATAGCCGCCGCCGATCAGGCCGAGGCCGCCGCTCGACGACACGGCCGCGGCGAGCTTGCCCCCCGAGGTAAGCGCCATCGGTGCCGACACGATCGGATGCTCGATGCCGAAGAACTTGGTCAGACGGGTCTTCATTTCAGTTCCCCGGTGAGGAACTGCGCCCGTCCGTAACCGAAAGACCAGTCCTCGTCGTTGTTGTCGGTAATCGATATGACGAGATCTGCCGGATCGAGCCCGCTGCGCGCAGCCAGATTCGTCGCCACCAGTTCATAAAACCGTTGCTTCATTTCCGGCGAGCGGCGCCGGCTCACCACGTGCACGACCACCATGGCCGAGGAACGTTCGATCCCGAGACCGGTGTCCCAGACGACGATCTCGTGACTCGGATGCGTGCGCACCACCTGATAGCGGTCGCGTGGCGGCACCCCGAACGCCTCGACGACCGCGTCGTGTATCGCATCCAGCAGCGTCCGGATCTCGGCGGGTTCTCGACCCTCGATCAGGTCGACGTACAACAGCGGCATATTTTCTCCCGTGGTGTCGCTCTGCTGATGCGGTTGACGCTAGACCCCGCGACGAAGCGCTATGAATACACGGCCTGCCTGCGGCGATGTCGCTCAATAGTTGCGAGCCACACCGGGCAGGCAACTCGCTATCGATCCACCGCACTGATACCCTGCCAACGCCGTCATTTGTGACGATGCGCCGCGGTGAACAAACACCGATGGCCTCACGGAAAGATTGTTGTGCGCAGCGGAGAGATCAAGGCCCTCACAGGACTTCGCATCGTCGCCGCCGTGTGGGTGGTGCTCTTCCACTTCCGGCCACTGTTGCGCGATGCCGCACCCGAGTTTCTCGACGCACTCACACCGGTGCTGAATTGCGGAGCCCAGGGTGTCGACTTGTTCTTCATCCTCAGCGGGTTCGTGCTGACCTGGAATTACCTCGATCGGATGGGCTGGTCGTGGTCGACTCGTGCCACCTTGCATTTCCTCTGGTTGCGGCTGGCCAGGGTGTGGCCGGTTTATCTGGTCACCCTGCACTTGGCCGCATTGTGGGTCATTTTCACGCTGCACGTCGGTCACGTGCCGTCGCAGGAGATCTACCGGTTCACCGCGATCAGCTACGTGCGCCAGGTCCTGTTGGTACAGCTGTGGTTCCAGCCGTTCTTCGACAATTCGAGCTGGGACGGGCCGGCCTGGTCGATCAGCGCAGAGTGGTTGGCCTACATCTTGTTCGGGCTGGTGGTGCTGGTGATCTTCCGGTTGGCGCGCACGACCCGCGCCCGCAACCTGATCTGGCTGGCGGTCGGCGCCTCGCTACCGCCGGTGGTGTCGCTGCTGGTGACCGGCGAGTTCTACACGCCTTGGAGTTGGCTGCCGCGCATCGTCATGCAGTTCACCGCGGGAGCGCTGGTCGCCGCCGCGGTCAGTAGGTTGCAGCCGAGCGACCGTGGTCGCCGCGCCGCCGGCTACCTGTCGCTGCTGCTGATCGCCGCCGTCGTCGGCCTGCTCTATGTATTCGACGCGCACCCCTTGCACGGTGTCACCGACACGAGCGGGCTGGTCGACGTGCTGTTCGTTCCGCTGGTGTTGACGCTGGCGATCGGCACGGGGAGTCTGCCTGCGCTGCTCTCCACCCGGCCGATGGTGTATGGCGGGCAAATCTCGTTCTGCCTGTACATGGTTCACGAGCTGGCGCACACCACGTGGATATGGACGGCCGAGCAGTTCCAGCTGACGATGTTCGGTACCGGCGGAAAGTTGCTCCTCATCGGCGTGCTCGCGATCACCTTCGCCGGCGCGATCCTGCTGTACCACGTGGTCGAGGAGCCCGCGCGCCGGTGGATGCGCACGATGATCAACATCGGTCGCCTGAAGGCCGGTGCCGACGACGATCCTGCAGCACACATCGCAAGCGGAAAATTGCAATCGGTCGACGGCACTCAGGAAGGTCGTGCGAAACCTCTTTCGGCGCGCGCGGGCTGAAATTCCCGGCCGGGGCGAGCGATACCTCGACACATATTGATCAAGTACGATCCCCTGTGGCGCGAGACCGTGGTGTCCCGCGCCCGTCGGCAAAGTGGGGCCCTCACCAGCACGGACCGGTTCCCACGCGGCGTCCAACTGGACGACAGCGCGTCGATGGCGAAATTCGTCGTGGTGCTTTTACGATGCCGCTTACACGGCCAAAGCACGCGGCCGGGGTGTGGACAGTGGAGGTAGCGGTGGGTCGTCTGGCCACAGTTGTCATCGCGGGTGCTGTTGCGGCCGGAATGGTGGCCCTCCATCCCGGCTCGCTGCAGCAATACCACACGGTGGCCCGCGGCACCCCGATCGACCACGTCGCGGTGATCGGGGATTCCTACACCACCGGAACCGATGAAGGTGGTTGGGGATCGAACACCTGGACCAACCGCACCTGGCTGACGCTGGCACGCCAGGGTGTGCAGGTCGCACCGGAGGTCGCATCCGAGGGCAGGGCCGGCTACGTCGTCCGCGGTGACCATGGCAGCGTCTTCGAGGACCTGACCAACAGGGCCGTCCAACCCGACGATGCCCTGGTGGTGTTCTTCGGCTCACGCAATGACCACGGCGTGGACCCCGCTCAGATGGCGGCGATGGCGCACGACACCCTGGATCTGGCACGCCGGATCGCGCCATCGGCGAAGGTGCTGGTGATCGGCCCGCCGTGGACGGACTCCGACCCGCCGTTCGATGTCCTCTATATCCGCGACATTCTCAGCGGTCAGGCTCACGACGCCGGGGCCACATTCATCGACCCGATCAGCGACGGATGGTTTGTCGGTCGGCCCGATCTGATCGGACCCGACGGCATTCATCCCAACGACGCCGGACACGCGTACCTGGCTGAGAAGATCGCTCCGCTGATCCACGCTCAGTTGTCCAGACGAGCCTGATCCCGCTCGCATTCAACGCGTTTCGCAAGCGCTCGTCGCGGGTATCTCGGGGTGCACGAGGCGAGATTGGGGACTGCAGATGAAGTCTGGCGCACGCACGGCGATGACTCTGTTTTTCGGCGCGGCGATGCTCGTGCTGGCGGTTGGCTGCGGCGGAGGCGATAAGGGCGGGCCGACCTCGACCACCACCACGACGACGACCACAACTCCGTCGTCGAGCGTGGCGCCGGCGCCGTCGATGGCTCCCGGCGGTGGTGGACCGGGTGGGGCGACCGGCGGCGGTGGTCCGAACGGCGGCGGCGGAAGCATCCCGGGCGGTCCGACCGGCGGCGGTGGACC
>NZ_JBAPMI010000178.1:0-18176 GCF_049278535.1 Mycobacterium sp. | reverse complement strand
CCCCTAGATACTGCCCGGGCGCCGCGTGGCATTGGGGAACCATTGGGTCTACGGTGACCGTTGGGCTTAAAGGATCAGCATTAGCGGATCCGGTGTGAACCAACGAGGACGCTCAGGAGAGGCGATGGCGGCGGAAGGTTATCTGCGCCGGCTTACCCGTCGGTTGACGGAGGACCCCCAGCAGCGTGATGCCGAGGAGTTGTGCGACGAGGCGGTGACCACCGGCGCGCAGCGGGCCATCGACTGCGAGCGCGGCCAGGAGGTCACCGTGGTCGGAATACTGCGAAGCGTGGAATGCAACGGCAAGGGTTGCGCCGACGGGGTCCGCGCAGAACTGTTCGACGGCACCGACACCGTCGAACTGGTGTGGTTGGGGCAGCGCAGGATTCCCGGCATCGAGTCGGGCCGTACGCTGCGCGTCCAGGGCCGGCTCGGCAAGCTGGAGAACGGCAGCAAGGCAATCTACAACCCGCACTACGAAATTCAGCGGTGAGGCGCGCTCGGTGAATCGTGCGACAGACGCCGGTGACACGGCTGACGCCGTCGACGGCGAGGTAGTGACCGCGGACGTCGACCGCACTCCGGCCGAACGGATGATGGAACAACTCGGCGGCGTTGCGGGGATCATCTACTCGTCGCTGCCTGTGCTGGTCTTCGTGGGCACCTCGCGGCTGCTGGGCCTGGCTGCAGCGTCGGGCGCTGCCCTCGGGGTCGCCACGCTGATCCTGCTGTGGCGCCTGATCCGCCGTGAGTCCGTCCAGCCGGCGGTGTCCGGGTTGATCGGCGTCGCCGTTTGCGTGCTGATCGCCTACCTGCTCGGTGAGTCCAAAGGCTATTTCCTGCTCGGCATCTGGACATCGTTGATATATGCGTCCATCTTCGCGGTATCGATCCTGATCCGCCGGCCTGTTGTCGGCTACATCTGGACCTGGCTGCACGGGCACGATGGCGGCTGGCGCACCGTACGCCGCGCGGTTTATGCGTTCGACGTCGCCACCTTCACCTGGGTGTTGGTGTTCGCCGCCCGCTTCGTGGTTCAGCGGGTGCTCTACGACACCAACCACGAGGGCTGGCTGGTGGTGGCCCGGATCGCGATGGGCTGGCCGCTGGCCGCGGTGGCGGCGCTGGTGACCTTCCTGGCGATCAGGGCCGCACAGCGCGCGATCGACGGCGTAGCCGTCACTTCGCCGGCAGAAGAAGCTGGCGCAGCTCCTCTTCCGCCTCGGTGACGGCGACGAACAGCAGCTCGTCGCCACCTTCCAGCGGCTCGTCGTCCTGCGGCACGATCACCCGGGGCCCGCGCAGAATCGTCACCAGCGCGACATCTCGGGGCAGCTGCAGCTTGCGCACCGGTTTGCCGCCCCACGGGGTGTTGTCGGGCAGCGTGATCTCGACCAGGTTGGCCTGACCCTTCCGGAACTCCATCAGCCGCACCAGGTCTCCGACCGCGACGGCCTCCTCGATCAAAGACGCCAGCATCCGCGGGGTGGACACCGCGACGTCGACGCCCCAGGCGTCGGTGAACAGCCACTCGTTGCGGGGGTCGTTGACCCGGGCCACCACCCGGGCTACCGCGAATTCGGTCTTGGCCAGCAGGCTGAGCACCACGTTGGCCTTGTCATCGCCGGTGGCCGCCACCACGACGTCGAATTCGTGTAGCCGCACCGACTCCAGCATGCTCACCTCGCAGGCGTCCCCGAGCCGCCAATGCGCAGCCGGGATGGCGTCGACGTCGATGTGATCGGGGTTGCGCTCGATCAGCGTGATCTCGTGCTTGTTCTCAATCAGCTCGCGGGCCACTGAGCGGCCGACCGCGCCGGCGCCTGCGATAGCGACTCTCATTCCAAGTCCTCACTCGGCGGCAACGCCGCAATCGCCAAAGCCTCGCCCGCGTGTCCGGATATCGCCGCGATGTAGACCTGATCGCCGGCCTGGATGACCGTCTTGGGCTCGGGAAGCACGCCGGTACCGAATCGGATCAGGAAGGCCACCCGGGCCCCGGTGGCCTTCTCCAGATGGGCGGCCGGGTGACCCACCCAGTCTTCGTGCAACGCCACTTCGACCACAGCGACGGTCCCGGTCGGGTCCCGCCACTTGGTGGTTTCGCCTTCGCGGGTCAGCGCGTTGAGCAAGCGATCGGTCGTCCACGGCACGGTGGCGATGGTGGGGATGCCGAGTCGCTCATAGACTTCGGCGCGCTTGGCGTCGTAGATCCGCGCGACAACCCGCCGCACGCCGAAGGTTTCCCGGGCCAGCCGCGCCGAGATGATGTTCGAGTTGTCGCCGGATGACACCGCGGCGAACGCGTCGGCCTCCTCGATGCCCGCCCTCAGCAGCACATCCCGGTCGAATCCCAGACCAAGCACGCGTTCACCGGCGAAATCGGGACTCAGCCGGGTGAACGCGGTGCTGTCACTGTCGATCACCGCGACGTCGTGCCCGATCCGCGACAATCCGTCCGCAACCGACGAGCCCACCCGACCGCACCCCATCACAACCACTCGCACTTGAGGTCCTCTCGACCTGACCAGCCGTAGTGGCCAGCCGGTTTGGGAGACATTCTGGTCTACGGAACCGTACCGGCGGGCGCGGTTGCGCTTACTCTTGGCTCTCGTGTCCAAACTTTCGACGGCGGCGCGTCGATTGGTTCTGGGTCGGCCGTTTCGCAGCGACCGGCTGAGCCACACTCTGCTGCCCAAGCGGATCGCCCTGCCGGTGTTCGCTTCCGATGCACTCTCGTCGGTGGCGTACGCCCCCGAGGAGATCTTTCTCACGCTCTCGGTGGCAGGCCTCGCGGCGTATTCGCTGACACCGTGGATCGGCGTCGCGGTGGCGGCGGTGATGCTGGTCGTGGTGGCCAGCTACCGACAGAACGTGCACGCCTACCCCTCCGGTGGCGGCGACTACGAGGTGGTCACCACAAACCTCGGGCCCAATGCCGGCCTGACCGTGGCGAGCGCGCTGATGGTGGATTACGTTCTCACGGTGGCTGTTTCGACGGCATCGGCCATGTCGAACATCGGATCCGCGATCCCTTTCGTGGAAAACCACAAGGTGCTGTTCTGCGTGAGCGCGATCCTGCTGGTGATGGCGTTGAACCTGCGCGGTATTCGCGAATCTGGGGTCGCCTTCGCCGTCCCGACCTACGCATTCATCGCCGGCGTGGGGCTCATGCTGGCCTGGGGCCTGTTCCGGATCTACGTGCTGGACGAGCCGATCCGGGCCGAATCCGCCGGGTTTGTCATGCACGCCGAACGCAGCTCGATCGTCGGCTTCGCGCTGGTGTTCCTGGTGGCGCGATCGTTCTCGTCGGGCTGTGCGGCGCTGACCGGTGTCGAAGCGATCAGCAACGGAGTGCCGGCGTTTCGAAAGCCCAAGTCGCGCAATGCGGCAACCACGCTGCTGATGCTGGGCACAATCGCGGTAAGCCTGTTCATGGGCATCATCCTGCTGGCCAAAGAGACCGGGGTCCAGATCGTCGACAATCCCGCCACGCAGCTCACCGGTACCCCGCCCGGCTATCAGCAGAAGACGCTCGTCGCGCAGATCGCACAGGCCGTCTTCGGCAGCTTCCACATAGGGTTTCTACTGATCGCGGTGGTGACCGCGTTGATCCTGGTGCTGGCGGCCAACACGGCGTTCAACGGGTTCCCGGTGTTGGGTTCGGTGCTGGCACAGCACAGTTACCTGCCGCGCCAACTGCATACCCGCGGTGACCGGTTGGCGTTCTCCAACGGCATCGTGTTCCTGGCGGTGGCGGCCCTCGCCGCGATCATCGCGTTCCGCGCGCAAGTCACCGCGCTGATCCAGCTCTACATCGTCGGGGTGTTCATTTCCTTCACGTTGAGCCAAATCGGCATGGTCCGGCACTGGACTCGGCTGCTGCGCAACGAGACCGACCCGGCGGTGCGGCGAACGATGATGCGCTCCCGGGTGGTCAACACGATCGGGTTCGTGGCCACCGGCACGGTGCTTTTCATCGTAGCGATCACAAAGTTCCTGGCCGGAGCGTGGATCGCCGTCGTCGCCATGACGTTGCTGTTCGCGGTGATGAAGCTGATCCGCAAGCACTACGACACGGTCACCCGGGAGATCGAGCAGCAGGCAGACGACGAAGATGTCGTCTTGCCCAGCCGCAACCACGCCCTCGTGCTGGTGTCGAAGTTGCATCTACCGACGCTGCGAGCGCTGTCCTATGCGCGTGCGACGCGACCCGACGTGCTGGAGGCCGTGACGGTGAGCGTCGACGACGTGGAAACCCGTGCGCTGGTCCGCCGCTGGGAAGAAAGCAATATCAGCGTGCCGCTGAAGGTCATCGCTTCGCCATATCGCGAAATCACCCGCCCGATACTGGATTACGTCAAGCGGGTGAGCAAGGAATCGCCGCGCACCGTCGTGACGGTCTTCCTCCCCGAATACGTGGTCGGCCATTGGTGGGAGCACGTGCTGCACAACCAGAGCGCGTTGCGGCTCAAAGGCCGGTTGTTGTTCATGCCCGGAGTGATGGTGACGTCGGTTCCCTGGCAACTCAGTTCATCCGAGCGGCTCAAGACGATGCAACCGCACGCTGCTCCCGGTGATGCCCGTCGAGGGATATTCGATTGACCTCGGAATCCACTGCAGCGCCACCACCGGCCACCGAGCAGCTGACGTTGACCGTCGGCGCCCCCGCGAACGGGGGCAGCTGCGTGGCCCGCCACGACGGCCGGGTGGTGTTCGTCCGCTATGCGTTACCCGGCGAACGGGTGCGGGTCCGGGTCACCGCCGATCGGGGGTCGTATTGGCACGCCGAGACGGTCGAGGTGATCGAACCGTCCGCCGACCGGACCGATTCGCTGTGCCCGATCGCCGGTGTAGACGGCGCCGGCTGCTGCGATCTGGCCTTTGTCGACCCAGCGGCGGCGCGCGGGCTGAAAGCCGAAGTGGTATCTAATCAGCTTGCCCGCCTTGGCAATTACCAGTGGAACGACGCAGTCCAGCCGATCTCGGCCGCCGGCCCGACAGGTTGGCGTACCCGAATCAGGCTGGACGTCGGGGCTGACGGCCGGGCGGGATTTCATCGCTACCACAGCGATGAACTGGTCACCGATCTCAACTGCGGTCAGCTCACGGCCGGGATGGTCGACGGTCTGACCGACGTCGCGTGGCCGCCGGGCGCGCACCTGCATGTCGTGGTCGACGACGACGGTCAGCGGCATGTGGCACGCACGGTGCGGCAGGGCCGGCGTAATTCGACGGATGTGGTCGAGGGCAGCTACCAGGGTGTGCAGCGAGCCGGGCGGCACAGTTGGCAGGTCCCGGTGACGGCTTTCTGGCAGGCCCACCGCGACGCGGCTCGAACCTACAGCGGCCTGGTGGGCGAGTGGGCCCGGCCGGATCCTGGCATGACGGCGTGGGATCTCTACGGCGGCGCAGGGGTTTTTGCCGCGGTCCTGGGCGACGCGGTAGGGGAGTCGGGGCAGGTGGTCAGCGTCGACAGCTCGCGGGCGGCAACGCGAGCGGCCCGTGCCACGCTGGCCGATTTGCCACAGGTGAGCGTGATCACCGATTCGGTGCGCCGGGCGCTGACCGCGCAACGCGGCGGTGCCGATGTGGCTGTGCTGGATCCGCCGCGCGGTGGCGCCGGACACGAGGTGATCGATCTGCTGGCCGCGGCCGAGGTTCCACGGATCGTTCATATCGGTTGTGAGGCAGCCTCATTCGCTCGCGACATCGGCCTGTATCAGGGTCATGGGTACGCGGTGAACAACATCGAGGTATTCGACTCGTTCCCGCTGACCCATCACATCGAGTGCGTCGCGCTGCTGACCCGCTGAGGGTCTACGCGAGGACGAAGTACCGCAGCCACAGATAGAGCGCGCACAGCACCGTGGAGATTGCCGTGATGACGATGCCCTTCCGGGTGAACTCCCAAAACGAGATGGAATAGCCGGACCTCAGCGCGATGCCGATCATCACGATGTTGGCGCTGGATCCCACGGCGGTGAGGTTGCCGCCCAAGTCGCCGCCTAGTGCCAACGACCACCACAACACGTTGCCGTGTTCCTGATGCGGCGTGGACGAGGCCAGATGGGTTACGATCGGTGTCATGGTGGCCACATAGGGGACGTTGTCGATCAGGCCCGATGCCAGTGTTGACACAGCCAGGATTAGCAGGGTCGTGAAAAGCACGTTGCCCTCGGTCGCGCCAGCTGCCAACTCACCCAGGCGTTTGATGAAGCCGGTCTTGAGCAGTGCGCCCACCATGATGAACAGCCCGACGATGAACAGCAGGGTGTCCCACTCGACGCTGGCCAGATAGTCCGACTTCTCCATCCTGGACACCAGGATGAGGGCACCGGCACCCAGCAGCGCCACCAGCGACGGCTGAACGTGGATCGAGGGGGACACGATGAACCCGACGAACACCACGCCCATAACCGCGCCGCACTTGACGAGCAGCCGGCTATCGCGCAGAATCTCGCGCTCTTCCAGCGACATCACGTCAGCGACCCGTTCGGGGGAGACTGTGGCGAACCCGCGAAACAGCAACGGCGAAACGGCGACGAAGACCAGCATGATGATGATCACGATCGGCGCCATGTTGACTAGGAAGGCATTGAACGACAGGCCTTTACGCGCTCCGATGATGATGTTGGGTGGGTCACCGACCAACGTTGCGGCACCGCCGATGTTGGAGGCGAACACCTCGGCGATCAACATCGGGACCGGGTTGATAGCCAGCCGGTCACACACCAGCAACGTGACCGGCGCTATCAAGAGTACCGAGACGACGTTTGGCAGCAGCGCTGACGCCAAAGCCATGACCAGGGTTAGCAAGATCATGATGCGCACTGGAGACCCGTTGGCGCGCTTGGCAGCCCAAATCGCGGCGTATTCAAACACTCCGGTCTGAAGCAAAATACTGACGATGATCATCATGCCCAGCATCAAAAAGATGACGTCCCAGTCGATTCCGGTTTCCTGGGAGTAGTACACGTCGGGCGCGTCGATGGCCGGCAAAATTATCATCAGTCCCGCGCCGACCAGCGCGACCGTGGTCTTGTTGAACCGTTCGCTGATGATGAACGCGTAGGAGATGACGAACACTGCGACGGCGAAGTACATCTGGATTGCGGTTGCCGTCATCGCCGCAGCCCCTGATGTCTCGTCAAATTTTGTCCACCCTCGTTAGCGGGCTGCCCATCCCCGAGATGACCTCGGAGGACTCGGTGACGGCGTTACCAGCGTCGACCACTGACATTTCCTCCGCACGCACGAAGCCTGTAGCAACCTGTGGGCCGACTCGCTCGGCGTTCGACGTCCTGATCGGCCGTACGCATTATCGATCAGCGGCACGCGTTCGCCCACTCAAGCCGTGAAATCTTTACGCTCTCTTGCTGTACGGACCGCTGAACGGATGGAGATGTCGCATGTTGTCGACCCCTCAGCTCAGGACAAAGTAGCGCAGCCATAGGTAGAGCCCGCAGAGCACGGTAGACACGGCGGTGATCACCGCCCCCTTGCGGGTGAATTCCCAGAACGAGATGGGGTTGCCCGATTTCAGTGCGATGCCGATCATCACGATGTTCGCGCTGGATCCGATGGCGGTGAGATTGCCGCCCAAGTCGCCACCGAGCGCCAGCGACCACCACATCACATTGTGGTGCGACTGAGTGACCGAAGCCAGGTGATTCACGATGGGTGTCATGGTCGCGACGTAGGGGACGTTGTCGATGATCCCAGACAGCAGCATCGACACGCACAGGATCAGCATCGTTGTGACCAGCACATTGCCACCGGTGGCGTTGGCAGCCATCTGGCCCAGTGTCTTGATAACGCCGGTCTTGAATAGCGCACCGACCATGATGAACAGGCCGACCATGAACAGCAGCGTGTCCCACTCGACATTGGCCAGATAATCCGACTGTTCCAATCCGGAGACGAGAATGAGGATGCCGGCGCCCAGTAGCGCCACGAGTGACGGCTGAAGGTGGATGGCGTCGGAGACGATGAACCCGATGAACACGGCGACCATCACCGCGCTGCATTTGATCAACAATGGGCGGTTCTGAAGGGCTTCGCGCTCGTCTACTGCCATGACGTCGTCGATTCGCTCGGGATCCACCGCAGACATGCCGCGGAACAGGAACGGCATCAGCGCCACGAAGATGAGCATGACGATGATCACGATAGGGGCCATGTTGAACAAGAAGGCGTTAAACGACAGTCCAGTGCGCGCGCCAATGATGATGTTGGGTGGATCGCCGACCAATGTGGCAGTGCCGCCGATGTTGGAGGCGAACACCTCGGCCATCAGGAGAGGGACCGGGTTGATCGCCAGGCGATCGCACACCAGCAAGGTCACCGGGGCGACCAGCAACACCGACACCACGTTAGGCAGCACGGCCGAAGCCACCGCCATGACAAGCGTCAACAGGATCATGATCCGTAGCGGTGATCCGTTGGCGCGCTTAACAGCCCAGATCGCAGCGAATTCGAATACCCCGGTCTGGCGCAAGATGCTGACGATGATCATCATGCCAAGCATCAAAAAGATGACGTCCCAGTCGATTCCGCTGGCTTGCGAGTAGAAAACATCGTGGGACTCGATCACCGGTAGCAGGATCATCGAGCCTGCGCCGACCAGCGCGACGGTGGCGTTGTTGAAACGCTCACTGATGATGGCCGCGTAAGCGGCAACGAACACGGCGATCGCGAAGTAGGTCATCGACGCCGCCCCGGACGCCCGATCAACGTTTCAGGGTTTCGGCCAACAGCCGCGATGTGATGATCGCCCCACGCGGCTTGCCGGATTCCGCCATAGTCACCGAAGCCTATAACAGCGTCGGTCGACCTTCATGGCGAGCCTGGCGGCCGACTGGTGCATGGCTTCGAAGCGCCGGACACTACGAAATCGTCAGGCGCGCTTGATGCCTGGTCACTCCTTCAATGCGGCTGCCAGCAGGCGTGAGGCGGTGATCACCCCGTGCAACTTGCCGTCTTTGACCACGGCGACCAGCGGGCTGCGAAGTCGCGCCATGACCTCGGCCACCTCGATAATGGTGTCGTCGGCTTCGGCCACCGGGATGTGCTGGCGTTGCTTAGGCAACATGTCGCGGATGGTCTTGCCGCTCAGCTTCTCGGCGGCGTGATCGGCCATCGACTCGGTGACCACGCTGGCCAGTCCGGGGTCATCCTGCACGTAGCCCGGCACGATGAAACGCACGACTTGAGATGCCGGTAGCACGGCAAACGGCGTTTCGGAGTTGTCGGTGACGACCACCAATCCATTCAGCCGGTGCTCAGCGAGCAGACGAACCGCATCGAGCGCATTCGAGTCGATTTTTACAACTGGGAACTTCTCGTCGAGATCCTCTGCCCGCACACCGCCACAATACTTCCGCTGAGACCTTTCAGTTAGCTGGATGGGTGTAAGCGTATTCTCAGGTTGCGTTCGGAACGATTTTCGAACGCGGTGAATGTGTGGGCCGAAGCGCCGGTCAGGATTTGAGGGCCGCCGCCAGCAGGCGTGGGGCGGTGATCACACCGTGCAACTTCCCCTTTTCCATCACGGCGATTAGTGGACTTCGCTGCTCCGCCATCTCGGCGGCCACCTTGATGACACCGTCGCGTGTATTGACCGAGGGGACTGCACGCGGATTCTTGGGTAGCAAATCCCCCACTGTCTTACCCGCCAAATTCTCGCCGGCGTTGTCGGCCAGTGCGGCACCCAGGACACCGGCCAGCGTGATGTCGTCCTGGACGTACCTCGGCAGAACAAAACGCAGCATCTCGGACGCCAGAATGACCGCGCACGGCTTGTGAGACGCGTCGGCAACGACGAGTCCCGGCAGGCCGTGCTCGGCGATCATTCGGGCGGCGTCGATGGCGTCAGAATCCACCGCCACGATGAGAAACTGCTCGTCGAGGTCCTCTGCTCGCACAGAGCCACCATACGACCAACTTGTGGCTCTAGGCGAAGTAGCGCAGCCACAGATAGCCGAGGGAAAGCACAAACGACATTGCGGTGACAGCCGCGCCTCGTTTGGTGAAGTCCCAGAACGAAACGGGATGCCCCGAGCGGTTCGCGATCCCGACCGCGACGATGTTCGCGCTGGCGCCCACCGGAGTGAGGTTGCCGCCCATCACGGTGCCCAGCAACAACGCCCACCACAGCACGCCTGAACTTGCATGCCCGGGGATCGAGTCGGCGAATTGTCCGACGATCGGTGTCATCGCGGCGGCGTACGGAACGTTGTTGATGAAGCTGCCCAACGTGAAGGAGATCGTGAGGATCAGGATCGTCGCCTTCCAGGCATCGCCCTGTGCGACGTGGCTCGCGACCTGCGCCAACTCCTTGATGACACCCGTCCTCACCAGCGCCCCCACCATCACGAACAGTCCCGCAAAGAACAGCAGCGTCTCCCATTCGACGCTGGCCAGGTAGAACTCACGTTCCAGTCCGGAGATCACGACAAGTATCCCGGCGCCGGCCATCGCGATCAGCGACGGTTCCATGTGGATCTGCCGGTGCAGGACGAAACCGGCGAACACCAGCGTGAGGACGAGCCCGGATTGGAGCAGCAATTTCGGGTTACGGATCGCTTCACGTTCGTCCAGCAACATGACATCGGCGACCCGTTCGGGATCCACCACAAAGAAGCCCGGGAACAAGCGCGGCAGGATCGCGATCAGGGCAACAAGCACGAGCAGCACGGCCGGCGCCATGTTCGCGCTGAACTCGATGAAGCTCAGATGCGCTCCCGTACCGATGATGATGCTGGTCGGGTCCCCAACCAGGGTGGCCGCACCGGCGATGTTGGCCGCGATCGCCTCGATGATGAGATATGGCGCGGCGTTGACCGCAAGGCGGTCACACACCAGCAGGGTGACCGGTGCGATCAGCAATACCGTGGTGACGTTGTCCAGTACGGCCGTTCCGAGCGCGGTGACCAGAATCAACAGGATCATGATCCTTAGTGGGGATCCCTTGGCGCGCTTGGCAGACCAGATCGCCACATATTCGAACGCACCGGTCTGACGCACCACGCCGACGATGATCATCATCCCCAGGAGCAGAAACAGGACGTCCCAGTTGACCCCAGTGTCGCGGGCGTAGAAGACCTCGTCGGAATTGATCAGCGGCAAGAAGAACATCAGCGTCGCGCCGGCCAGCGCGATCTTGGTCTTGTTGAAGCGCTCGGTGGTGATCAGCACGTAGCAGACGACGAATACCGCCGAGGCGTAGATGGCATGGATCAGGGTGCTGCTCATCAGCAGCCCCGCCGTCGCACACGCGCCTGGGTCAGCATCGACACGGCCCTCAAGATGCGAGCGCCGCTGCCAATGGGCGTGAGGTCGTGATCACGCCGTTGAACCCTGACGTCCACGCGTAAAGCGCGGCCGCGTCGACCGTGCACGTCATGCCGCACTCCTGAATCGCCCGTCGTAGCAGGAAGTCCCCCGAATAGCACGACGAAGCAACGCCGACCAGGCTTCCCGGCACACCGGGGCGTTACGCTAGCAGGCTTATCTGTGTTGTTTCTAAGCGCGAGTGGTAAGCGTGGGGCGGGGTATCTCTGCAGGTCCGCGCATCGGGCCGGCGGCTCTGCGTACACTGGCGAGATGCTTGAACAGATCCGTGGGCCCGCCGATCTGCAGCACCTCTCGCAGGCGGATCTGCGCGATCTGGCCGCCGAGATCCGCGATTTTCTGATCCATAAAGTCGCCGCGACCGGAGGCCATCTGGGCCCCAACCTCGGCGTCGTCGAGCTGACGCTGGCGTTGCACCGGGTCTTCGATTCGCCACACGACCCGATCGTCTTCGACACCGGTCATCAGGCCTACGTGCACAAGATGCTGACGGGCCGGGCCGCGGATTTCGAGACGCTGCGCAAAAAGGATGGGCTGTCGGGTTATCCGTCGCGCTCGGAGAGCGAACACGACTGGGTTGAGTCGAGTCACGCGAGCGCCGCGCTGTCCTACGCCGACGGCCTGGCCAAGGCGTTCGAGCTGACCGGGCATCGCAACCGGCATGTGGTCGCGGTGGTCGGCGACGGCGCACTCACCGGCGGCATGTGCTGGGAGGCGCTGAACAACATCGCCGCGGCCCGGCGACCGGTGGTGATCGTCGTCAACGACAACGGCCGCAGTTACGCCCCGACGTTCGGCGGCCTGGCCAACCACCTGGGGATGCTGCGGCTGCAGCCCGGCTACGAGCATCTGCTGGAGCGGGGCCGCAGTGCGGTGCGCGGGATGCCGCTCTTGGGCGATTTGGCTTACCAGTTCATGCACAGCGTCAAAGCCGGTGTGAAGGACGCCCTTTCGCCGCAGCTGCTGTTCACCGACCTGGGGCTGAAGTACATGGGCCCGGTCGATGGCCATGACGAGCACGCCGTAGAGGCCGCGCTGCGCCGCGCCCGCGGGTTTCACGGTCCGGTACTGGTGCACGTGGTGACCCAGAAGGGCAGGGGATACGGCCCGGCCGAGGACGATGAGGCCGACCAGATGCATTCCTGCGGGGTGATCGACCCGGTAACCGGGCTGGCCACCAAAGTCCCGGGACCGAGTTGGACGGCGACGTTCTCCGAAACGCTGATCGAGCAGGCGAGCAGACGCCGCGACATCGTCGCGATCACCGCGGCCATGCCCGGGCCTACCGGGCTGACCGCCTTCGGAGAACGCTTCCCGGACAGGATGTTCGACGTCGGCATTGCCGAGCAGCACGCGATGACTTCGGCGGCCGGCTTGGCGATGGGTGGGATGCATCCCGTCGTGGCGATCTACTCGACGTTCCTCAACCGGGCGTTCGACCAGATCATGATGGACGTGGCGCTGCACAGGCTGCCCGTCACGATCGTGCTCGACCGGGCCGGGGTCACCGGTAGCGACGGCCCCAGCCACAACGGCATGTGGGACATGTCGATGCTGAACATCGTCCCAGGCATCCGGGTGGCCGCGCCCAGAGACGGCGCGCGCCTGCGTGAGGAACTCGGTGAAGCGCTCGCCATCGGCGACGGGCCCACCGTGATCAGATTCCCCAAAGGCGATGTGGGCGAAGACATTCCGGCGGTACAGCAACACTCCGGGGTAGACGTACTGGCAGTGCCGACCGAGGGGCTGAGTGCCGATGTGCTGCTGCTGGCGGTCGGCCCGTTCGCGTCGATGGCCATATCGGTGGCCGCGCGCCTGCGCGATCAGGGCATCGGCGTGACGGTGATCGACCCACGTTGGGTGCTGCCCGTCCCGGACGCGGTGGCGGAATTGGCGGTGGCGCACAAGGTGGTCGTCACGATGGAAGACAACGGGGTGGCCGGTGGCGTCGGTTCGGCCGTGTCAGCCGCGTTGCGGGCCGCCGAGATCGACGTGCCATGCCGCGATGTCGGTCTGCCGCAACAGTTCTTCGATCACGGTTCGCGAGGTGAGGTACTCGCCGAAGCCGGCCTGACCGACCAGGACGTGTCCCGCCGCATTACCGGCTGGATCGCCGCACTCTCGGGTGACCCTGTCGAATCAGGGACCGTGATCACCGAACATCTGGACTGACGTCCACGCTGTCCGCGCGCGCCGGTTGCAAGGCCGCGGCCAGTACCGGGACCACGAGTTCGCGTTGCCAGGTTCGGGCCTGGCCGGCCGTCAGAAACTCGTCGATCGTCGCTGCCGCGTCGTCAACGGGTTCCCAGTCCCAGCACAGTCGCCGGACCAGATCGGGCGTCACCAGGTTCTCGGTCGGCACCGTGACCCGCTCGGATACCTTGCGCAACGCGGCGCGGGCCGCGTCGAGTCGAGCCGCGGCCTCCGGCCTGCGTCGAGCCCAGCGGGCCGGCACCGGTGGGCCGTTGGGTGGTTCGGCTTCCTCTGTGGGTCCGGGGTTTTCGCGAGCGGCCTGCAACGCCGCCAACCAGGTGGATGCACTGCGGCGCTGCCGACGTCCGCCGAATATCGGCAGCGCGATCAGATCGTCGAGGGTCTGAGGGTCGGCCGTCGCCGCGTCGATGATCGCCGAGTCGGGCAGGATTCGTCCGGGGGCGATGTCACGGCGCTGCGCGATTTCGTCTCGCACCGTCCACAATTCACGAACAGCGGCCAGAGCGCGTTGGTTGCGTACCCGGTGAATGCCTGAGGTGCGGCGCCACCGATCCCGGCGGGTCGTCGGCGGGACCTGCCCGCCGGCGATCCGTAGGTAGTCGAATTCCTCTGCGGCCCAGGCGGTTTTGCCTTGCTCTTCGAGCACGGCCGCGATCGCCTCGCGCAGGCCGATCAGCACCTCCACGTCAAGCGCGGCGTAGTTGAGCCACGCTGCCGGCAGTGGGCGCCGCGACCAGTCCGCCGCGCCGTGGCCCTTGGCCAACCCCACACCGAGCAGTCGCTGCGCCATCGCCGCCAGGTTGACCCGGTCGAAGCCGGCCAGCCGCCCGGCCAGTTCGGTGTCGTACAACGCCGGCGGCCGCATCCCAACCTCGGCCAGGCACGGAAGATCCTGATCGGCCGCATGCAGAATCCACTCATCGGCCGCCAGCACATCGGCGACGGGCCGCAGCACGGTCAGGGAGTCGCCGCCATGGCTGACCGGATCGATCAGCACGCTGCCCGCGCCGGCCCGCCGGATCTGAATCAGGTACGCGCGGTTCGAGTATCGGAATCCCGAGGCCCGCTCGGCATCCACCGCGAACGGGCCGTGGCCGCCGGCCAGCAACTGCGCGGCGGCCTTGATCTCGTTTGTGGAGGTGGACAGCTCGGGCACCCCGTCGGACGGATGAAGCAGCGGCGTGACGTCAGGTTCCGCGGCGTCGGGCGTTTCGGTTGGTGCTTCAGTCGGCTCCGGGGCCATGTCAAACGCGCGACCGGGTGCCCAAATCTGTCACCCCGACCGGTGGTAGCCCCGCCGCGTGCTCGAGCACCTCGCAGAACGCTTCGACGTGAGTACCGATGTCGGTGGTGAGCGCCGTCCACGACGCGCGCAGCTCCAGCTGGTGGGCGCGCGGGGGTCCGGAGATGTCGCCGTAGCGCACCGAGCTGGTAGCAGTGACCGTGCCACCGAGCGCGGTGACCTGCTCGGCCCGCGCGTCCAGCGCCTCGACAAGCCAGCTCCATGCGACTTCGGGCAGCAGCGGGTCGACCGCCTCGCTGGAATCAAGATCGGCCTGGATGTAGGCCACCAGCCGCATGGTGCCGTCCCACGCGTCGGCCCCTTCGGGGTCGTAAAGCAGGATCAGCCGGCCGAACGCGTCACCGTCAGACCGCTCCGGAACGATGTCGACCTCGGGGCGTTTGACCTCGGCGCCCAGTGCATAGCTGTACGGCGCGAGCCGCTGCGGTGGCCGGATGGGGCCCAGCTCGATTTCGGGTCGGACGGTGGCTCCGCTCATGGCCGCTACGGCTTCGCGAAATGGGGCCGGCTCGGCTGCCGTCATAAGCGCCGCTCCTCCTCGTCGCTCCGCCCCCGATCGCGGGCGGCCGAGGTCACGGGCGCCGCTGTAGTTCGTCGCCCCGCTCCGCGTCGTTGCTGGCGGGTCACAGCGTCTGACGCTAGACCTATCCGTCGATGCGCGGACACAGGCGCGCCGTTTGGGTCGCCGGGGTAGGGGATCGGTGAGTTGATACGGCGTTGTCATGCTGTCTCAGTCGGAGGTGAACCGCGCCGGCCGCTTCTCGCGGTGGGCGGCCAGGCCCTCACGGACGTCGGGTCCTCCGAAGCTCAAAAACTCCAGGCCAAGGGACGTTTCGAAGGCGGGTACGGCGCTCCGGTACCAGTGGTTGAGGCTGTGTTTGGTGAACCGGATCGCCGACTGCGCGCCCTGGGCCAACTCCGCCGCGATGCGCGTCGCGGTGGCGAGCACCTCGTCGTCGTCCACGCACAGCGACACCAGCCCGATCCGTTCGGCTTCGGCGCCGTCCAGCGGCGCGCAGGTGAGTAGGTAGTACTTGGCTTTGGCCATTCCGACCAGCAGCGGCCAGCAGATGGCGGCGTGATCTCCGGCGGCGACGCCCAGCTTGGTGTGACCGTCGATGATCTTGGCGGTTCGCCCCGCAACCGACACGTCGGCTAGCAGTGCGACGACCAGGCCCGCGCCGACCGCGGCGCCGTTGATCGCCGAGATCACCGGTTTGTCGAAACTGACCATGTTGAGCACGAGGTCGCGGGCCTCGCGCATGATCCGCATCCGGTCATCGAATTCGCCCATGGTCTCGTCGATCAGGTCGAAGCTGCCACCCGAAGAGAACGCCTTGCCTTCGCCGCGGACCAGCACCGCGCGCACGTCGGCGTCGCGACCGATGGCCGGCCAGACGTCGGCCAGATCGCGGTGCATCTGCGGCCCCACCGAGTTCAGCCCGGGCGCGTCGAGGATCAGGTGCAGCACGCCGTGGTCAGCGCGTTCGATTCGCAGGCTGGGGAATTCCTGATAGCTGACTTTTGGGTGGCGAACTGGCATCCCGGCTCCTGACCACTGGCTCACGGACGTTGACGACGACGACGTTACGCACGGGTCGGGGCGCTGCTCGCCGCACCCGTCGGCTGCGCGCGCGGGTCGTGGCAGCATTGACCCTGATGAGTGACCGTCGCGCGCTTCCCGAATCGCCGTATCTGGCCGCGGCCACCGGCCGCAAACCGAACCGGGTGCCGGTGTGGTTCATGCGGCAGGCCGGGCGTTCCCTGCCGGAATACCGCGCGCTGCGGAAGCAGAACACCATGATGGAAGCCTGCTTCGACGCCGAGCTGATCGCCGAGATCACCGTACAACCGATCCGCCGCCATGACGTCGACGCCGCAATCCTGTTCTCCGACATCGTGGTTCCGCTGCGTGGCGCCGGCATCGACGTGGACATCGTCGCCGACGTCGGCCCGGTGATCGCCGCGCCAGTGCGCACCGCCGCCGACGTCGATGCGCTGCGGCCGCTCGACCCGCGCGGTGTTCAGCCGGTGTCGGACGCCGTCTCGTTGCTGATGCGAGAACTGGGAGATGTTCCGCTGATCGGCTTTGCCGGCGCGCCGTTCACGCTGGCGTCCTACCTGGTCGAGGGCGGGCCCAGCCGCAACCACGCCCGGACCAAGGCCATGATGCTGGCTGAACCGGCTTGCTGGCATGCGCTGATGGAGAAGTTGGCCGACCTGACCATCGGTTTCCTGCAGGTACAACTCGATGCCGGGGTGGATGCGATCCAGGTGTTCGATTCGTGGGCCGGTGTGCTGTCGCTGGCCGACTACCGGCGGTACGTGCTGCCGCACAGTTCGCGGGTGTTCGCCACGCTGGCCGACCGCGGCGTAGCGATGACGCACTTCGGCGTGGGCACCGCCGAGCTGCTCGGCGCCATGTCGACCGCCGGTGCCACGGTCGTCGGGGTCGACTGGCGGACCTCGCTGGTCGATGCCGCAGCCCGCGTCGAAGCTGGAAAAGCGTTGCAGGGCAACCTCGATCCGGCGGTGCTGCTGGCGGGTTGGCCGACGGTCGAGCAGGCGGCGCGCGCGGTGGTCGACGACGGCCGGCGGGCAATAGACGCCGGCGCGGCCGGTCATATCTTCAACCTCGGCCACGGGGTGCTGCCGGAAACCGATCCCGCGATCCTCACCGACCTGGTAGCGCTGATCCACTCGCTATGATTCGCTCGTATTGTGTTGTCGGCGGCGGGATCTCGGGCTTGACCGCTGCATACCGGCTGCGGCAGAGCGCTGGCGACGAGGCGACCATCACACTGTTCGACCCGGCGGACCGGCTCGGTGGCGTGCTGCGCACCGAACGCGTCGGCGGAGTCTCCGTCGATGTCGGCGCCGAGGCGTTCGTGGTGCGCCGACCCGAAATGCCCGCGCTGCTGGCCGAATTGGGCCTGGCGAACGACCAACTCGGCACTACCGGTGCGCGTCCGTTGATTTACAGCCAGGACCGCCTGCACCCGCTGCCGGCCGGAACCCTCAATGGCATCCCGTCGTCGGCGGAGTCGATGGTCGGTCTGGTCAACGACGCTACCTTGGCCCGCATCGCCGCCGAACCGGATCAACCGTTGAGCTGGCGACCCGGCGGTGATCCGGCTGTCGCAGACCTGCTCGCCGACCGGTTCGGCGAGCAAACGGTGGCCCGGTCGGTAGATCCGATGCTCGGCGGGGTCTATGCCGGCTCGGCGGCGACCATCGGACTTCGCTCGGCGGCCCCGACCCTGGCCGCAGGTCTGGACGCCGGTGCCGCGAGTATCACCGACGC
>NZ_JBAPMI010000177.1:0-5978 GCF_049278535.1 Mycobacterium sp. | reverse complement strand
CAGGTCGTCCATTTCGGCCTGGGCCGTTCGGCCCGATTCGATAGGCCCGACGTCGCGACGCACTTTGGCCAGAAATGCGCGTTCCAGTTGTGCTCGCAGATGGAGCAATCCGGGATTCCACTCCCAGTTGGGGTCGACGCCGGCGAAGCCGCGGTAGTGCAGTTCGTAGCACATGTACAGGGCCAGCTGCAGATCGAGGCCGTAAGGATTGGAGTCGCGAACCGACGCCACGATGCGGGTCAACTGATCGCGCGGCGCCGGTTCGTTGAGACGATGCCGGACGGCCATCGACAACGGCCCGTGCGCTGCGGGCAACAGGGGTTCGACGGTCGCTTCAGCCACGGGGGTGTTTACCCGCGAATCGGCACCCGTCAAACGGACCAGTCGCAACCGGTCAACTCGACGGACAAATCCCACAGTCGGCGCGCCATCGCAGCGTCACGCGCCTTTCGGCGCGGCCGGGTGACCGTCGGCCTACCCCACTGGCTGAACCTCGGTGCGAGATAGGTGCCGCTGGGCAGGTCGGTGGTGACGGCCTGAATTGTGGACCGTGCGCCGGTGGCGGCGCTGTGCGCCGGGAAACGGCGGAAGGTGTGTTCGCGCACCCACGGCAGGATGCCGGTGGTGTCCCGGGTGATGTCGGTATCCGTCGCGCCCGGGTCGGTCATGTAGGTCCGCACGCCCCGGCTGGTCAGCTCGTGATTGAACAGCATCACGGCCAATTTCGACTCGCCGTAGGCCGACCACTTCGAGTACTTGCGGTGGTGCCAGTTCAGGTCGTCGATGTGCAGCCGGCTCAGGACATAGGCCGAGCTGACCAACGAGATCACCCGATCCTTGATCCTGTCGCCGAGCAGGCACGTCAACGCGAAATGCCCGAGGTAGTTCGTGCCCATGTGGGCCTCGAACCCATCCGTGGTGCGGGTCAGCGGCAGACCCAGCACCCCAGCGTTGTTGATCAGCACGTCGACGCCATCCACCGAGTCGGCGAACTTCCGCACGCTGGCCAGCTCGGCCAGGTCGAGGTGCGCGACCGTGACGTCACCGCTCATTGCGGCGGCGGCTCGCTCGGCTTTCGGGATGGTGCGGCAGGCGATGACGACGCTGTGGCCGGCGGCTGCGAGTGTGGTCGCGGTCGCCGCGCCCACGCCACTGTTGCCGCCCGTGACGATGACCTTCACCCGGCGATCATCTCAGTGCAACTGGGCGCCGCACAGTGGATTTGAGCGCGGTGATCGATCTTGAACAGCCAATTGTGTGCGGCTAGTACACAACTGCCGGAATCCAGGAACTTTTCTATCAAGAGCAACACAACGTCGGAGGGCCCGACAAGATCACCTTCGAACAGATGCCCGCGACGTTCTGGCGAAGCAGGGCGAAGCCAAGACCGTCGTCATCGATCCGGACGCGACCTACTTCGGTGCGCCGCTCGCAACGAACAGCCTCGTCACCCCCTAGGACCCTCGGCACATTCCTGCGTAAGCTAATATCTACGTATGAACGCAGGTAAAGATATTCCTGATTCGATTCCGGAAGACCAGGTCAACCTGATCGTCGAAGTCTTCCGAATGTTGGCCGATCCCACCCGCATCAGGGTGTTGTGGGCGCTCACGGGCGGCGAGTTGGCCGTCAACGAACTTGCCGACCAGGTGAACAAGCCTGCGCCCTCGGTATCGCAGCATCTGGCCAAGCTCCGGATGGCCCGGCTGGTGCGCACCCGCCGCGACGGCACCACCATTTTCTACAGCCTGGAAAACGAACACGTCAGCCAGCTTGTTGTCGACGCGGTTTTCAACGCCGAACACGCCGGCCCCGAGGTGCCTCGCCACCACCGCGGTGACGACTCGCTGCGTGCCATCTCCCGCGATCGTCGGCCGCGCAAGGTAACTCAGCGATGACGCACACTCACAACGACCATCGACCGGGGCTGCGCGGTCTGATGCATGAGATGTTCGCGCCGCATTCACATGACGCGGCCGACAGTGTCGACAGCGCACTGGAATCCAGCGCTGCCGGTATTCGGGCGGTCAAAGTCAGCCTGCTGGTGCTGGTCGCGACGGCAGCCGCGCAAGTCGTGATCGTGGTGGTGTCCGGGTCGATCGCATTGGCCGCCGACACCATCCACAACTTCTGCGATGCCCTGACGGCAGTGCCGCTGTGGATTGCGTTCGCGCTCAGCACAAAAGCGGCTACCCGCCGCTACACCTACGGATTCGGCCGAATCGAAGACCTCGCCGGACTGTTCGTCGTCGCGATGATCACCATGTCGGCCATCATCGCCGGCTACCAAGCAGTCGAACGACTCATCCACCCGCGGCCGATCGACAATCTCGGCTGGGTCGCCGCCGCGGGATTGGCCGGGTTCATCGGTAATGAGTGGGTCGCGCTCTACCGCATCAGAGTCGGACGGCGCATCGGCTCCGCCGCGCTGGTGGCCGACGGCTTGCACGCCCGCACCGACGGGTTTACCTCGCTGGCGGTGTTGGTCGGTGCCGGCGGTGCCGCTTTGGGTTTCCCGCTGGCCGACCCGATCGTCGGCCTGGCCATCACCGTCGCCATTCTGACCGTGCTGCGTACCGCCGTGCGCGACGTGTTCCGACGCCTGATCGACGGCGTCGACCCCCACATGGTTGACACCGCCGAATACGTTTTAGCCGGCCAGTCGGGGGTGCAGTCGGTCCGCAGCGTAAGGATGCGCTGGATCGGCCACCGGCTGCACGCCGACGCCGAACTCGACCTGGACCCCTCGCTTAGTTTGACTGCTGCGCACCGGATCGCCCACGAGTCCGAGCACGGCCTGATTCACGCGCTGCCCAAACTCACGTCGGCGATGATCCACGCATATCCCGCCCATGGGAGCTGTGCACTCGAATAGCTGATATACCAGCGAATTTCACGAGTCGGGGTGGCGGGATTCGAACCCACGACCTCTTCGTCCCGAACGAAGCGCGCTACCAAGCTGCGCCACACCCCGCGTGAAGCCACGACAGCGTATCGCACCTCCCCGGTCGCCCGCCAAAAGGATTGCCCCGGCGACCAGTCCGACCGGCTTCCGCGCGCCGGCATTGCCGTACGGATCACATCGGCTGCGGTGAAGGATTTGCGCCACATCGCGGCGTGGAATAACCGAGATGTCGGCGCGATTCAATAATATAAATAAGCACGATGTGCAACGGAAGCGAGTAAATCATGACGGTGTTAGGCGCCGTGGTGTTCGGCGGATTCCTGGCCCTCGGGGTGCTCTGGCTGCTCGTTACCGCTCCGGAAAGCGATGTCGATGACGCGTGGAATCAATCCCTATGGCTCGACGGCACGGAATCGGCCGGCGCGGTATTGATCAACTCGTCGCACAAATAGTTCTTGCGGCAATGGCGGCCTAAGTCCGCTCAGCCCACCGAATACGTAGGTTGCGATCGGCCCCGCTCACGCTGCGGGTCGCGCCCACCGGTGGGCGCCGCGATCAAGGTCAGCAAGGTGGCTTCGGGCCGGCAGCAGCACCGCACCGGCGCGTACGGCGAGGTGCCAATGCCGGCAGACACGTGCAACCGCATGTTGGCGCCCCACTGCGACGGGCCCTTGGCCCGCGACCGATCCAGGCCCGAGTTGGTCACCAGCGCTCCGTAGAACGGCAGGCAGAGCTGTCCGCCGTGGGTATGGCCGGCCATCACCAGCTGGTAGCCGTCGGCGGCGAAGCGATCCAGCACCCGGGGCTCCGGCGAATGGGTCAGTCCAAGCCGCAAGTCGGCCGCCGGGCTGGCCGGACCCGCGATCGCTTCGTAGCGGTCCCGCGCGATGTGCGGATCGTCGACACCCGCGGCCGCAATGCGTAACCCCGCCACGTCGAATTCGCGGCGGTTGTGGGTCATGTCCAACCAGCCGCGCTCGGTGAATGCTGCCCGTAGGTCCTGCCATGGCAACGGCTGGCCGTGCACGCGGTGGCCCGGTTTGGTCAGGTAGTTCGCCGGGTTCTTCGGTCGCGGCCCGAAATAGTCGTTGCTGCCGAAAACGAAGACGCCCGGCACCGAAAGCAGATCGCCGAGGCTCTGGATGACCGACGGCACCGCCCGGGGATGAGCCAGGTTGTCGCCGGTGTTGACGACCAGGTCGGGCTCGAGGCCGGCGAGTTCACGCAGCCACGCTTGCTTGCGACGCTGGCCGGGCCGCATGTGCAGATCGCTGATGTGTAGCACCCGCAGCGGCGACGAACCCGGGTCCAGCACCGGGATGGTCAGCTGGCGCAGCACAAACGCATTGCGCTCGATGAGCGAGGCGTAGCTGATCCCGGCAGCAGCCGATCCGAGCGCGACGGCGCCGGTACTTTTCAGAGCGGTCATGGCGGAACGCATGCAGGCCAGCCTACTGCCGTCGGCCGAGTGCGGGCGCGTCACACACCAGCAGTGTTGCTAGGGAGGCGGTGGGGCCAGGATCGGGATGGTGATCGGCGGTAGACCCGGGATCTCGATGACTTGAGAACCGACCGGGGCCGGAAGCCCGGGACCCCCGAATCCGTCCGGCGGCGGGGGCGGAGCCGGCGGAATGCCGTTGCTGGTCTGGATGGTGATGACCGCACCTGGGATCGTTTGACCGTTGGGTGAGGTCCCGACTACCTCGCCGTACCGCGCGCTGCTGTTGACCGACGAGGGCTGCTCGGCGACCTGGAAACCGGAATCTTTCAAGCGCTGCCGCGCGGCGTCGACGTCGAGACCCGCGACGCTCGGCACGCGGGAACCGGGCCCGCCTTCGACGTACTCGGGGTCCGTCGGTGGCATCTTCACGTCACCGAAAAGGGTGGCGATCGGTTTCATCGCGGTGAACCAGGTGCGGGCCGGCTCGTTGCCGCCATAAAGGTTCCCGTCGCCGCAACGACGCAGCGGCGACGAGCACAGATCCGACGGCGACGTGGAGTCGTCGTAGATGTAGTTGGCCGCCGCCAACTGGTTGGTGAAACCGACGAAGCCCGACGACCGGTGTGCCTCGGTGGTCCCAGTCTTCCCGGACACCGGCAGGTTCCAGCCCGCCGCCCCGGCCGATCCTGCCGCGGTGCCGCCGCCCAGCGCGTCCTTGCTCATCGCATTGGCCAGCGTGTTGGCCAGTCCTTCGGGCACCACTTGGTCACAGGCTTCGGTGGTAACCGCCACCTGGTTGCCGTTGCGGTCGATCAGCTTGTCGATCGGATTCGGCGGGCACCAGGTGCCGCCGGAGGCAAGCGTTGCCGCGACGTTGGACAACTCCAGTGCGTTCAGCTCGAACGGACCCAGCGTGAACGAGCCGATGTTCTGCCGCTTGATGAAGTTGGCCAGGCTCTCGTTGTTCTCCGGGTCGTAGTCGCGAGCGCTGCCGGGTTCGCCATAGGACCGCAGCCCGAGCTTGACCGCCATGTCGACCGTACGCGGCACCCCGACCAGTTGGATCAGCCGGGCGAATGCCGTGTTGGGCGAGGTGGCCAGCGCGTCGGTCACATTCATCGACCCGCGGTAGTTACCGGCGTTGATCACGCACCAGGTCTCCTTGGGGCAGCCCTTGGCGCCACCGTTTCCCATGCCCTTGGTCTGGAACCTGCCGGGCACCTCGAGTTGCGTGTTGATGCCCATCCCCATTTGCATCGCGGCGGCCGTGGTGAAGATCTTGAAGATCGACCCGGCGCCGTCGCCGACCAACGAGAACGGCTGTGCCCGCATGGTTTCGCCCGCTTCGGTGTTCAACCCGTAGGTGCGGTTGCTGGCCATCGCGACCACTTTGTGCGCGTTCTTGCCGGGCCGGATAACGCTCATCACGCTGGCGATGCCCTCTAGGTTGGGGCTGGCATAGCTGTCGATCGCGTGCTTCACCGGCTCCTGCACATCGGGATCCAGGTTGGTGCGGATCAGGTAGCCGCCGCGGGCGAGCTGTTCCTTACCGATGCCGGCGCGCGACAGGTAGGCCTGCACGTAGTCGCAGAAGAAGGCGCGATCGCCTGCCGCGATGCAGCCGCGCGGTAA
>NZ_JBAPMI010000176.1:0-18871 GCF_049278535.1 Mycobacterium sp. | reverse complement strand
GGCATCAACACCGGATGCGAGTCTCCAGAGGCGGCGGACACCTGCGGCTCAGCGGGCGGCTGCGGCTCTGCCTGCGGTTGCGGTTGCGCTGCGGGCGCGGCCTGCGGCTCCGGTTGTGGTTCTGGTGCAGCTTGCGCGGGCGGCTGTTCGATGGGCTGTTCGGCGCCCCCCTGGGTGGCTTCCGTCCCGTCGCCGATCACGGCCAGCTCGCCGCCGACCTCGACGGTGTCGTCTTCATGGGCGACGATCTTGGTGAGCACGCCCGCTGCGGGCGAGGGGATTTCGGTGTCGACCTTGTCGGTGGACACCTCCAGCAAAGGCTCATCGAGCTCGACGGTGTCGCCTTCTTGCTTGAGCCAGCGAGTGACGGTCCCCTCAGTCACGCTTTCACCGAGTGCCGGCATTTGAACTGAGAAGGCCATCTCTGTCGACTCCTCGATCGATCGGTCGGTGGGCGCGCATCGACCTCTGGCTTACCACAGCGTGGTGTAGCCGAGCTGCACCCTTGATTACCGAAACCATCCTGTCACTGCGGCGCCGTGGGCACACAACCAGGGCAAGCGGTGGCAAAGGGCGTTCGGCCGCGGCGGGGGCGGGCAAACGGACCCAACGAATTCCGTCCCAAGTCCAATTTATTGGACCGAGAGACCAATGAAATGGATGTTGCCGCCAAAAAAGCCCGCTGTAATCGGCATTTAATGCGATTTGTATTTTGAAAAGCCGAAAAACTGGATATCTTGTTCGTCGTGTACCCCGATGACAGCGGCAAGGAACTTGCCACCGTGCTCTCCTACCTGGCCGGTCGTTCCCTGAGTAGGGAAGAGATCTGGACGGCGATGGAACTCCCGCGCTCCACTTATTACGACCAGTTGGACAAGGGAACCCTGATCACCGCCGACAACCTCCGGGTTGCCGCGGCCAACCTCGGCATCAATCGCGCCGAGTTGCTGACCCGCTACCGGTTCATCGAGCCGGAAGAGGTCACCGCGCTGGCTGAAGAGATTCGTGGCGGTGCCCCGATGCACGCCGCGGCGGTCAGCGGCAGCGTGAAAACGCTTCAGCAGCCGACGAAGATCTCGGAGTGGCGGCCGCGCTCCGACGCACCCCCGCTGTAACAACTGCCTACGAGTACCGCTGTGGCCCTTAGCGCTCTCATCTTCCTCACTCTCGCATCCATCGGGTGGAGCCTCTGGATACGGCGAGTCACCTGGCGTTGCCGGTGGGAAGTCGCCGCGACACTCAACATCGCTCTGCAGGGGTCCGCGGTCGCTCTAATGTCCCCGCAGGCCTCCCACACGCTGGGCGTTGTTTTGCACGACATCACCGGCGTGTGGAACTTGCAGAACTACGTCGGCCACGACTGCTACATCGTCGCCGCGTCGGCGATCGTCTACAACGCTGTCGGTCGGCTTGAAGACGACTCCGCGCTGCAGAGGTCGTTCAAGCAGTGGGTGGAGCGGCCGGCAACGCTGTGCATTCCGCTGTTGCTCGCCACCTTCACGTTGAGCCGTGGCAGCAAGGTATACACCAGCGATTTCTTCGCGCTGCCCACCGACTTCTGGCTGAGCGTGTACTGGGTGTTGCTCTGCGGAACCCTGGCTTATCTGCTGGCTTTCGGCTCGCGCGCGCTGTTGGTGCTGCGCAAGGACTCGCGGTCGAGGAACATCGCCAGCCTCTATCTGGTCTTTTCGGCCAGCGGCATTTCTGCGTGCCTGGTGCGGATCGTCACTGCGGTGATACCTCCGTTCCAAGGCCCGGTGAGTACCGGGATGGTCTGGCTATTCGCGTGTTCGTGCGGCGCCGGTTTCGCTTTGACGTCTGCACACTCCTGGCAGCAGAAGGTCAGATGGTTTCATCGGCCGGTGGTGCACAACTATCCTCGCGCAGCGCGATCGCTAGCCGTTCGCCGCGATGTCTTCCAGCACTGCGAACATGGTGCGAGTCGGCACACCCGTGGCCCCTTTAGGCGTGTAACCCCAAGGGCTGCCGGTGTTGTAGGCCGGCGCCGCGACGTCGATATGCGCCCAGTCGACCCCGTCTGCGACGAACTCGCGAAGGAACACCCCGGCCACCAGCATCCCCGCGAACCGCTGGCCGCTGACGTTGGCCAGGTCGGCGACCGTCGACTTCAGATCGTCCTTCAACTCGTCGGGCAGCGGCATCGGCCAACCGTTCTCGCCGACCCGCTGAGAGATCGCGGCCACCCTTTCGCGGAAATCGTCGCTGCCCATCACACCTGGAGTGCGTGAGCCGAGCGCCACCGTCTGCGCGCCGGTCAGAGTCGACGTTTCGATCAAGTAGTCGGGATCGTCCTCGCAAGCGCGGACGATCGCGTCGGCCAGGATCAGCCGGCCCTCGGCGTCGGTGTTGAGTACCTCGACGGTCGTCCCGCCGTACTGGGTCAGCACGTCACCAGGGCGCTGCGCCGTCGACGACGGCATGTTCTCGGCCATCGGCACGGTGGCGATCACATCGATCGGCAATTCCAACTGGGCGGCCAGCGCCACGGTCGCGATGACCGCTGCGGCGCCGCCCATGTCGGAGGTCATGTAGTGCATCGACGCCGCCGGCTTGATCGATATGCCGCCGGTGTCGAATGTCACGCCTTTACCGACCAGGGCTACCTTCTTGGCCTGCTTGGGCTTCTTGGCCAGTCGCGAACCATGATGGGCCAACCGCACCAATCGCGGCAGCCGCGACGAGCCTTTCCCGACTCCGATGACGCCGCCGTAGCCGTGCTTCTGCAGCGCCTTGTCGTCGAGCACCTCAACCTCGAGCCCAACGGAATCACCCAAAGCCTTTGCGCGCTTTGCGAATTCGGCCGGGAAAAGGTGACTGGGCGGCGTGTTGACCAGGTCGCGAGCGGTGGCGACCGCCGTCGCCACCGCCGTTGCGTGGGCGGCCAGCGTTTTGGCTGCCTTATCGGTGGACAACACCGTGATGGTTCGCAGGCCCGGGTCTTTTGGAGCCGTCTTGTCGGTGCGGAACTCGGTGAACCGGTAACTGCCCAGCACCAGCCCCTCGACTGCGGCCTCCAGGACTCCGGCACCCGGCAACGCGGCCAGCGTGCTGATCGCGGTCTCGGCGCCACTCAGTGCCCGCGCCGCCGAGCCGGCCGCGCGGCGGATGGTGTCCGCCGGCCACTCGTCGCGCTGCTTGCCCACACCTACCGTCAGGACGCTTGCGACTTGCAGCGATTTCACCACCAGTCGGTGCACCTGCTCGCTGGCGCCGGTGGCGTTCAGTGCCCGCAAGCCGTCCTCGATTTCGGTGACCGCGTCTTTCGGCAAGAAGGATTCGGCAGCGGCGACGACCGCACCGGGCTCGTCGTTGACGTCCTCAGGACCCGACGACACCACCGGAATGACCAACACCGCCGATTTGGCGCCCCGACGGGGCAGCGAGGAGGCGACCGAGACAGCGGGGGCTAGGTAACCGGGTTGCGTGCTCACGGATATCAACCCTAACGATCGCCGGTTTGGGTTGCCGGTCGGTTAGGGAAAGGTTTCCGCGTCGCCCGTGTCTTGGCCCTGTTCAAGCGCTTGGTGCGGCTACTATTTCGCCGATGCCGACGGGACAAATTGCCGATTCCTGCGTGCTGTGGACCGGCTTCGACATATCGATTGCGGCAAGGAACTACGCGCAGTTTGCCGGTGTCCTCGCCGGCTTTGCATTCGTCGTGATCAACCTCGTGCTCGACCGCGGCTATCGACGTCGCAGCGACGGTAAGTCGCGCGCCGCGCATGAGATCGAGCACGAGACGTTGACCGGCGTCGCGTTGATGAATGCGTTTCTGGGACTGTTCTTGTCGGCCATCCAGTACAGCCTGCTGGCCGGTGAAAATGGCTGCGCCCTCACCGGCGGCCGGGCCGCGTCGGCGGAATTGCTCGGCGGCATTTGCTTTGTGGCATCGGTCTACATGTTGCTGTACGCGGTCGTGCAGTTCGTGTCGGGTTCGGCGGGGACGCTCGCGAAACACTGTGTGTTCATCGTCGCAGTGCTGGTTCCGCCGATCGCCGTCTTCTTCATCGAGGCGACGATCTCGGATTTGGCCCTCGCCCTGGCGGATCCGACAACACGACAGCCCCTTCAGCCGTTGTGGGATGACGCCAACAACCTCTCGGTTCCGATAGCGCTGGCGGTCCTGACCGTCAGCGCGGGTATGTGGGTAGTCGGGCGCCCGCGACGGAAGTCGGAGACGCCGTCGAGCCCTCGTGTCCACCAGTTCCGCACCGCGCTTCCTTACATCACGGTCGTCGTGGTGATCTCCGCGGTCGTACGCGCCGTATCAGCGCTACCGGTGCGGAATCCGTCCGCGCATCTGGCTGCAGGCGAGGCGTGGCTTTGGGTGGCGGTCTTCGCTGGCCTGATGCTGGTGCAGAGCACGGCGTTGTCGTTGCAGACCGGCATCGAGGTCGCCGACGCCGAGCGGCCGGATCAGGCGTCGGCGCGACCAAGGTCGTAGGCGATCACCGGAGCGTCGAAACCCTTGAGCTGCAACGGTTCCTGAACGACGGCGGGCCACTGCGGCAGCTGTTCATACACGTCCGCCGCGGCCAGGATCTGTTCCGGCGCCGCTGCGGCCACCAGCCGGGCAGCGAGGTTGACCGCGTTACCGAAGTAGTCACCGTTGATGGCCAGGATCTCGCCGTAACCGAGACCGGCGCGGACCTGCAGTCCGGCTTCGCGCGCCCGGGGATGGTCGACGAGGTCGACCGCGGCTTTGGCCAGCCGTTCCGGGTTCGAGCTCACCCACATCACGGCGTCGCCGAGGAACTTCACCACCCGACCGCCGTCGGCATGCACCACGTCGCTGACGGTGGCGCCGAACTCGGTGAGCATTGTCGACAACTCCGCGGGTGTCAGCGTCTGGGTCAGCGCGGTGAAGCCGGACAGATCGGCAAACCCGACGCCGCACAAAATACTCGCCGACGGGCCTGTGTCGACGCCCTCGATGAACGTGCGGGTACTGACCAGATGGTGGCGGTGGAAGGCGTCGATCATGGCGCCGACACGGGGGACGAACTCTGCGGCTTCGCGGTAGACCCGTGCGGTGGCGAGCTCGTCTCCGGTAAGGCCGAGCCACATTTTGGGTTCGCTTGTCCGGATCATCGACGATATCGCCTCGGCCAGCCGGGCCACGGTCGCTCCGAGCACCCGCAGGAAGCCGTCGGCGGCGTCGGGGCCCATCTGCATTCTCATCGCCACCCAGGTCGCCAGGCTGTCGACGTCGGCCTGACTCAACACTGGCGTATCCGGACCTGCGACGGTCAGGCCGAGCATGGCCCAGCCGTGTTCGACGTCGGCTAACTCCACACCGATCGCATCCGCGGCGGTCCGCAGGGTATGGATCGGGGGACCAGACCACAGCAGGACATCGCCGGCGAGACCGAATAGCCGGCCCTGACGCTCGGCCACGACCATTTCCTCGGCGGTGAAGCCGAGTTCCGCCAAGTACTCGAGCAGTCCGGCCCGCTCCCGCGCATTGGCAATCCCCGCAACTTGCATGGCATCGAAGTCCAGCGAATCGGCCACCTGGCCAAGTGTGCCAGTCGAGGCTCGCATTAGGGTGAAATGCCGTGACTGACGATTTGTTGCACGGGCCGCTGGATGACCGCCACCGCGAACACGGTGCGACCTTCGCCGCGTTCGGTGGCTGGCTGATGCCGGTGTCGTATGCCGGCACCGTCGCCGAGCACACCGCAACTCGCAATGCCGTCGGCTTATTCGATGTCAGCCACTTGGGCAAGGCGTTGGTTCGCGGACCCGGCGCCGCGAAATTCGTCAACTCGACGCTCACCAACGACCTCGACCGAATTCAGCCGGGCAAGGCGCAGTACACGTTGTGCTGCAACGAATCTGGCGGGGTTATCGACGACCTGATCGCCTACTACGTCGGGCCCGACGAAATGTTCCTGGTGCCCAACGCCGCCAACACCGCCGCCGTCGTCGCCGCGCTGAAAGATGCTGCACCCGCCGAGATCACCATCACCGACGAGCATCGGTCTTACGCGGTACTCGCTGTGCAGGGCCCACGGTCGACAGAAGTGCTCACCGAACTGGGTCTGCCAACCGACATGGACTACATGGGCTACGCCGACGCGACGCTGGAGGGCGTACCGGTGCGGGTGTGCCGCAGCGGATACACCGGTGAGCACGGCTACGAGCTGCTACCGCCGTGGGACTCGGCCGATGTGGTTTTCGATGAGCTGCTGGCAGCGGTCACGCGCTCGAACGGACAACTGGCCGGACTCGGGGCGCGCGACACGTTGCGCACCGAGATGGGTTATCCGCTGCACGGCCACGAACTGTCTGCCGACATCTCGCCACTGCAGGCCCGCTGCGGCTGGGCGATCGGCTGGAAGAAGGACGCGTTCTTTGGCCGCGACGCGCTGCTGGCCGAGAAGGAGGCGGGTCCGCGGCGGCTGCTGCGGGGTCTGCGAGTGCTGGGCCGCGGTGTGCTTCGGCCTGAGTTGAACGTTCTCGACGGAGACACCACGGTTGGGGTCACCACATCGGGAACGTTCTCCCCGACGCTGAAAGTCGGTATTGCGTTGGCGCTGATCGATGTTGACGCAGGTATCGAGGACGGCCAGCACGTCACCGTCGACGTTCGTGGTCGCGGCGTCGAATGCGAAGTGGTGCGCCCACCGTTTGTCGATCCGAAAACTCGATAGCGCCCGGTTATACAATCACCTGATGACCTGCGTCGGCGACGATGCAGTTGGGGCACCTCCCGCTTGCGGGGGACGGAGCGATGAGGAGGAGCGGCGCACATGAGCAGCGACGTCCTCGAGTTCACGGTGTCTCGCATCGCAAACCCGGCTAGCGACGACGCGCGCCAGGCGATCCTCGCCGACCCCGGCTTCGGCAAATATCACACCGACCACATGGTGTCGATCGACTACACCCACGAGCAGGGTTGGCACGACGCACAGGTCTGCGCATACGGGCCGATCGAATTGGATCCGTCGGCGATCGTGCTGCACTACGCGCAGGAAATCTTCGAAGGACTCAAGGCTTACCGCTGGGCCGACGGGTCGATCGTGTCTTTTCGTGCCGAAGCCAACGCCGCGCGAATGCAGGCGTCGGCGCAGCGGATTGCCATTCCCGAACTGCCCGAGGAGCTGTTCCTGGAATCGCTGCGCCAACTGATCGCGGTCGACAGTGTCTGGGTGCCGCCGGCCGGCGGCGAGGAGTCGCTGTATCTGCGCCCGTTCGTCTTCGCCACCGAGCCGGGTTTGGGTGTCCGACCGGCGAAGCAGTACCGCTATATGGTGATCGGCTCACCGGCGGGGGCGTACTTCAAGAATGGCATCAAGCCGGTAACAGTCTGGGTCTCAACGGATTACGTGCGCGCCAGCCCGGGCGGAACCGGTGCGGCGAAGTTCGGCGGCAACTATGCCGCCTCGCTGGTCGCCCAGGCCGAAGCCGCCGAACAGGGTTGCGAACAGGTGGTCTGGCTGGACGCTGTTGAGCGCCGCTACATCGAAGAGATGGGCGGCATGAACCTGTTCTTCGTGTTTGGCAGCGGTGGTTCGGCCCGCTTGGTCACACCGGAGCTGTCCGGTTCGCTGTTGCCCGGAATCACGCGAGATTCGTTGCTGCAGTTGGCAACCGACGCCGGGTTCGCCATCGAGGAACGCAAGGTCGATATGGACGAGTGGCAGAAGAAAGCCGCCGCCGGCGAGATCACCGAGGTGTTCGCCTGTGGCACGGCCGCAGTCATCACGCCCGTCTCGCAGGTGAAGTACGGCGACAGCGAATTCACCATCGGCGACGGCGAATCCGGCGAGGTGACGATGGCATTACGCGACACCCTCACCGGAATTCAGCGAGGCACCTTCGCCGACACCCACGGCTGGATGTCACGGCTCGGCTGAACGTTTCGCCTCGACCACGGTTGCGGTGGGTCCATAGCGGGCTCGTAATCCGGTCCAATTAGTGCGAGGGTGGGGAGATGAAGCCCCCGCCGAGATATCCGGCCGCAGCTGCGCGGCCCTTGTTCGGCTAAATGTGGCAATCCACGAGCAGCTGCTCGCCGCCGTTGACGGCCGGCGTGGGGTCGAGGCGGCCGACCGCCTGTGCGAGGCCTGCGTGGGTCTCTTCGAGATTGAGGCTGCCGCAATTTCGTTAATCTTCGACGGGGCGAGCAGCGGAACACTGGGATCCAGCGGTGCGCCCGCCCGCATCTACGACGAACTGCAGTTCACCCTCGGGGAGGGACCGTGCCTGGACTCGGTTACCCGGCGGATGCCGATTCTGGCCGCCGACCTCGCCGGTACCGATGAGGGTCGTTGGCCGGTGTATGGCCCGGCCATGTTGGCCCACCGGGTTAGAAGTGTCTACGCGATACCCGTCGTGGTGGCCGGCGAATTCGTCGGCGCTATCGACTTTTTCGCGGCGCAGCCGGGCCCACTGTCAGGCGGGAACATGACCGGAGCGGTCGCGGCCGCGGAGCTCGCCGCCATCCCACTATTGGACCTTCTGGATGCCGATCTACAGGCAGCTGTCACCGATCCCACCAGCAATGCCTGGGCCGAACTGAACACGCTGAGCCGGGCGGAGGTCAGCCAAGCTACCGGCATGCTGGTCGCCCAGCTGGAGGTGGAGCCCGCCGAGGCCCTGGTCCGGCTCCGCGCCCACGCGTATGCCACCAACCGCAGCGTGACCGACGTCGCGCGCGACATCCTCGAGCGCCGACTGAAGCTCGAGGCCAATTGATCCGCATTTCGGCGGATGTGAATTCGGGAAGGATGCCAAGGTGCCCGAGAGTTCTCGCGAAACCCGCGTGCTGGACGCGGTCGTCTCGCTCGTCGACAGCCTGCTGCACGACTTCGATGTGGTCGATTTACTGACCGGCCTCACGGAGCGCTGCGTTGACCTGCTCGACATCGAGGCGGCAGGATTTCTGCTGGCCGACCCGCTAAATCAGCTCCGTATGCTGGCCGCAACGTCCAAGGAAGCCCGCGAGCTGGAGCTGTTCCAGCTGCAAGTTAATGAGGGCCCATGCGTGGACTGCTACGCCACCGGCGAACCCGTTACGGTCGCCGATATTCAGCTGGAAGCAGACCGGTGGCCGCAGTTCGTTCGGGCCGCCGTCGATGCCGGCTTTTCCTCGGTGCACGCCGTCCCGATGCGGGCTGCCGGCACCGTGTTGGGTGCGCTCGGTTTGTTCGGCATCCGGCCCGGCAAACTCAGCGAAGCCGATCTGCTTGTCGGCCAGACGCTGGCACACATCGCGTGCGTCGCGATCCTGCAGGAGCTGCCGCCCACCCCCGCCACCGTGATGCCGCAGCTGCGCTCGGCGTTGACCAGTCACGTCCTCGTCGAACAGGCAAAAGGCTTCCTGCGCGGATCGCTCGATGTGTCCGTGGAGGAGGCGTTCAGCCTGCTGCGCACCTATGCGCGCGATCGCGGCCAACATTTGACCGACGTCGCTCACCAATTGATGAGCGATCGAGATTCCCGCTCGACGCTCGTCGGCGACCTGGCCGAAATGCTGGCCGCGCCACCGCATTGACGGGCTCAGCGATGGCGGGCCTGGGCCCGCCGCACGGCCTCCTCGACCAGGCGTTCGGCGACTGCATAAAGCTTGACGTTCTCGCTCTGGCTGAGCTGAGCCAGCCGTTCGAAGGCCTCATCGGCGCCGCCCCCCGAACGGCTGCGAAGGATCCCGATCGCCTGATCGATCACCGATCGGCTGTCCAACGCCCGCTGCAACCGGACGGTGCGTTCTTGGGCACGTGCCAATAACTGCGCGTTATAGACGGATATCGCTGCGGGCCTGGCGAATTGCGACCCCAGCTGCACAGCGTGGTCTGCGAAAGCGTCGCGACTCTTGGCATACGCGTTGATCGAACCGATCACCTGTTCACCGACGATCAATGGCAGTGCCAGCGCGGAGTGCACACGCATCCGAGCTGCCCGCCCGCCGAAGTGCGGCCAGCGGCTGTCGCTGCCCAGCGATCCGCTGACTGTCGGCCGCCGTGATTCCATGCACGTGATGCACGGCCCTTCTTTCAGCTCTTCGTACTGAGCCCTATCAATCTCGTGGACGAGGATCGCGGTTGCCGCCCAGGTCTGAACGGTGGGTTTGTGGTGCCGCGGGTCGATCAACGAGACGCCCACGCCGTCGGCGCCGGGAATCGCCTGGACGGCGAACTCCGCCACGTCGCCGAGAAGGTCGATCACTCCCTGGGCGCCGGCCACGATTCCGGCCACTTTGCGAAGTCCCGCGTAAAGTTCGGTCTCGTCTGCTTCCAACTGGCTAGGGGACAGTTCGGGCCCCGACGGCGGTATGCGGCCGGGCTGGGAGTCGAAGTCGGCCAACGTCCCTCCTGCACCCTGGATAACTGACAAATCTACTCGCTCTCGGCACCCGCGAAATCAGTTGACGAGCGAGAAACTGTGGGCGCGCCGCAGCTTGCCCGACGGGGTCTTGGGAATCATTCCCGGCCTGAGCACCACGACATTGCGGGGCCGGACATCGACTTCGGCGACCACCTCGTGCGCCACCCGCTGCTCCATGTGCCGAACCTCCGCGATGTCCTCCCAGCTGTTGGACTCCACAGCGACGGCGAACGTCTCCCGGCGGTGTCCGGCGTTCAGGCGCACCGCCACCGCACAGCCGGCCCGGACGCCGGAGACGCGGGCGGCCGCGCGCTCGATGTCGGTCGGATAGATGTTGCGACCGGCCATGATGATCACGTCCTTGACCCGGCCGCAGACGACGATGCGACCGGATTCGGTGAGGTAGCCAAGGTCGCCCGTGTCATACCAACCCTGATCATCCTGCGCCGCAACGAAACCGGCCATCGTGGTATAGCCGAGCGTCACCGATTCGCCGCGCATCTCGATGACGCCGACGCACCGGGCCGGAAGGACGTTGTCATCCTCGTCGACGATGCGAGCCTCCAGCCCCTGCAGCAGGCGCCCAAGCGTGGCCAGCCGCCGGGTCTTGCCCTTGGTTGCCGGGATGGCTCGGTGCAGAACGGCGAGCATGTCGGCGTCGACCTCGTCGACCACCAGCCCTGCGCCGCACTCGGTGAACGATGCGGCCACGGTCGTCTCGGCCATGCCGTAAGCCGGCAGGATCGCTTCGGGACGCAACCCGAAAGGTCTGCCCGCTGCACATAAATCTTCGACATCAGCGGGTTCGACTTGTTCGGCGCCCGACAACGCCCACCGCAGACTGGACAGGTCGAACTGACCGGGCTGAGCCAGCTTGCGAAGGCGCTTGGCGAACAACGTGTAGGCGAAGTTCGGTGCCGCGGTCATCGTTCCCTTGTATTTGTCGATGAGCTTGGCCCACAGCAGGGTGTCATGGAGGAAATCCATCGGCGTGATCTTGACCAGTTCGACGCCGAAAAACATCGGTACGGTCAGGTAGCCGGTCATGCCCATGTCGTGGAACAGCGGTAACCAGCTGACGATCACGTCGGTGTCAATGTCGACGCTTGCGCCGACAAACATCGCCTCAGCGTTCGACACCACGTTGCGATGCGTGATCTGGACGGCCTTTGGCGATCCGGTGGACCCCGAGGTCAACTGCAGCAGGGCGATGTCGTCGTCGCCGGTCTCGATCGGATGTGTCGGGTTGCTGTCGAGCAGCGTTTCGATGATCAGCACTTCGACGCCGAGCTGTGATAGCAACGGGGCCGCTGCCATGAACGGATCGGAGATGACCACCGTCTTCGCGCCGATCATCTTGATGACGGTGGCGGTTTCCTCGGCCCAGCGCGCAAGATCTGTGCGGGGAGTGGGTTGGTGGAGCATGGTGAGGCTGGCGCCGCGCATCCAGACCCCCTGACCCGTCGGCGCGATTTCGACTGGTGCACCGGCCAATAGCGCGACGGCGTCACCATGGCCGACGCCGGCCGAGGCCAAGCCACCCGCGATCCGACGCGCGCGCTCATGCACCTCACCCCAGGAATGCCGCAGCGGGCAATCGGGCTCCCCGGTGACCAAACCTTTCGAACTCGACTGGGCGGTGTCATACATCGTTTGGGTGAATTTGCTCAAGGCCATTCCTTCGGCTGCGCGTCGGGGCGTGGAGTCTGGTCTGCGCATGGGTGAATGCAGCCAATGCCTTGGCGTTGAGCCGTAAAGCTTTTAGCAACGGCCAAGACTTGAGGACCTCACTCTGTCAAGGGCCAACCTGGAAACGCAACCTCTGACCGTCGGATTAATCGAGTGTGCAGACACGCTTCGGCGGGGACCTCTTGTGGATCGCCACCGGACGTTTCCGGCAGGCTGCGGAGTCAACCGCGACCACCATACCTCAGCAACCCGCCGTGGACGCGTTGTTGCCGGGGTGATTGTCGCTCAGAACAATTCGGCACCGTGAATGACCATTGCCGCGTGCAATCAGCCGATCAGGTCTGCCTTCAACGGATAGATACCATGTGGTCGATTGAATCCACCGGCAAGTCGCCGTCAACAACGGCGGTCACTGACAGCCAGTTGAGGGTGATCGAGCCCTTGTGGTTATCGAGGAACGCGGTGTCGGCGGCGTCGCGACCAGTGGCTATTCGGACCAGGGTTTGTCGCGGCGCCAGCAGGGTGGCATCCACCACCCGCCACTGTCCCTCGACAAAAGCCTCCGCCACCGCGTGGAAGTCCATCGGGAACAGGCCAGGGGCGTAGACGGAAACCAGGCGCGCCGGGACATTGACCGCGCGTAGCAGCGCCACTACCAGGTGCGCGAAGTCGCGGCAGACGCCCTGACCGATGAGCAACGTATCGACTGCTCCGTCGATCGGATCACTCGATCCTGCAACATAACTCAGCCTGGTTCCAACCCATGAGCTGACGTTCTCCAGCAGTGTCGCCGAATCACCGTAGGTGCCGAATTCAGTCGCCGCGAAGCCATAGAACTTATCGGCCTCGGCGTAGCGGCTGGGCCGCAGATACATCGAGAGGTCGTGGTCGGTCACCGGAGCCGGATCGGTCTGACCGACGATCGTCGCCGCGTAGTCGACTCTCAGATGGCCCGCGGGTGCCTCGAACTTGTGGATGCGGTTGCCGTGCACGCCGCTGATCTCCAAAGGGTCAATCGGGCGTCCGTTCAAGACGAAATGCAGTGACTCGAGTACTTCGGTGCGCGGGTGCGGCGCAACGGCAATCTGAAACTCCAGCGTCGTGGGCACCGTGATTTCGACTTCGAGCTCGGCGCTTACTTCTCGTCTCATAGCGCGATACTGCGCCGCTTGTCAGGGATGTGCCAGCGGTGCGACGTGTTGGGGCCAGACCGGGGTTTAATCCTGGTCCCAGATGGCCTACCCTGGACAACAGTGACGGATTGAACAGGTTGCGTTCTTTGATCCGTTGCCAGACGGCCGTTGGCGCAACTGTGGTGTTAAACAGTCAGCGCCAGGCCGGCCGCCGTCGATCTATCGCTGTGTGTGCAAACGCGGCGCGGTTCCGCTCGGAGCCGGTTACGAGTCAGCGCCGATTTCTGCGGCGCGCTGGACTGATTCGGTCGATATCGGGTGCATGCTTATCGACTATGCAGCCCCTGGCGCACAGGTTTAGTCGCGAAGTTGGGCGAAGGGGATGGCGCGTTGACGGTTACGCGGTTGTCGGGAACCGATGCGCTGTCGCTACACACACAGAGCCAGAAGATACCGGCGCACACCGTAGCGCTGCTCATCATGGAGGCCTCCGAGCAACTCAGTCACCAGCGGCTGCGTGACGTGGTGGCGACCTCGTTGCCGCAACTGGCGCGCTTCCGCAGCCGATTGGTCAACAAGCCGCTCGGAATGGGGCAGCCGGTGTGGGCCGAGATCGAGGACTACGACCCTTCACCGCAAATTCATCAAGCCACCGTTCCCGCTCCCGGTGGACAGCGTGAATTCGCTGACCTTATCGCCCATCTCAGCACCGGGGCACAGCGTCGCAATCAGCCGTTGTGGGAAGCGTGGAGCATCAACGGTTTGGCAGCGGGCCGGTGGGCGTTGGCGGTGAAGATGTCGCCGGCGCTCAACGACGGAGCCGCTGGGGCGGCATCCGTCTGGCCGCGGCTGCTGACCGCCGGGCCGAGCGACGATCCGGCCAACAATCTGCCGATCGAGCCGAGCATAGGCGCGCGGCCGTCGGTCGCTGAAATGGTCACCGATGTGCTGACCGAATTCCTCGAGAACCAGCTCACCGGCATGTGGCTGATCGGTGACACCGTCTCGAATGCGCTGCAAACCGTGCGTAATCGGCTGCGGGATCAAGGCGTGACGGCCCAAGACTCCGCCTCGATGAGTGGACCAGTTCCGCGCACGGTGTTCAACGAGCCGCTGACACAACGACGTGCCGTGGCCTTCAGCTCGATCTCGCTGGCCGATGTCAAGGCGGTCAGCAGCGCATTTGGGGGCAGCATCACCAATGTGGTTCTGGCTGCGTGCGCAATGTCATTGCGTGCCTGGCTGACACGGCATGACACGATGCCCGACCATCCGCTGCTGATGCGAATGCCGTTCGAGTTACCGGCGACAGATGCCACCAATATTGGAAAGGCGTTGACAGTTGGGCGGCTTCGTGTCCCGGTGCACCTGGATGATCCTGTCCAGATCCTCGCCAACCTTCATACCGCCACCGAGAGACTGAACGTCATCCGTGCTCAGGCGCCCGAAACTGATTCGCCCGCAATCAACGTCGAGGTTATCGCGTCGATGATCCCGCCGACCGTTGCGCAGGTGGGTATGGAACTTTACAGTCGATCGGGCGTGCGCAACCAGCTCCCGCCGAGCTGTCACGGCGCTGTTTCCTATACGGCTGTTGACCCGGTGCAGGCGTACTGCGCCGGCGCCCGGGTCGTCAGCATGAATACCGTGGCGCCACTTAGTGAGGGCTGCGGGTTGAACATCGCGCTGACCGCTCGCGGTGACACGCTTGAGATAGGCGTGTGTGCGTGCCCGGACAATGTGCCTGCCGTTGATGAAATCGCCACCGGGATCGCGCTTTCCGTCGATACGCTGCTCGCGGCCGCGGTAAAATCCCCTCGGGGAGAAGGCCGTTCCGTCGTCACAGAGATGACGTCGCATCCCGCGAATCGCCCACGCGGCGCATCACGGTGACGTGACACGTGAGCTCAGAACCGTGCCAACGCCGCGAGCAGAACTGCAGTCATCGTCGTGGTCAATTCGATTGCGGCGCCCAGCACGTCGCCGCTGACGCCACCGAACCGGTGTACGCAGTGCCGGACCAGCAACGCGGCGCCGGTTAGCGCGACCAGGACCGCGACCGGACCCTGCCACGGATGCCGGCCCGCCGCCGAAGAAGCGGCGAGCACTACCACAACCCAGGCGATCACCGCCGGTGCGGACTGGCTGCCGACGACCCGGGCGCCCAACATGCTTCCGGGTGCGGCCGGTAATCCCCGGCGGCAGGCCAGCACCGCCGCCACCCGGCCGGCGCACACCGCGACCACGATCGCGGGCGCGCACAGCGCCGAAAACGCCAGTCCCTCAAAGATGATCACCAACACGATGGTTGCCACACCGAACGGTCCGGTGGTCCCGTCGCGCATCACCTGCAGCGCACGCTCGGGCGGCCCGTAACAGCCCAGCCCGTCGGCGGTATCGGCTACCCCGTCGATGTGCAAGCCACGGGTGACTGCCAGCAGGGTGGCCACCCCGAGCAGGCCGGGCAACGGATTACCCGCGCCGAAGGCAAACCCGCCGGCCCACACCACCGCGGCGACCAGCGCGCCTATCGTCGCGCCGACCACCGGCAGTGCGGTCATCGCACCGCGCCCGAACGGTCGACTTGACCTGCCAGGAACCCGGATAACGGTCTCGAAGGCGAAAGCTGTTGCCAGCGATCGGATCACGATGTATGGGGGCGGTCGGTGACGTTGGCTTCGGCAAATGTCGCCATGGACGACAGTGCGGCCACCGCTGCTCGCAGCACCGGTAGTGCCACCGCTGCGCCGGTGCCCTCGCCGAGTCTCATTTTTAGATCCAGGATCGGGTCCAGGCCAAGCTGTGCCAGCGCGAGCGCATGCGCCGGCTCGGTCGAAAGATGACCGGCCTGCCACCACAGCCGGGCACCTGGCGCCAGTTGTTCGGCGATCAGCGCCGCGGCCGTCACCACCATGCCGTCCAGCAGCACGGGTGTTCGCCTTAACGCGGCCTGCGCACAGAAGCCGGCCAGGCCCGCCAAATCGGCTCCGCCGCAACATTGCAGTGTCGCGATCGGAGCGGCAATGACGGGCTGCACGCGGAACAGCGCATCGCGCACCGCTGCGGTTTTGCGGGCCCAGCCGGCGTCGTCGATGCCCGATCCATAGCCCACCGCGGCAACGGGCTCCACGCCCGTCAGTGCGGCAACCAGAACCGTTGCCGCAGTGGTATTTCCGATACCCATATCGCCGGCGATCAGCAGATCGGCGCCGGCGTCGACCTCCTCGTCGGCAATCTGGCGGCCGGCGTCGACGGCGTCGCGGGTTTCCTGCTCGGTGAGGGCATCCTCGACAGCGATGTCGCCGCTGCTTCGCCGCACTTTGTGGGCGCCTGCCTGCCGGGACAGCGGGTCGGCGTCCACGGCGAGGTCGACGACGCGCACCGTCGCCCCGGCGATATCGGCCAGGGCGTTGATCGCCGCGCCGCCGGCGTCGATGTTGGCGACCATCTGTCCGGTGACCTCCGGCGGGTAGGCCGACACTCCCGACCGGGCGATGCCGTGGTCGCCGGCGAACACCACGATCCGTGCACGTTCGAATTGTGTTGGTGGGCAATGTCCTTGACACGACGCAACCCAGACTGACAGATCCTCTAGGCGGCCCAGCGCGCCGCGCGGTTTGGTGAGGGTGTCCTGACGCGCACGGGCGGCCGCCGCGGCCGCTGTGTCAGGTGGCGCCACCGGCGCGAACATCGTCATGCTTGGGGCTGCTTGATCGGCAGCGGCTGCCCGGCCACAACGAGAACGACCCGCTCGCACAGCGCCGCAAGGCGCTGATTGAGGGTGCCCAGCTCGTCGGTGAACCGGCGCCCTGACGGGGTGGCGGCCACCACCGCCAGCCCGACTTCCGGGCTGACCAGTACCAGCGGTGAGCTAAATTCGCCGACCGCGGCCGAAAGCTCGTCGAGGTCGGCCGCGACCGAGCCGCCGTCCCAAGCCTGACGGCGATCCAGAATGGCGGTCAACCAGCCGCCGATATCGTCGACCAGTGTCGCCGTACCCGGAGATCTTCGCAATTGCTCTGCAACGTCGTCGGTTTCGACGGTGGACCAGTGTTCTGGCCGGCGGTCGCGATGCTCAGCGATGCGTTGCCGCCACGCCGGATCGCCGTCGACAACGTGTCCGGTCGCCAGGTACTGCACGGTCTGATCCGCCTGCACCGACTCGGTGATGGCGGCTTCGGCCCACCGGGACTTTCCTGACCTGATTCCGCCGAGCACCAGGGTTCGCACCGTGGATCAGTCAGCTTTCCGGCCAGGTCTAGTCGACACTGGCGCCGTGCTTGACTTGGGGTCGCGGTGCCCGCATCCGGCGCATCTGCGAGGCTCGGCTGGCCGCGTAAAGCCCTAATTTCCAACGGCTTTCGGTGTTGTCCGGAAATTTCTCGTCCACTAGACGAGCGACCTTGCGGCCGAGAATGAGCCCGTCGAGTGCCATCAGAGCCATCAGCACAAGCATCGCCGGTGAGATATAGAACTGAAGCTGCGGCACGGCAAACATGATGAACAGCAGCCCAAGGGCCGACGGCATGAACAGCCCGAGCACGTTGCGACGGGCATCCACCACGTCACGGACGAACCGGCGCACCGGGCCCTGGTCGCGCGACAGCAGGTAGCGCTCGTCGCCGTTCATCATGAGTTCTCGCCGCTCAGCCGTCTGGGTTCGCCGGACCGTGCTCTGCTCGCGGCGTTCCTCACGACTGAGCTTGGGGCCTGACAGCGACTTTCGCCGCGCCCGGGCCTCCGACGTGGTCATCGGCGCCGGTGCCACCGGGCCTTTGCGACCGGCATTGCGTCGTGGCGTTGGCCGTCCTTTGGGTGCAGTGGTCTGCCGGGGTGCGGACGACAGCTCGGTACCGGACACTTCCACGATCTCCGCCGGAGTCGCGGCATCGGTGACGCCCTCGTCTTTCTTACGGCCCAGCAGTTTCACGCTCGCCAGGTTACTTCGCGGCGGAGGTGTCGGCGAAATGGCGGGGCAAACGAGCGGCCTACTCTTGCTCAGATGAGTGAGTCGGCGCACCCGATGCCGACCTTGAGGATGCTCATCGCCCCAGACAGTTACGGCGACACCCTGACCGCCGTCGAAGCGGCGGCCGCCATCGCGGCGGGTTGGAACCGGGTGCGCCCCGGCGACCATGTGGTCGTCGCCCCGCAATCCGACGGCGGCCCGGGGTTCGTCGAAGTGCTGGCCAGCCGGCTGGGAGAACGGCGGCAGCTGCAGGTGTGCGGCCCGCTGACCGACGAGGTGCGGGCCGAGTGGGTGCTGGATGCGGCGTCTGCGACCGCATACCTCGAATGTGCCCAGGCGTGCGGGTTGGCCCTGCTCGGTGGCCCGCCGACACCGCAGACGGCGCTCGAGGCGCACAGCAGGGGAGTTGGCCGGCTGATCGTCGCGGCGATGGATGCGGGTGCCGGCCGGATCGTCGTCGGCCTTGGCGGCAGTGCAAGTACCGACGGTGGCCGCGGCCTGATCGACGAGCTCGGCGGCCTCGATGCGGGACGGCGACGGCTTGCCGGGATCGAGTTGATCGCGGCGTGCGACGTGGAATACCCGCTGACCGGGCCGTGGGGAGCGGCCCGGGTCTTCGGCCCACAGAAGGGTGCCGATCCGGCCAGGGTGACGGCGCTCGAGCAGCGGCTCGCGCGGTGGGCCGGCGAGCTGGACGCAGCCGCCGGGCGCCCGGTCAGTGCGGAGT
>NZ_JBAPMI010000175.1:0-24015 GCF_049278535.1 Mycobacterium sp. | reverse complement strand
GCGCAGCAGCGGCCTCGAGCCCGGCTTCGACCGGGTGCTGGTCGACGCACCGTGCACCGGTCTGGGTGCGCTGCGGCGCCGACCCGACGCGCGCTGGCGACGTCAGCCGGCGGACGTGCCGGCGTTGACCAAGCTGCAACGTGAGCTGCTGGCGGCTGCCATCGCGCTGACCCGGCCCGGCGGCGTGGTCCTGTATGCGACCTGCTCGCCGCATCTGGCAGAAACCGTCGGGGTAGTGGCTGACGCGTTGCGCCGGCATCCGGTGACCGCGCTCGATGCCCGGCCGTTGTTCGAGCCGATCGCAGATCTGGGCGACGGCCCTTACGTTCAGCTCTGGCCGCATCGCCACGGCACCGACGCCATGTTCGCCGCAGCCCTGGAAGTTGGCCCCCAGTAAGCTCACGTTCATGTCAGGCAAGACAGACCGGCCGCTGATCGCGCCGTCGATACTGTCGGCTGATTTCGCTCGGCTGGCCGCCGAGGCCGCCGCCGTCGAAGGCGCCGACTGGCTGCACGTCGACGTGATGGATGCGCACTTCGTGCCGAACCTCACAATTGGCCTGCCGGTGGTCGAAAGCCTGTTGGCCGCCAGCGATATTCCAATGGACTGCCACCTGATGATCGAGGATCCCGACCGTTGGGCGCCGCCGTACGCCGAAGCCGGCGCCTACAACGTCACCTTCCACGCCGAAGCCACCGATAACCCGGTCAGCGTCGCCCGCGACATCCGCGCTGCCGGTGCCAAAGCGGGACTGAGCATCAAACCCGGCACACCGCTAGACCCCTATCTGGACATCCTCAAGGACTTCGACACGTTTCTGGTGATGTCGGTCGAGCCTGGTTTCGGCGGCCAGAGCTTCATCCCCGAAGTGCTGAGCAAGGTGCGCGCAGTGCGCAAGCTCGTCGACTCCGGCGAGCTGACGATCCTGGTTGAGATCGACGGCGGCATCAATGCCGACACGATCGAGCAGGCTGCCGAGGCAGGTGTCGACTGCTTCGTCGCCGGATCGGCCGTCTACGGTGCCGAGGACCCGGCGGCTGCGGTCGAGGCATTGCGGCGACAGGCCGGCGCCGTGTCACCGCACTTACGCCGATGAGCCGCCGGTGAGCACGGAGGCGGCCATCAGCTACGACGCCGCAATGCAACTGGCCGTTGAGCAGGCCGCCCTGGTCAAGGGGAAGACCTATCCCAACCCGCCGGTCGGCGCAGTGATCCTGGATCGCGATGGCCGCGTCGTCGGCGTCGGCGGCACCCAGCGGACGGGCAGCGCCCACGCCGAGGTGGTGGCACTGCGCCGAGCGGGTCGGCTGGCCGAGGGCGGCACCGCGGTCGTCACGCTGGAACCCTGCAACCACCACGGCAAGACGCCGCCGTGCGTGGATGCGCTCGTAGAGGCCGGTATCGCAGCGGTGATTTTCGCGGTCAGCGACCCCAACCCGACCGCGTCCGGTGGTGCCGCTCGGCTGGCCGCCGCCGGGGTGCGCGTCGTCGGCGAAGTTCAAGCCGATCTGGTCACGGTCGGACCGCTGCGGGAATGGCTGCACAAGCAGCGCACCGGATTGCCCCACGTGACCTGGAAATACGCCACCAGCATCGACGGGCGAAGCGCCGCCGCCGATGGGTCGAGCCAGTGGATCACCAGCGAAGCCGCGCGCGCCGACGTGCATCGCCGGCGGGCCACCGCCGACGCGATCGTGGTCGGCACCGGCACGGTGCTCGTCGACGACCCGACGTTGACCGCACGGCTGGCTGACGGCGGTCTCGCCGAGCGCCAGCCGTTGCGCGTGGTGGTGGGTAAACGCGACATACCTTCGGAAGCAAAGGTTCTCAACGACGATTCCCGCACCATGGTGATTCGGACGCACGAACCGTCCGAGGTGCTCAAAGCGTTGTCCGATCGCACCGACGTACTGCTTGAGGGCGGGCCCACGCTCGCCGGGGCATTCCTGCGCGCGGGGACCATCGACCGGATCCTGGCCTATGTCGCGCCGATCCTGCTCGGCGGACCGATCACCGCGGTCGACGACGTCGGAGTGCCGAGTATCGCGCGGGCGTTGCGCTGGCGCTACGACGGCGTCGAACGGGTGGGTCCGGACCTGGTGCTGAGCTTGGTGCCGCGATAGACGTTAAACGCCTTCCCGGTATCGCGGCACCAAGCTGGTTCAGCCGGCCAGGCCGCTCGTAACGGTAAGTGCTGAGCATCGGCCTGCGCGGAAACTGTGAATAGCTGGAGGCCGGTACCGCATACTTGGGCCTGATGAAAAGGGGTCACGTTTGATGCGAAAGCTCGGCCTGAAGTGTTGTGTCGGTGTGCTTGTCAGCGTCGCGGCTCTGCAACTCACCGGCTGCGGCAAAACAGTCAAACCTGACAGTGCCGCGAAGACGGTTTACGACGTCGTCTCCCGGCAGACCGGATTCAAGCCCAACGATGTGCATTGCCCGGCGGGGGTCAAAGCCAAGTTGGGCGGCGAGTTCGACTGCGGTTTCACCGGCCCGGAGGGCCCTTACGTCGCGCACATGCGTATCACCAAGGTTGACGGCGACGACGTGGAATTCGACGTCAAAACCCAGCCGCGTTCGCCGTAACCTGCGGAGGACACTGTGCACAACGCTTGGTCTACGGTCGAATTCGTCGCGGTGCTCGTGCTGGGAATCGCTGGGGTGCAAGCTCTTATCTGGATTCCGATCATCGCGTGGTGGCGGCGCCGGGCCCCCGCCATCAGGACCGCGGGGTCGGGGCAACCGACCTAGCCTGTTTGACGGGTCCGTCGAGAACGACCGCCGAAGCCCGGGACCAGCATCGGAACGCGGCGACGGTAGTCGCGGTACTCCTCCCCGAACACGCGGGTAAGGTCGCGCTCCTCGAATCGCACCGCCAGCACGATGTAGCCGGTCGTAGCGACAGCAAAGAGTAAGTGCCCCAACGTCATCCGCGGTGTAGTCCAGAACGCGATCAGAAAGCCGACGTACAGCGGATGCCGAACCACTCGGTAGAAAAATGGTGTCGTGAACTGATGCTCAGCGAGCCGCCGCCCTCGCAGTCGAGCGAACACCTGTCGCAGGCCGAACAGATCGAAATGATCAATGAGCAAGGTGCTCAGTAGGGCAATCGCCCACCCAGCAAGACCGGTGACGATCAGGACAGTTCGCCACGGCTGAGCGCTGACTAGCCAGATGTCGTCGGTGATGGGGTGCCAGGCCGCGATGAGAACGATCAGACAGACGTTGGAGGCAAGGACGTAGGTGGACCGCTCGGCGCTGGGCGGAACGACGCGGGTCCACCAGCGTTTGAAGCCTTGCCGCGCCATGACGCTGTGCTGGACCGCGAACAGAGCAAGCAACGCCGCGTCGATGACCACTGCCGTGACGGTGAGTGTGCCATCGCCGAGGCCGCCGCGATCGACGCTCTTGCCCACGACATGCACGGTGCCGACCGTGAAGTCGGGGTCGACGACGAACGCGATCAGATACAGAAAAGTGAGCAGGAACAGCGCGTACGCAAATATGCCGTAGGCCGCAGTTAGGACACCGCCGGCGAAACTGCCGGCCGGCTGCGATGGGGACCCATCGCGCAGAGCCACATCAAGATTGTGCTCCGTTTTTCGGCGCAAATACAAGCCGCTCGGCGAAACGCTTAGACCCGAGGCGCGACGGGTTCGGCTTCCAGGGCTTCGGGCTCTTGGGCATGCTCGCTGCGGCTGCCGATCAACAGACCCAACAGCGCACCTACCGCGCAGACGACTACGGTGACCTTGAAGATTCCGCCGTACATCTGAGCGAACGCTTCGCGATACATGGTGGCTTGATGCAGAACGCGTTCAGCAAGGCTGGCTTCGGCCGGCACCTCCGACGCCAATTTCGCAACGAGTTGCGGCAATTGGTAAAAGCCCCACGCACTCAATGAGGCCACCCCGATCAGCATGCCGGTCATGCGAGCGACCACCACCGCGGCCGAAGCGATGCCGTGCTGCGCCGATGGCACTACCCGCAGGCTGGCCGACGTCAGCGGGGCGATCACCAGGCCCAATCCGATGCCGGCAATTGCCAGGTCGGTGTCCAACGCGGGTAGTGACAACCCAAAGATGTTGTGGCGGAAGCTCAATAGGTCAATCGACCACTTGGAGATGAACCAGTAGCCGCCTGCGGCGATCAGCAGACCCATGAAGGCCACCGTCCGGTCGCCAACTCTGGTTGCGATCGCACCTCCCACCAGCGCGCCGATCGGCAGCGCCGCCAGGAACCACAGCAACATCATGGCGGCGTGGTCCTGGTCCTTGCCGAGCACACCTTGGGCGAAGAGTTCCACGTCGACCAGCGTCACCATCAACGCGGCACCCGCGCACAGCGAAGAGCCGAGGGCGGACAGGAACGGCCGGAAATGCACTCCGGCGGGTTCGATCAGCTTGGTCCGGGAGAACCGTTCCCACACAAAGAAAAGCACCGCGAAGACGACGGCCGCGATAATAAGCGGCGGGCCGTAGCTGGGCAGCGCATGTATGCCGTCGGGATTGGCGTTGTACAGACCGATGACCGCCAAACCCAGAGTGATCGCCAGCAGCAAACCGCCAACAATGTCGATCTTCTCCGGCTCGGCACTGCGGTCCCGGGACGGCAGGCTGAAGTGAATCATCACCATTGCGGCCAGCGCCAGCGGCACGTTGATCCAGAACACGTCCTGCCAGCGACTGGTCAGCCAGACGATGAAGATTCCGTAGAGCGGGCCGAGCACGCTGCCCAGCTCCTGCGCGGCACCGATGCCGCCGAGGATTCCGGCGCGGTTGCGCTGGGCCCAGAGGTCGGCGCCGAGCGCCAGCGTCACCGGCAACAACGCGCCACTGGCGACGCCCTGGACGGTGCGGCCGACCACCAGCACATCCAGATTGGTGGACAGCGCGGTGATCACCGACCCGATCAGGAAGGTGGCCAGGCTGACCTGCAGCAGCAGCTTGCGGCCGAATCGGTCGGAAGCCCGGCCCAGCAGCGGCATCGCCGCGATGTAGCCCAACAGATACCAGGTGATGATCGGGGTGATGCGCTGCAGGTGATTGATCGGGATGCCGATGGTCCCGATGATGTCGCGCATGATGGTGACCACCACGTAGGTGTCGAGGGCGCCGAGCAGTACGGCAAGGCTGCCGGCGCCTATCGCGACGCCGCGGCCTGCGTGATGTGACGCCGTCACGGGGCGACAGGGGGCTTAGTGACCTGCACCGGGGCGTTCCAGTTCGACAGCGTCATCTGGACCGAGTTGCCCGGGCTCTGCTCCAGCTGCGCCTGGACCAACTGGTGATCCCCGTTCTCCTCGATCCACACGGTCGTCGGCGCCGGCTGCGTGGCCTTCAGTTGCGGTGCAAGGCCATTCACCGCATCCGCCGATGCCGTGCCGGTGATCTTGATGGTGGTCTGGCCGCCAACGGTCTCGCGCGACTCAGCCTTCGGGCTGCTCAGATTGGTCAGCACATTGGCTACGCCGGTGTCCGGCTTGAGGATCGAGGACGGGTCGTAGATCGCCGCCGCGGGGCCGAAGCTTTCCCACTGGCCGGGGCTCATCGCCGCGAATAGGGTTCCGCTGTCGACCACGAACTGTGCGTCGATGTCGGAGCCGCCGAATGTGATGCTGGCATTGCCCTGGGCGGCGGTGGCGGGCGTGGTGGTCAGGTCGCCGGTGAGCGTCTTGATAGGCAGGTGCTTGATCTTGCCGTTCACCGATAGCACCAGGTGCACGCTCTTGACGTTTTTGGTGGTTTGGATCGACTCCTTGACCAGGGTCGCCGCGTCCGGCAGTGCACCGCCGGATTGTTTTGAGGACGATGAGCAGCCGCTGACAACAGCGGCGGCGATCGAGAGGGCGGCGAGAACGGCGAGGATTGGGCGACGCGTCTGCATAAGTTGCAGCGTAGCGGGTCGCGCTGAGTCGACTGCGAGTCGCAAGCTGACTGCGGCGTCGCGCGGGGGAGCCACAATCATTAGCCTGAGGCGGTGTTCACCGGAATCGTTGAGGAATTGGGCGAGGTCATAGATAAGGATGACCTGGGCGATTCCGCTCGCTTCACGATCCAGGGTCCGGTGGTCACCGCCGACGCCGCCCATGGCGACTCGATCGCCGTCAACGGTGTGTGCCTGACCGTCGTCGAGGTGCTGCCCGGCGGGCAATTCACCGCCGACGTGATGGCTGAGACGCTCAGCCGGTCCAGCTTGGGCCGGCTGGCCGCAGGCAGCCCGGTCAACCTGGAGCGTGCCGCGGCGGTGAACAGTCGGCTCGGCGGTCACATCGTGCAGGGCCACGTCGACGGCACCGGAAAAATCCTCTCCCGGTCGCCTTCCGAGCACTGGGAGGTAGTACGCATCGGCATGCCCGCCGAACTGGCCCGCTACGTCGTCGAAAAAGGCTCGATCACTGTCGACGGCATTTCGCTCACGGTCTCCGCGCTTGGCGACGACTGGTTTGAAGTGTCACTGATCCCGACCACTCGTGAGCTGACCACGCTCGGTCCCGCTCAAGCCGGAACGCCGGTGAATCTCGAGGTGGATGTCATCGCCAAATATGTTGAACGGCTGATGCAAGCAAAGTAAAGCCGTTACCTGCGACAGAAGGTGGGGAGGTTTTCAGTGAGTGATTCAGTGGCGAATGTCGTCCGACAATTCTTCGCCGCGTTCCCGCGGTCGGACGTGGATGAACTCGTCGGCTTCTTCAGCGCTGATGCCGAGCGCGTCGTCGCTGAGACTTCATCGCCCACCTGACCCCGCGCACCGTCGTCTTGCTCAAGAAACCGCCGCTTGCCGTCGGTTACTTACCACTGCGGACTGGATCGCTGTCGATGTGACGACGGTGGCGTACCGGCGGCGCCGGGTTGGCCGGACCCTGGTTCACCGGTCCCTCAGCACCCGGCATGGGGTCCGGGGGTGGCGGCGGTGCCGGTTCCTCGATCACCGGGACTAGCCCGGAAGCCCAAGCGGGTCCCGCAGGCTTTTCCGGCGGCGCGAGGCCGGCGAACATCGCGCCGGCGAGCACACCGGCGCCGACCAGGCCCACAGTCAAGGCGCGCGCGAATGGCATCGAGGGCAGCGTCGCCATTTGCCCACAGTAACGCTCGATATCGGCGACTTTTCCGGGATTCGCACGCTGTCGCTCAAGCAGCACCGTGTTGTGCGCAAACCGTTACCCGGCGCCGGCGATGGTCGCTCCGGCCATCAATTGCTTCAGTTTCATGGTCCTTCACCTGTCTACTTGGGTATTCAGTCGGACTCTGCCCCCGACGTCCTGAACGCTAGATAGGCTAGCTATGAATTAGCTCGGGAAGGCCTCTGGAAACCTTTTGCGCATGTGCTCGCTGCGAGTCGCCGTAATGCCAGGCCCGCTGAGTGAGCCGTGGCAATAACCAAGGGGACGTGGTGGTTCATACTGAATGCAACACCTGAGGCCCTCGGGTGGGATCTTTTGACGAGGTGGCTGCGATGACGAGGTTGGACTCGGTCGAGCGCGCGATCGCTGATATCGCGGCCGGCAAAGCTGTCGTCGTCGTGGATGACGAGGATCGGGAAAACGAGGGCGATCTGATCTTCGCGGCCGAGAAGGCCACTCCGGAGATGGTCGCGTTCATGGTGCGATACACATCGGGATATCTGTGCGTGCCTCTGGACGGGGAGATCTGCGACCGGCTTGGACTCCTGCCGATGTACGCGGTCAACCAGGACAAGCACGGTACCGCCTACACCGTCACGGTCGACGCCAAAAACGGTGTGGGAACGGGCATTTCAGCATCGGACCGCGCAACAACCATGCGGCTGCTCGCTGATCCGGACAGCGTCGCGGAAGATTTCACCCGGCCCGGCCACGTAGTTCCGTTGCGCGCCAAGGACGGTGGCGTCTTGCGGCGACCCGGCCACACCGAGGCCGCGGTTGACCTAGCCCGAATGGCCGGACTGTCGCCCGCCGGCGCGATCTGTGAAGTCGTCAGCCAGAAGGACGAAGGCGCGATGGCGCAGACCGACGAGCTGCGGGTCTTCGCCGACGAGCACGATCTGGCGCTGATTGCGATCGCCGACTTGATCGAGTACCGCCGCAAGCACGAGAAGCACATCGAGCGGATCGCCGAAGCCCGCATCCCAACCCGGCATGGCGAATTCCGTGCCGTCGGATACTCGAGCATCTACGAAGACGTCGAACACGTAGCGCTGGTCCGCGGCGAGATCGCCGGACCCAACTACGACGGCGACGACGTTCTGGTCCGCGTGCACTCCGAATGCCTGACCGGGGACGTATTCGGCTCACGCCGCTGCGACTGCGGTCCGCAACTGGACGCCGCGATGGCCTTGGTCGCTCGCGAAGGCCGGGGCGTGGTGCTCTACATGCGTGGCCACGAAGGTCGCGGCATCGGTCTGATGCACAAGCTGCAGGCCTATCAGCTGCAGGATGCCGGCGACGACACCGTCGACGCCAACCTCAAGCTCGGGTTGCCTGCTGACGCACGGGACTACGGCACCGGGGCGCAGATCCTGGTCGACCTCGGGGTGCGCTCGATGCGCCTGCTGACCAACAATCCCGCCAAGCGAGTCGGCCTGGATGGCTACGGACTGCACATCATCGAGCGGGTTCCGTTGCCGGTGCGTGCCAATGCGGAGAACATCCGCTATCTGATGACCAAACGTGACCGGATGGGTCACGATCTGGCCGGGTTGGACGACTTTCACGAATCTATCCATCTGCCAGGCGAATTCGGTGGTGCTCTGTGATTCGTAAGCGATGCCTATGAGCGGTGCCGGTGTACCCGACATCGCGTCACAAGACGCATCCGCACTCAAGCTGGCGATCGTGGTGAGCACGTGGCACAAGCAGATCTGTGACGCGTTGCTGGACGGCGCACAGCGAATCGCCGACAAATGGGGCGTCAACAACCCGACGATCGTGCGGGTGCGAGGCGCGATCGAGATTCCCGTCGTCGCGCAGGCCGTTGCCCGCAACCACGACGCCGTAGTGGCACTGGGTGTGGTGATCCGTGGGCAGACACCGCATTTCGACTACGTTTGCGACGCGGTGACCCAAGGGCTGACACGGGTTTCGCTGGACGAATCCACCCCGGTGGCCAATGGCGTGCTGACCACCAACGACGAAGCACAGGCCCTCGACCGCGCGGGACTGCCGGACTCTGCCGAGGACAACGGTGGCCAGGCGACGGCTGCGGCGCTGAGCACAGCGCTGACTCTGCGCCAATTGCGCGGAAAGTCGTGACCGCCAAGCCGGACCAGGACACCTGGGACGTGCAACTGCGACCCCGCCTGACGCCTTACGTCGCCTACGCGGCCGCGGTCGTCATCGTCGCAGCCCACGTTGTGGTGGGCCTGCTGCTCAAGATCGGCTCCACCGGCGTGATCTTTCAGACCTCTGACCAGATCGCGATGGCGGCGCTTGGAGTGGTCCTTGCCGGGCTCGTATTGTTGTTCGCCCGGCCCCGGCTGCGGGTCGGTGCGGCCGGGCTGTCGGTGCGCAATGTGATCAGCGACCGCCTGGTGCCGTGGGACGAGGTGGTCGGAGTGTCGTTTCCGGTCGGCGCACGCTGGGCGCGAATCGATCTGCCCGACGACGAGTACGTCCCGCTGATGGCCATTCAATCCGTCGACAAGGACCGCGCCGTGGAAGCCATGGACACCGTCCGGGCACTGATGAGCCGCTACCGATCTCCGCGCGAGCACACGTGAGGTCCCCTGCTTCGGGATGTGGGCTCACGGATGGGGCGACAACCAACGGACATGGCTAGAGGCGGATAAGCGCCAGCGTCTGTGGTGATCGCACGTGATCGTTGTCTCTAAGTAGTGCTGCACCGAAACCGAGCGATTTGCAGTGGCGCGCTACTGCGATCATCGCACGTCACTTGGGTGATTATTCGCATCACGGAGCGACCCGAAACCGTGGCCATGCTCCCGGCATGACAGCGATGGAGACATGACGATGAGTCCCAAAAATCCGTCGGTCGCGGCGCTCACCTTTAGTGCCGCCATTACTGGTGCGAGCCTGATCGCCGTTACATCGGTGTCGCCACCGGTACCAAATGTCCAGGTCCGCGCCATTCAGCTGACCGACGTTGACACCGCAGATTCGCCGCTCGGTGATGGCACGGCGTTGGTTTTCGGCGGCACCGGCGTCCCGATACCGCCGCCGCAGTTCGTGGAGGCCGCCGACACGCTGTACCTGCGGCCGTTGGGCTTCAGCGGCACCGCCCAATCCGCATTCGAACCCAATGCGTTTTACCCAACCACCGGCGTCAAAAGCCTGGACCTGGCCACGTCGCTGGCTCAGGACCAGCAGATCATGGTCTCCGATATCGAAGGCCAAATAGCCGCCGGGGGGGTAAGCGCCGAGAATCCCGTCGTCGTTTTCGCCTATTCGCAGGGTGCGGATGCCGCCTCGCTGAGCATGTCGCAGCTCCAAGCCGATGGTGTGCCCAGTGACGATGTGCACTTCGTGCTGACCGCCGATGTTCAAAACCCTAACGGCGGCTTTCTGAATACCTTCGATTTTCCAGCCGGTAACACCTCGGCCTTCACCGCATTTGGCGCCCCCTTCGAGCCCCCGACACCGTCTGACCTCTATCCGACCGACATCTACAGCCTCGAATACGACGGTCTCGCCGACTTCCCGCACTACTCGACCAACCTGCTGTCGGACCTCAACGCCGAGCTGGGGTTCTTTCTAGCGCACTTCACGTATCAGGATCTCACCCCCGACCAGATCAACAACGCGATTCTGTTGCCGGGATCCGAGGCGCTCACCGGGGAAGGGCTGACCGACTACTACATGATTCCGAACGACAACCTGCCGATACTGGAGCCGCTGCTGCTGATCCCGCGCATCGGGCAGCCGCTCTATGACCTGCTGGAACCCGATACCCAAATCTTGGTGAACCTGGGCTACGGCAGCATCACCGAGGGCTGGAACCAGGGACCGGCCAATGTGCCCACCACCTTCGGGCTATTCCCCGACATCGATCACACGCAACTCGCCGACGCACTGAGCAACGGCTGGCATCAGGGAGTCACCGACGCCCTCAACGATCTGCAAAACCCGATCAGCTACCAAGACCAGGTCGCGCCGTTGCTGCCGTTCGCGAACTCGTTGTACACATTCGGCGTCGCCCCCGAGAGCCCATCGTTTACTGACACAATCGATGGGCTGTTAAAGGTCGTCGGCTTCCCGCTTTCGGACGTGACGCTCAGCTCATCACCAACCGACATCATCAACGACATCGACGCCACGCTCTCGTACGACTATTCGGCGACGCTCCCGTTTGTCGACGCAGTCAATGCGGCCCTCACCAGTCTGCCCGCATACGATGCGAACATTTTCATCGATCAACTCGATGCCGGCAATTTCCTCGGCGCGATCCTTGATCCGTTGTCCGCCAACACCGCACTGGTCCCATACGACCTGATACTCGGTGCCGCACAAGCCCTGTTCGCGACCCTGGGCACCGCGGTCAACTTCGCAGAACTGTTCTCGTGACTGCCCCGCTCCAGCAGTCGAATATGTGCTGAGCCCAGGCCCTGCTACCCGCTGGCCGGATCGCGACGGTGATAAGCACATGTTGGCTGGCAAGCGGTGACACGATGTCGGCGTGACTGATGCTTATGACGGCAACAGGGCGAAATCTACGGCGGCAGCATGACCTCAGCGAGGTTCCAGTGCGGGTCATGTGCCACCGAGCTGGCGCCAGACTCGCGGTTCTGTAGCAAGTGCGGCGCGCCGATCACGCCAGCCGATACGTCGGCAGAATATAAGCAAGTGACGGTGCTGTTTGCCGACGTAGTGGGCTCGATGGACATCGCGGCGGCCGTGGATATCGAGCGGTTGCGCAACATCATGACCGATCTGTTGGAGCGGTCGGGGGCGGTGGTGCGGCGTTACGGCGGGACCGTCGAGTACACCGGCGACGGGGTGATGGCGATCTTCGGCGCCCCAGTTGCGCTGGAGGATCATGCTTTTCGCGGGTGCCTGGCCGCGCTGGGCATTCAGCAGGAGACCAACCGGTCGGCGGCCGACGTGCAACGCCGCGATGGTGTGGCGCTGCGGCTGCGGGTGGGCCTGAATTCGGGTCAGGTGATCGCCGGTGAGATCGGCTCGGGGTCGCTGGGGTACAGAGCCATCGGCAAGACGGTTGGGTTTGCTCAGCGGATGGAATCGGTGGCGCCCCCCGGCGGGGTGATGCTCTCGGAATCGACCGCTCGGCTCGTCGAGCACACCGTGATGTTGAGTGAACCGCAGTGGATGCGCGTCAAGGGGGCCGATGAACCGGTGCGCGTGCGTCGGCTGCTGGCGATCAGTCCGCGGGATGGCGTAGTGGGGCGTGCCGAGGCGAGCCTAGTCGGCCGGCGCTTGGAAATGGCGGCTCTCGACGCCATGGTGAACCGCGCGGTTGGGGGCCGCGGTGGTGTGGTGACGGTGGTGGGACCGCCGGGCATCGGCAAGTCCAGGGTGGCCCGGGAGGTTGCGGCGCTGGCCGCCGGCCGTGGGGTCGCGGTGTTTTGGGCCTTCTGCGAATCGCATAGCCGCGACGACCGAAGACCTCATAAGTAATCCGCTTGGGTTTGAACGGGGGGCTTCCCAGGTTGGTGTCGGCATACGATTCGCGTTTTCCCGAGCCGAAGCAACTGTGGACCCGGCACACGATGAACCCCCCGGCGATCGCCACTGCCAGGATGAGCGGGGGAATCCACAACCGCGCTAGCGCGCGATTCGCGCAGCTTCCGGTCGGCGAGATCGACGGTCCAGCGGTCAAGTGGGGCCGAGCACTAGTTCGGACCTGCACGGTCGCGGTCCAACATCTTCGGGTGTCCCACGACGTCAACCATGGTGTCGCCGTCGTCGTAGGCGTTCATCGGGTGGAAGACATAGCACCGTTCCGGAGGCCAGCATTCGAGCAACTCTCGGTGCGAGTTCGCTGATCGAGTGCTCCCGCTCGAGCTCTGCTCGGCGTTGCTCAACCCATTTTCTAAAGTGCTCATTCATCAACGGCTTCGCGTCGAAGTCAGGCAGCTCCACCGGCGCGACGTGATCAATGGTCATGGCAGCATCCCTCACATCGATTTGGGAAATGTCCGCAATGGGAATCGTCGCCCGCGTGCGGTGCGACGACCCCAGTAATGCACCACTGCAATCTCGCCCGTTTCGGCGCGGTGGCACTTAGTCGCGATCTTGAGCTCCCGCTTGTTGATGTCAGTGAAGACCCGCATGGCCCGCGGCCGCCGCGAAAGGGTGAGAAGCGGCGCGTGGTGGGCCCAGATAAATCGGGCGCAAAATGGCCGACACTGGCCCGAGGCGACAAGATCTTTGTCGAAGCTACCGGCGGTCGGGCGCGAGTCCCGGCTGTTGACGACGCCATCGCGACCGGCAGGAGGGCCAAAACATCGGCGAATCGTCAAATTGCCGACTATTCTCGAGCCTCGATCATCGCCTCGGTCCAGGCGATGTGTCCTTCGAAGCCAAGCGATTCCGCCATAGCGCGATAGCGACTCACCAAGTCCGGGTAGGCACCATCGTCACCGCGTGCCCGGGATAGCAGCGCGCGCAGACGCATGCGTATCCACTTGCTCCGGCCTCGCGCACCATTGCCGCGTACGCCCGCGCTCAGTCGCGGCATTTTCTTGCCGCCCTATCCCAGCACCACCGTGGCGCCGCGTCCGGGCACGTGGGCGATCCCGCGGCGTCGCACCGGCTCGGGTCGCCGGTTGGTGGGCTGCACCGTGCAGCTGCCGAGCAATGTGCTGAGCACGACGCGCATCTCGTATTCGGCGAATGCCGCGCCAAGACAACGGCGGATGCCGCCCCCGAAGGGGATCCAGGTGTAGGTCCCGGCTCGCTGTTCAAGAAAACGCTCCGGCCGGAATCGTTTCGGGTCGGGGTAGATATCGGGCCGGCGATGCATCAGGTAGATCGAGGGCACCACCGTGACACCGGCCGGCAACTGGATGCCGCCGATCTCCATCGGCGCTTTGAGTCGCCGGGTGACCCGTGAGAGCACCGGGCGTAGCCTCAGCGTCTCTTTTACCACGGCGTCGCAGAACTGGTGTTCGCCGGCATGGATTTCCTCGGTTGACCGGGCCTGGTAATCGGAATGGCGGGCAAGCCGCTCGACGGCCCAGGCGAGCGCTGTCGCCGTGGTTTCGTGCCCGGCCACCAACAGGGTTATCAGCTCGTCGCGGATCTCGACATCGCTCATTGGCCGGTCGTCTTGGTGCCGGGCCTGCAGCAAAATAGAAAGCACGTCGCCGCGGTCGTCGAGGCGGTCGACTCGGCGTCGCTCATCGATCTCGGCGTAGAGCAGGTCGTCGATCCTACTAAAATGCTTGCGCGTCGACGCGGCTCGCGCGTGCCGTGGTCCAAGGACCAACAGCACCTGGCTCGCCATACCCGACAACATCGTCAAGGTCCGCACCAGTTCTGCCCGCAGCAGGTCAAGCCGCTCACCCTCTCCGAGCCCGAACACCGCCCGGAGGATGACCTCCAGTGTCAAGGCCTGCATCCGCGGTTGTAGACGCACCGGCTTCCCGCGTGGCCAGCGGGCGATCTCGGCTTGGGCGACCGCGGCCATCGTCGCGGCGTAGGACGCCAGGTGGTTGCCGCGGAACGGTGGCATGAGAAGGCGGCGCTGCTCCCGGTGTGCATCTTCGTCGAGCAGCAGCACTGAGTGGGCGCCGACCATCGGCAGCAGAATGCGATTTCCTTCCCCGGCGTGCAGCAGCTCGGGTGGCCCAGTGAAGACTTCTTTGACCGCGTCCGGATGGGAGACCATCACCCATGGGGGCTCACCGGCGATCCTCATTGTGAACGTGTCGCCGTAGCGAGCCGCGCAACGCTCCATGAACTCCCAGGGGCGGGCTATCCAAGTGGCCGTCTGAACCGCGACTGGCAGTCGGGGGCCCGGCGGTAGAACATCGAGGGCCAAATCGGTCACCTCCGACCGAATGCCGTGGCGCTCACGCACGGTCCAGGATCTGGGTTGAAACAGCTGTGTGCGGCAATAGTTGACGTGGCACGGAGCACCAGCAGGCCCGCCACCACCGCAACGATCCAGCTGGCGTACAGGGAAAGCCATCGAGTGAGGGTCTTCATCGCCATTTTCAAAAGTTCATGTGCCATGCGATCGGTCGCTTCGGCAAGTCTGCATTGTGCTTTTCCAAACCTGTTTGACCACTCCACCAACCGCCGAGTCCGTCGACGGCGTCGATCGACACGAAATGGTGAATCCTCCGCAGTCGCGGTTGATCGCGGCGCACGTACTGCTCATGAGCGGCTCCTCGCGATCAGGTGCACTCCATTCTTGGGCCGCCGACTCAGCATCGTCTTGATGTCGGCGGGAGGACCGGAAGCAAGGTCGAACGTGAAGCGCTGACTCATGATTGCCGCGATCAGAGCCATCTCCATCGACGCGAAGCTCTGCCCGATGCAGCTGCGGCGACCGCCGCCGAACGGCAGATATGCCGAGTGCGGACGGTCCTTGGCGCCCTGCAAGAACCTGCCGGGATCGAAGGTTTCCGGGTCCGGCCACCAGCGTGGATCGTGGTGAATGTGGTTCACCTGGATGAAGACGGTGGTGCCGCGCCGAATGGGGTGCCCGCCGATGACGTCGTCCTCGATGGCGCGCCGCGCGATGATGCCCCACACCGCGGGGAAGTACCGCTGCGATTCCTGCAGACATGCGGTGGTCCACGGCAACCTACCCAGGTCGTCGACGCCCGGGCGGCGCATCCCCAGCACATCGTCGACCTCTGCGAGCATCCGGTCGCGGGCGCCGGGGTGCAGCGCCATCAGATACCAGAACCAGGACATGGAATTCGCAGTGGTTTCGTGACCGGCGAGCATGAACGTCAGCGCCTCGTCGCGGATCCGCTGGCGTGGCCACGTTCCGCCGCCGGCGTGCAGCAACACGTTGAGCAGATCAGCGGAGTCGGTTGGGTTCGCCCGCCGCTGATCAATCACCGCGTTGACCGCGCGGTCGAGTGCCAGCGTGATGTCCTGCATGTCGCGCAACGGTGGCGGCAGGCGCACGCCCGAGAACGCTAACCAGTTCAGCGTGTCGTAGACCGGACGCGGCATGAGGCCCCATAACCCGAGTCGCTCCAGCCGCTCCGCATGCCGCAGCCCCCGTGTCGCCAGGTCGTCCATGGTCTGGACCAATGGGCCGAAGTCCTGGCTGAACAGGGAATTGGCGACCACCCGCAGGGTCGTCTCGACCATCGTCTGGTGCATGTCGAACTGGGCGCCCGTTCGCAGCGCGTCGGCGACGCCTGTGATCGGGTCGATCATCAGCTCAACGAAGCCGTTGAGGTGACGCCGCGCGAAGGTCGGGTTCAGCACCCCGCGGTGAGCGGCCCAGGAATCGCCCTCGTCGGTGACCAAATTTATGCCTGCGGCGGCTCGAATGGGCTCGTATTCGTTCGACTTGACGTATTTGAGCCGGGCCTCGTGCAGCACGTGATCCACATAGTCAGGGTGGCTAATGGATACGAAACGCCGACCAGCGCAACGAAATCGGATTAGATCGCTGCCTCGTGTCCGGCCCAGGAAACCGTCGCCGGCGTCGAAGCCCACGGTGATGGCCTCGCGGGTCATCGTCCAAGTGCTCAGCCGTTTGGCCGGTGCTGTCCGAGGGCGTGAACCCGTACGGCCGACCTGATCGGTGCACTTTGCGCTACCCATCGTGGTGCCTCCATCGATGTCATGGCGGAACGATGGCCGCCACATAGGGCGCCGAGTTCCATGACGGAAATCGTCGGTTCCGTTGGCTTCGGTGAATCCAGTAACGCGGTACTGCAATTTCGCGTTTCCATGCGGCAGTACTGAGTCGCAACGTTCGCTTCCACAATCGGAACCCCGAAAATGGCGGCGACAACCGCCTGGGCGGTTAGGTGCGGCAACGTGCTAGTGATCACAACGGTGGCTCAAAGTGTCGTTTCCGGTCGGCGCACGCTGGGCGCGAATCGATCTGCCCGACGACGAGTACGTCCCGCTGATGGCCATTCAATCCGTCGACAAAGATCGTGCGGCGGCCGCGATGGACACCGTTCGCAGCCTGCTGGCGCGCTACCGGCCAGACCTGCCGCCGCACTGACTTGTCGTGGGGCGGCTCTATAATCGAACCTATGTTCGAATCGTGGTACGCCTCGCGGCCCACCCTGGAGTCGGCTGCGCTGCTGGATCGAATCCGCGAGGCGGGTCGGGCGGAGGCTCAGGCAGGCGCGCGGCGACTGGTTGCCGTCGGTGAGTTGTTTGTGGTGCGGCTTCGGGATTCGGGAGAGCAGGCTGACTGGGCGATGGACACGTGGGAGGCCGTCGCCGCGCAGGTGGCCGCAGCGCTGCAGTGCAGCATCGCAATGGCCTCGAGTTATCTGCGCTACGCGATGGCGTTGCGAGACCGGTTGCCGGAAGTGGGCAAACTGTTTCAGGCCGGCGATATCGACTACCGCGCGTTCCAGACCGTCGTGTTCAGGACAGACTTGATCACCGATGCCGATGCGCTGATGCGAGTGGATGCGCTTCTGGCGGTGCGGCTTTCGCGGTATCCGTCCTTGACACGCGGTCGGCTTGCCGCCGAGGTCGATCGGGTGGTGGCCCGAGCTGACCGGGACGCGGTGCGGCGAGCGAGGGAGGCCGTTAGGGACCGCTTTCTCGACGTCGACATCGCGGAAACAGGCATCGCGTTTGTAACGGGAAGCGTGCTGGCCACCGCCGGTCGCGCCCTTGACCTTCGACTGGATGAGTTGGCGAAGACGGTATGCGACGCCGACCCGCGCTCGCGCGCGCAGAGACGGGCAGACGCCATGGGCGCGTTGGCCGCCGGTGCAAATCGGCTGGTGTGTGGCTGTGGATCCGCCAACTGCGAGGCCGCGGCGCGTGCATGCAAGAGCAACGTGGTGATTTACGTGGTCGCCGAACAAGCCAGCGTCGACGGCAGTGGAGAGGCACCTGGCGTGGCGCTTGGTGCTGAAGGCTTGATCCCGGCGGACATGGTCGTAGAACTGGCCAAGAGCGCGAAGCTGCAGCCGCTGATTCCGCCGGTCGATGTGCCCGAGCCGCGCTACATCCCGTCGGCCGAGCTGGCTGCCTTCGTGCGCTCCCGCGACCTCACCTGCCGTGCTCCGGGTTGTGATCGCCCGGCCGTCGACTGCGACTTGGATCATACCGTCGCCTACCGCAACGGCGGCAGGACACATGCGTCGAATTTGAAGGCGCTCTGTCGAAAACATCACTTGCTGAAGACTTTCGGGGGCTGGCACGACAAGCAGCTACCCGACGGCACCGTGATCTGGCTCCTTCCCGACGGCCGCACCTATGTGACCACTCCGGGCAGCGCATTGCTGTTTCCGAGTCTCTGCGTGCCAACCGGCGATGTGCGGGCACCAGAACTCAACCGGCCAACTGACTACTGCGGTGAGCGGACCGCGATGATGCCCCGCCGGCGCCGCACTCGTCGGCAAGACCGCGACCAGCGCATCGGCACCGAGCGACGGCGAAACCGCGTTGCGCGCGAAGCTCACCAAGCCGCACGACAAGCCGCCTCATCCGGCCCGGCGCCACCGGGCAACAGCGACTATGAGCTAGCGCCGTTCTGACGGCGGGTCGAAGGTTTATGCAGAGGTGACCGAGAACAGGCGCCATTCGCCGGCACGCCATGAGCTTGTGGGTTCCGCGTTCCTCGAAAACGAGTTCTGACCCGAGCTCGATACCAGCACGTCGCTAGCCCCTGCCAGTGCGCTCACCCGCGCATCGCTCGCCCGACCGGAGGTGGTTTCGGGTGCCTGGCGTTTAGTGTCGCGCCATGGATCGCATCTGGCAGTGGGCGTGGGATCGGCACGGAGCGAGGTACTCGTGGGCGGTCTTCGCGATAACCTCCCTCGCACTACTGCCGGTCTGGCTTGGAGCGGCGCTTCTTGTTGTTGCGTTTGAGCAGTCCGATCGCTACGTCGAGGCGGCTGCCGTCACGGTGGCCGTCGTGGTGGTGATGGTGTACACAGCGGTTCTTCCCGGTGTGGGCCCGAGCGGCCGGGTGGACCGGTGGGCGGCAGGCCGTGAGGCCGATCGGGCGAGGGCATTGGAGGCCACCTACGCCTGGAATCGCCAGGCGGTGGTCAGAACGGTGAGGGCGGGCGCTGTTTGGATCGCACTCCTCTTGGTGGTTGTCGGTGCGATCGCCGGGACGACGGGACCGCGGCTGGTTCAGTACGGGATCCTCGGCGCCGTCTTGGGCTCTGTCAGCTGCCTGGTCATGATTCACAGTTTCGTGGAAGCAACATCGCGACCAGCAAGGATCGCTATCGCCGGTGATACGGGCATCGGCGACGCCCTGCCTCGCTCCCGGCCGACCTTCGCCGCGTGGTCGAACGTGTCCATGCTCGCGGCCACGTTCTCGTTCGCTGTCCTGGCCACGATGCTGGCGACGGTGTTCCATCGGGCCAGTGAGGCTCCCCTGCTCGCTGTCGTGATCGGGGGTGCCTTAACGCTTGCCTTCGCACCGTTCGTCGTGGGCGCTTGTTTCTCCCCGTCGCTGCAACCAATTCGCGATCTTGCCGAAGGAACCGAACGTGTTGCGGCAGGTGACTTCAGCCGACGCCTGCCGGTGGTTCAAGATGACGACCTGGGCGCGCTGGCGGCGTCGTTCAACCGCATGCAAGCCGGTTTGGCTGAGCGCCAACGACTTCAGGTCGCCTTTGGCACCTACGTCGACCCTGCCCTGGCGGCCCGGCTGCTCGAGCAGGGTGACGACACCTTCACCGGCGAACGTCGCGAAGTGAGCGTGATGTTCGTCGACATCCGCGATTTCACCCCGTTCGCGGAGGCCAACACCGCCGAGGACACGGTCGCCCGCCTCAACGCGCTGTTCGAGATTGTGGTGCCTGCCGTCGTCGATGCCGGTGGGCATGTCAACAAGTTCCTTGGCGACGGCGCTCTGGCCGTCTTCGGCGCTCCGAACGATCTCGTAAATCATGCCGACGCCGCAGTGCGGGCGGCTGTTCTGATTCACCGCCTCGTCACCGAGCGCTTCGGCGGCGAGCTTCGGATCGGTATCGGCATCAACACCGGCCTGGTGATCGCTGGCACTATCGGCGGTGCAGGCAAGCTCGAGTTCACCCTGATCGGCGACACCGTGAACGTGGCTGCCCGCGTCGAACAACTCACCAAGACCACGGGCGACGCGATCCTTCTCACCCACCAGACCGTTGATGTCCTGGCATATCGACCACCTGGACTCACCGAGCGGGGATCGCACGCCCTCAAGGGCAAATCCGCCGCCGTGCAGGTCTTCGGCCTCGACCCACGGGCCGACGCTGTCTCGGGCTGACGTTAAAACGTACTGAAGACAATCGCTGCTACCACCCACGGAGTGCGTTACAAATCGGGGCCTCCACCCGGGCGGCAAGGTCTACGTCTCCTAGATAAGACCAGGGAGGCCGCCACGGATATCGGCCCAGCCGTTGAAAGTTGCACAATGCAGCAATCGCGAGTTGAAGATGCCAACCCGCACGCGCCGACAGAGCCGCGCTCACCGAGTCGAGGCAGAGCGTCGACTCAATCGGCGTCTCCGCGTCGCTGCCGAGCCCACACCCGGTTACGACACCGCACCGCCGCGCTTCTAACGGCGAGCCCACTGTCGATGGCACGGACTAGCCTTGGACACCGTGGCTGATCCCGCGACCTATCGCCCTGCTCCCGGGTCCATCCCGGTCGAGCCCGGCGTGTACCGATTCCGGGATCAGCACGGACGGGTGATCTACGTCGGCAAGGCCAAGAGCCTGCGCAGCCGATTGACCTCGTACTTCGCCGATGTCGCGAGCCTGCATCCGCGTACTCGGCAGATGGTGACCACCGCCGCCAAGGTGGAGTGGACGGTGGTCAACACCGAGGTCGAGGCGCTGCAGCTGGAATACAACTGGATCAAGGAGTTCGACCCGCGGTTCAACGTCCGCTACCGCGACGACAAGTCCTACCCGGTGCTCGCGGTCACGCTCAACGAGGAGTACCCCCGGCTGATGGTCTATCGAGGCCCGCGTCGAAAGGGAGTCCGCTACTTCGGACCGTACTCGCATGCCTGGGCCATCCGGGAGACCCTGGACCTGCTGACCCGCGTCTTCCCGGCCCGCACCTGTTCAGCCGGAGTGTTCAAGCGGCACAACCAGATTGACCGCCCCTGTCTGCTCGGCTATATCGACAAGTGCTCGGCACCGTGCATCGGGCGGGTCAGCGCCGAGCAGCACCGGCAGATCGTGCTGGATTTCTGCGACTTCCTGTCGGGCAAAACCGACCGGTTCGCCCGCGGTCTCGAACAGCAGATGCACGCCGCCGCAGAAGATCTGGATTTCGAACGCGCGGCGCGGTTGCGCGACGATCTGGGGGCGCTGAAGCGAGCCCTGGAGAAACAGGCCGTCGTGCTCGGCGACGGCACCGACGCTGATGTCGTCGCGTTCGCCGACGACGACCTGGAAGCCGCCGTACAGGTGTTCCACGTCCGCGGCGGGCGCGTTCGTGGTCAGCGTGGATGGATCGTCGAAAAGCCCGGCGACCCGGGTGATTCCGGCGAGGCGCAGCTCGTCGAACAATTCTTGACCCAGTTCTACGGCGATCAGGCCGAACTCGATGGTGCTGCCGACGAATCCACCAACCCGGTGCCCCGTGAGGTGCTGGTGCCGTGCGTGCCGCCCAATGCCGAAGAGTTGACCACCTGGCTGTCCGGGCTGCGCGGCTCACGGGTGAACTTGCGGGTTCCGCGGCGCGGCGACAAGCGGGCGTTGGCCGAAACCGTGCAGCGCAACGCCAAAGAGGCGCTGCAACAGCACAAACTGAAGCGGGCCGGCGACTTCACCGCCAGATCTGCTGCGCTGCAGAATATTCAAGAGGCTCTGGGGTTGGCTGACGCCCCGCTGCGCATCGAGTGTGTCGACATCAGCCACGTCCAGGGGACCGATGTAGTCGGGTCGCTGGTGGTATTCGAGGACGGGCTGCCGCGCAAGTCTGACTACCGCCACTTCGCGATCCGGGAAGCGGCCGGTCACGGTCGTTCCGACGATGTCGCGTCGATCGCTGAGGTGACCCGGCGTCGCTTCGTGCGCCACCTTCAAGATCAAGAGGACCCGAAAGTCCTTTCACCTGAAGGCAAGTCGCGTCGATTTGCCTACCCTCCCAACCTCTACGTGGTCGACGGCGGCGCGCCACAGGTGAACGCCGCCAGTGCGGTTCTCGATGAACTGGGCATCACCGACGTCGCTGTGATCGGACTCGCCAAGCGGTTGGAGGAGGTGTGGGTGCCGTCGGAACCCGACCCGATCATCTTGCCGCGCAACAGCGAGGGTCTGTACCTGCTGCAGCGAGTGCGGGACGAAGCCCACCGGTTCGCGATCAACTACCACCGCAGCAAGCGGTCCAAGCGGATGACCGCGTCGGCGCTGGATGCGGTGCCGGGCCTGGGTGAGCATCGCCGCAAGGCATTGGTTGGCCATTTCGGGTCACTGGCCCGCCTCAGGGAGGCTACGGTCGACGAGATCACCTCCGTTCCGGGTATCGGGGTTGCGACGGCGACCGCGGTGCTTGCCGCGCTACGAGGCCGCGCCACCGGATCGGATGCTGCAACGGAAGACCGGATCGCTGAACGGGCATCGGGATGACGGGCGAGGGGATGGACGGGGCGAATCAGGCTGGGTCGCTGGATCAGGCCGACAACCACGGTGGCGCAAACGAATCTGGCATCGACGTCGTTCTGGTTACCGGTTTGTCGGGCGCCGGGAGAGGGACCGCCGCCAAGGTCCTCGAGGACCTCGGCTGGTATGTCGCCGACAATCTGCCGCCCCAGCTGATCACCCGAATGGTGGACCTCGGACTGGACGCGGGATCGCGGATCACACAGCTGGCCATCGTGATGGACGCCCGTTCTCGCGGTTTCACCGGCGACCTGGACTGGGTGCGGAATGACCTGGCGACCCGCAACATCACCCCGCGGGTCGTGTTCATGGAGGCCTCCGACGACATGTTGGTGCGCCGCTACGAGCAGAACCGACGCAGCCATCCCCTGCAGGGGGAGCAGACACTGGCCGAGGGCATCGCCGCCGAGCGCGAGATGCTCGCTCCGGTTCGCGCGACCGCCGACCTGGTCATCGACACCTCGACACTGTCGGTGCGCGAGCTGCGGGAAAGCATCGAACGCGCCTTCGGCGGCGAGGCGGTCGCTCAGACCAGCGTCACCGTGGAGTCGTTCGGGTTCAAGTACGGTCTGCCGATGGACGCCGACACCGTGATGGACGTCCGGTTCCTGCCCAACCCGCACTGGATCGACGATTTACGCCCGCACACCGGCCAACATCCCGCGGTTCGCGACTACGTGCTTGGCCAGACCGGCGCGGCGGAGTTCCTGGAGACTTACCATCGATTGCTGTCCCTGATTATCGACGGCTATTGCAGGGAGGGGAAGCGCTATATGACCGTGGCGATCGGCTGCACCGGAGGTAAACACCGCAGCGTCGCGATCGCCGAGGCTTTGGCGCAGCTCCTTGAATCCGACAAGCAGCTGACGGTGCGGGTATTGCACCGGGATCTGGGCCGCGAATGAGCCCGCGGATTGTCGCCCTCGGCGGAGGACACGGCCTGTACGCGACGCTGTCTGCTGCCCGGCGACTCACGCCGCATGTCACCGCGGTCGTCACAGTTGCCGACGATGGCGGCTCGTCGGGACGGCTGCGCAGCGAGCTCGAGGTGGTGCCGCCGGGCGACCTGCGAATGGCATTGGCCGCCTTGGCTTCTGACAGTCCACAGGGGCGACTCTGGGCAACGATCATGCAGCATCGTTTCGGTGGCAGTGGTGCGCTGTCGGGACATCCGATCGGCAACCTGCTGCTCGCCGGCCTCAACGAGGTGCTCGCCGATCCGGTCGCCGCGCTCGACGAAGTTGGCCGGATCCTGGGTGTGCGCGGCCGGGTGCTGCCGATGTGTCCGATCGCTCTTCAGATCGAGGCCGACGTCTCCGGTCTGGAAACCGATC